>JBCCTH010000226.1:0-4386 GCA_039198835.1 Pseudomonadota bacterium | reverse complement strand
CGATATGCTGCCTTAGAGCAGGCAGGCGCTTCGGGCCGCCTCATATGCGCTTAAGCGCGCGGCGAAAATCCGGGCGTTGATTTCATGTTGCAAGGTGCAGCTTGGCTTGGCGCGGGCCAGTGCGGTTTCAACGGGGGGTGTTGACCGGGGTGTTCCGCGAGAAATAGCGCCACCGTGCCAGAGGCGCTAGGGCCCACTTGCCTAAGCAGGTTTTGCGCGCAGAGCCAGGGGAGGGGCGGCAAGCTTCCGCAAAGCCAAGCAGGGCAAACGCATTCCAACCCGCCTAAATGTGTAAGCGCCATTGCGCCAGATGTTGGCCCGGATAAGACCGCTCGGCGCGCGCCTCTTCTGGGCGCGGTGCCGGTGAAAAACGCTCAAGGGATCCCGCCACACGCGCTTTCAAACGTGCCATAGCGCGCTGGCATCCCGGCCCCTTTCCCCCATCAAGCAAATGCGCTAGCCCACGCTCCGTCGAGGTGCAAAGGCAGACCCATGAAATTCACATTGTCCTGGCTCAAAGCGCATTTGGAAACGCAGGCAAGCGTCGCCGATATTTGCGACGCGCTGACCGATCTTGGCCTTGAGGTCGAGGGGGTTGATGACCCGCGCGAACGCCTGGGCGCGTTTACATTGGGCTTTGTCAAACAGGCTGAAAAGCACCCGGATGCCGATAAACTCAAGGTCTGTCAGGTCGAGACCGGCGAAGGCCTCAAGCAGATCATCTGCGGCGCGCCCAATGCGCGCGAAGGGATCACAGTCGTGATCGCGCAGCCGGGGGCATATGTGCCCGGCATCGATACAACCATCAATATTGGCAAGATTCGCGGTATAGAAAGCCATGGGATGATGTGTTCAGAGCGCGAGATGGAACTGTCAGATGCCCATGACGGCATCATCGAGTTGCCATCGGGCGAGGTGGGTGCGCGGTTTGTGGATTGGCTGGCAGAAAATGACCCGGAGAAGATCGACCCGGTCATTGAAATAGCCATCACACCGAACAGGCCCGATGCGCTTGGTGTGCGCGGCATTGCCCGCGATCTCGCCGCGCGCGGCCTCGGCAAGATGAAGCCGCACGACATTGAGCCTGTCCAAGGCGCTTTCCCGTGCCCGATCAGCGTCACCATCGCCGCCGACACCCTTGCCCACGCCCCGGTATTTTACGGGCGTCTCATCCGGGGCGTGAAAAATGGCCCATCGCCGGCCTGGCTTCAGCACCTTTTGAAAGCCATCGGTCTGCGCCCGATCTCGTTTCTCGTGGATGTCACGAATTATTTTACCTATGACAACAACCGCCCGCTTCACGTGTTCGACGCCGACAAGATCACTGGGCACGCGCTTCGCCTCTACCGGGCCGAAGGGGGCGAGACGATCACCGGCCTCGATGAGAAAGACTATGTTTTTCCAGAGGGGGCCACCGTCATCGCCGATGATGATGGGCCTGAGAGCATCGCGGGCGTCATGGGCGGGCTTGCCTCGGGTGTGACCGAGGAGACAGTCAACGTCTTTCTTGAAGCGGCCTATTTCGACCCGGTGCGCACAGCCTATACCGGGCGCGCGATGAAGATAAACTCAGATGCGCGCTACCGCTTCGAGCGCGGCATCGATCCAGCCTGGACAGCGACAGGCCTTGATCATGCGACGCGGGTGATCCTCGATCATGCGGGCGGCGAGCCCTCTGAGGTTGTGGTGGCGGGGGCCATGCCGGATGTGTCGCGCGCCTACCGGCTCGATACCGACCGCGTGCAAAGCCTCGTCGGGATGGAGATCGCCCCAGACACCCAGCGCGCAACGCTTGCGGCGCTCGGCTTTGAACTTGACGGTGATATGGCGCAGGTCCCGTCCTGGCGGCCGGATGTGATGGGCGAGGCCGACCTTGTGGAAGAAGTGGCGCGCATTGCCTCGCTCACGAAACTCGAAGGCAAGCCGTTGCCGCCCGTTTCAGGCCAGGCCATGGGCGCGGGCAAACCGATCTTGACGGCTGCGCAACGCCGCGAGCAGATCGCGCGGCGCACGGCCGCTGGCCTCGGCTATAATGAATGCGTCACCTACAGCTTCATTGATGAGGCCTCCGCCAGCCTCTTTGGCGGCGGCACATCCGATGCCGCGCTCGAAAACCCGATCTCGAACGATATGAGCCACATGCGCCCGTCTTTGCTGCCGGGGCTTCTTCAGGCGGCGTCTCGCAATCAGGCGCGCGGTTTGGGGTCGCTCGCCCTCTTTGAAGTGGGCGCGACCTGGGCAGGCGGCGAGCCCGAGGATCAAGGGAGCACGCTCAGCGCGCTGCTCATCGGCCATACCGGGCCCAAGGATGTGCATGGCGCGCGTCGCGCCTTCGATCTTTACGATGCCAAAGCAGATCTGGAGGCGATCCTTTCGGCGCTCGGCGCGCCCCAACGCATGCAGATCAGGCGCAGCGCCGCGCCCTGGTGGCACCCGGGCCGCTCTGGGCAAATGGCCCTGGGCAAGACCGTGCTGGCCGAGTTCGGCGAGCTCCACCCCAAAGTTCTGGCGACGCTTGATGTCAAAGGGCCTGCCGTGGGCTTCACGCTCTGGCAAGATAACATCCCCGCAAAGCGCAATCAGTCGACGACGCGCAACGCGCTTGCGATCAGCGATTTGCAAGCGGTTGAACGCGACTTTGCCTTTGTCGTAGACGCGCAGGTCGAGGCGGTGACCCTCGTGAACGCGGCTTTGGGCGCGGATAAAACGCTCGTTGAAGACGTGCGCGTCTTTGACGAGTTCGTCGGTTCCGAGGCCACGGGCACCGTTCCGGTCGGTAAGAAATCGATTGCGTTCACGGTCAGGCTGCAACCCAGAGACGCCACATTGAAAGACGCCGATATCGAAGCCGTGAGCACGAAGATCGTCGAAAAGGTCACCAAAGCGACCGGCGGTGAGTTGCGCGGCTGACCGAGCGGGGCGCGCCATTGAGGAGAGGTCCAGGATGCAGTTGAACGTTTATCTCAGCGGTGAAATTCACACGGCCTGGCGCGATGAGATCATCGCCGCTTGCGCGGGCCTCGATGTCACATTTTCAGGCCCGGTAACGGATCATGCGGCAAGCGATGATTGCGGCGTCGCGATCATGGGAGCGGAGCCCGATAAATTCTGGCACGATCACAAGGGCGCAAAGCTCAACGCGATGCGCACCCGCAAGGGGCTAACGGATGCCGATATCGTCGTCGTCCGTTTCGGAGAGAAATATAAGCAGTGGAACGCCGCGTTTGACGCAGGCTTCGCGGCGGCGCTCGGCAAAAGTCTCATTGTTGTTCACGGGCCCGAGCACCAGCATGCGCTTAAAGAGGTCGATGCCGCCGCCCTCGGCGTGACCGACGACCCGCTCAAGGTCGCCGATATGTTGCGCTATATTCTTGTGGGGACGTTGCCTAAATAGCCTAAGGGCGCGGCGGCACGTTCATCCCTTTTTGGACGGCGGGGCGTGCGCGGAACCGCGCGAGATAGTCTTTCGCGTTTTCAAAACCATCCCAGCCCACGGTCTCTTTGGCACCGTAATACTCAAGCGCCCCGAGCCACGGCGCGATCGCGATGTCAGCGATTGAGTACTCGCCCGCGACCCACTCACGCCCTTCGAGTTGTTGATCGATCACGTTGAGCAGCCGCTTGGCCTCGCCGACGTAGCGCGCTCTGGGGAGCGGATCTTCAACAGCGGCCCCGGCGAACTTGTAGAAAAAGCCGAGCTGCCCAAACATCGGGCCGAGCCCGCCCATCTGCCACATGAGCCATTGGGTCACGGTGGCCTTTTCAGCCGGGCCAGCGCCCGCAAGCTGCCCGGTCTTATCAGCCAGATAAAGCAGGATCGCGCCGCTTTCCCAAAGCGCGAGCGGCTTCCCGCCCGGCCCATTGGGATCGATGATTGCCGGGATTTTGTTGTTGGGATTGAGCGAAAGGAACTCGGGGCTCTTCACATCGGCATCCGCCAAGGTGACCGTATGCGCTTCATAAGGCAGCCCCAGCTCCTCAAGAGCGATCGAGGCCTTCACCCCGTTTGGCGTTGGGAAAGAGAACAGTTGAATGACGCTCGGGTCTTTGGGCGTCCACTTTTGAGTGATGGGAAACTGGGCAAGATCGGCCATGTTCGGGCTCCTAGATTGAGCCCGTACCTTAACAGCGTCGCACCACGAAAAAAGTCGTGGAAATGTGCGCAAAGGCACTGCACCCTGCGCGCGAGGCGCACGCAAACGAGGCGCCCAAGGGAACTATGGATCAATGTGGAGAGAGTGACATGATCAAGGAATTCAGAGAATTCATCGCCAAGGGCAATGTGATGGATATGGCGGTGGGCATCATCATCGGAGCCGCGTTCACAGCCATCGTATCAAGCCTGGTGGCCGACCTTATCAACCCGATCATCAGCCTGTTCATGGG
>JBCCTH010000225.1:0-4395 GCA_039198835.1 Pseudomonadota bacterium | reverse complement strand
GTCGGCGATGGCAAGGTCCACAGCCTCAAGCCGTTTGACCTCATCGCGCAGACGGGCGGCTTCCTCGAATTCGAGGTTTTCAGCGGCCTTGCGCATGTCCTCGCGCAGCCCGTCGAGAACGGCCTGGAGGTTGCCGCCGGCGGGCTGGTCGATCTTGGCTGTGACGCGGTTCATGTCCACGTCGCCCTGGTAGAGCCCGGCCAAAACGTCTTCGACGTTCTTTTTGACCGTTTCCGGCGTGATCCCGTGGGTCTCGTTGTAAGCGATCTGTTTGGTGCGCCGTCGGTTCGTTTCCGCCAGCGCGCGCTCCATCGATCCGGTGATTTTGTCGGCATACATGATCACCCGGCCATCGGCGTTTCGCGCGGCGCGCCCGATGGTCTGGACGAGCGAGGTCTCCGATCTCAGGAACCCCTCTTTATCCGCGTCAAGAATGGCCACGAGCCCGCATTCGGGGATGTCGAGCCCCTCGCGCAGCAGGTTGATCCCCACGAGCACATCGAACGCACCGAGCCTGAGATCGCGCAGGATCTCGATGCGCTCGATCGTATCGATGTCGGAATGCATATAGCGGACACGAATGCCCTGCTCGTGGAGATATTCGGTGAGATCCTCGGCCATGCGTTTGGTCAGTGTGGTTGCCAAAACGCGCATGCCCTTGGCCGCGACACTGCGGATTTCATCGAGGAGGTCATCGACCTGCATGTCGATCGGCCTGATCTCGACCACCGGATCAAGAAGGCCTGTGGGCCGGATCACCTGCTCAGTAAAAACCCCGCCTGATTGCTCAAGCTCCCAGGATGCGGGCGTCGCCGAAACAAAGACAGATTGCGGGCGCATGGCATCCCATTCTTCGAATTTGAGCGGGCGATTATCCATGCAGGACGGCAGACGAAAGCCATGTTCGGCGAGCGTGAACTTGCGGCGGTAGTCGCCGCGATACATGCCGCCGATCTGCGGCACGCTCACATGGCTCTCATCGGCGAAGACGATGGCATTATCAGGGATAAATTCAACAAGGGTGGGCGGCGGCTCGCCCGGCGCGCGGCCCGTCAGATACCGCGAATAATTCTCGATCCCGTTGCACACGCCGGTGGCTTCCAGCATCTCAAGATCGAAGTTCGTGCGTTGCTCAAGGCGCTGCGCTTCCAGAAGCTTGCCTTCGCCGACGAGTTGATCGAGCCGGATGCGCAGCTCTTTTTTGATGTTGATGATCGCTTGCTGCATTGTCGGGCGCGGCGTGACGTAATGCGAATTGGCATAGATGCGCACGCGCTCATAGGTATCGACCTTTTCTCCCGTGAGCGGGTCGAACTCGGTGATCGCTTCGAGCTCTTCCCCGAAGAAGCTGAGTTTCCAGGCGCGATCTTCGAGATGCGCGGGCCAGATCTCGAGGCTGTCGCCGCGCACACGGAACGCGCCCCGCTGGAAGGCCTGATCATTGCGGCGGTATTGCTGTGCGATGAGATCGGCCATGACCTTGCGCTGGTCGTATTCTCTTCCGGAATAGAGATCCTGGGTCATTGCGCCGTAGGTTTCGACCGACCCGATGCCGTAGATGCAAGAGACCGACGCGACGATCACCACGTCATCCCGCTCGAGGAGGGCGCGCGTCGCAGAATGGCGCATGCGGTCGATCTGCTCGTTAATCTGGCTCTCTTTTTCGATGTATGTATCCGAGCGCGCCACATAGGCTTCGGGCTGATAATAATCATAGTAGCTCACGAAATATTCGACCGCATTCTCGGGAAAAAATCCTTTGAACTCGCCGTAAAGCTGGGCGGCGAGCGTCTTGTTGGGGGCCAAGATGATGGCGGGCCGCTGTGTTTCTTCGATGACCTTCGCCATCGTGAAGGTCTTGCCCGTGCCGGTGGCCCCCAAAAGCACCTGATCGCGTTCGCCGCCGAGGACCCCCGCTGTCAGTTCCTTGATCGCGGTCGGCTGGTCGCCTGCCGGTGAGAATTCTGTCTGCATCTCAAAGCGCTTACCGCCCTCGAGCTTCTCTCTCGCGCGCACATTGCCGCCCGGGTTGACGGGCGCGTGGGTGAGCGCGGGCATGGCTTCAGCTGAGTTGTTGTGCATCGATCAGACCTTTCTCTCACATGCCAAGGTGCGCCCTTTGAAGGCAGGTTCAAGAGGGAAGTTTTTTCTCGCTATTTTGGGGGAGGAATATTTCTCGCTGATTTTCCGCGATCTGAAAAAATCAATTAATTCAATGATTTTTAGGGGAGCCTTAATCGATTAACACAACCTTAACGGTAAATTAAGTCTTGCTTTGCGTCATTACTTGATCTTAGCTCTAATTGTAAGCAGCTTAGAGGCCCGGGTCCGCCCCACTCACCCACCCCTCGCTCAGGTCGATCCGGGTCTCTATCAAACGCTGCGCATCATTCCCCTTCAATCCTTTCAATGGCCCCTCGCGGGCCATTTTTCTTACGCGTCAAGCGCTGGCTTGAAGACGCCCGCGGCGGTTTGCCAGGCCTCCCTGGAGCACGCGGCCAGAAGATAGCCTTCGCGCATGGCCGGGACATATGCGCGGCCGTCAATGAGCGCGGGATACCCGCCCGCCTCGCGGAGCGCCAAAGCGCCCGCCGCATGATCCCAGACATTGAGGTAGCGGTTGAGGCAGAAATCCGCGCCGCCGGTGACCAAAAGCCAGTAATCCCAGATCGAGGCGCGGGTCGCTGTGATCTTGCTGAAGCGCGGATAAAGGGCGGCGCAGGCCAGCCATTGCGGCGCGCTGAGCCCGGCGGCGTGGTGGAGCCCAACGAGGCCCGTGGTTTCACAAGCGCCAGCGGCAACGCGGCAGCGGATCCTCGAAGACCCGGCCACGCGCCAAGTGCCCCCACCGGCTATGGCCTCGATCCAGTGATCATTGACCGGATCGTAGAGCAGGCCAAACACCGTCTCTTCGCCATCGATCACCGCCAGAAGGGTGCCGAAGGTCGCGAGGCCGCGCGCGAAATTCCAGGTGCCATCGACCGGATCGAGGATGATCTTGAGGCCTTGCTCGGTGAGCGCATCGAGTTCGGTCGGGTCAGCGGCGACGCCCTCTTCGCCGATGATCCGCGCTCCGGGCAGGATCTCGGGCAAGGTGGCGCGAAGCATCGCCTCTGCGCCCAGATCAGCCGCGGTGACCATGTCATGCGCGTTTGACTTTGACGCGATGTCGTCAGTCGCCAGCGCTCTGAAGCGCGGCATGATTTCCTGCCGCGCGGCTGCGCGCACGGCGTCGATCAGAGCGCGCCTTTGCGCGTTATCCAGAGCCATAAAGAACTTTCCGTCGGGCCTTGATCGGCTGCTTAAAACCGCAGAGAAGGTCAGGCAAGCGGTCCCTTAGCTCAACTGGATAGAGCAGCTGACTTCTAATCAGCAGGTTGAGGGTTCGAGTCCTTCAGGGATCGCCAGGTTCGCTAGAGCGCTTCTTTTGCAATCCGTTGCGCGAGGATCGCCACGGCCTCGGCCCGGCCCCTCGCCGCCGCGCTCGCGGAGAGGTCGGGCATTTTGGTGATGATCTCGAAGAGATGCGCATGATCTCGGCCACGGCCTTCCAGATCGGCGACGAAATACTGGCCTGAGAATGTCAGTGCGGTTTCGCTCACCAAAAGCGCTTCAACGCGCACGTCGATGCGCGCTTTCGGGAAGCTATCGAAAGGCCAGGGCTCCGATGCGATCCGCGCGCCGGTGATCTCTTTGAGATTGCGCGTGAGCGCGAGCGTCACCGCCCGCGTCGGATCATCGGCCCAAAGGAGCGATGAGCGTGTGAGGCCGTCTTCCGTCACGATCGCGATCGCCTCGGACGCGGCATAGACCGGCAAGGACACATCAATGACCTCGATATCCGAGAACTTTGATTTCCCATGCTCGGCCAGCTTCACCTGGGGCGTCGCGACGAGCGTCTCAGAGCCGCCACAGGCCGCTAGGGCGAAGAGAAGCAGCAGAGAGAAAAGATGGCGCATGGCGTGCTAGCGTCCCAAGAGGATCGAATTTGGCCTGCGCTCGATGGCACGGGCGAGGTCTGTAACGGCTTTGGCAGCCCGCTCGATCTCGCGCAAGGCGGCAGTGGTCTGGCGCGTGAATGTCGATTGCTCGTCGAAGTCGCTCAATGTGTCTTGCGCTTGCCCCAAAGCGGCACTGGCGCGCGCCACCAGCGTGGGCAGATCAGCGGCGGCGATCTCAATGGCGGCGGCGGCCGATTGCGCGGATGCCATCGTCGCATTGGCTCCGGCGATGAGGCCGCCCGCGCGCAGGTCAGAAAGCGCGCCCTCGGCCTCGCTCAAAGCCGCAGCAAGCGCCGCGGGCAGATCGGCATCGCTTGCCTCGCCAAAAAGAGACGAAGCCGCGGCAAGGATGCTCTCAAGCTCGGTGGCAAGCACATCGAGGGGGATCGTCTCG
>JBCCTH010000224.1:0-4413 GCA_039198835.1 Pseudomonadota bacterium | reverse complement strand
GCCGTGGCTTGTGGGTGCTAGACGGCGCTGGTGACGCAGAAGCATTGATGGTGGGGTGGAACCCCACCCTACGGGCTTGGGTTTCAGCCATGGCTGCGGCCCAGCCTACTGGGCGATGAGGGCAGCCCCCGAGCCTGGGTGGGGGCTGCTCTTTTTGGCTTGGGGTCAGTAGGTGCCCTAAGTTGGGTGTCTGATCTGAGTGCGAATTATGCATTAGCCCCCTCCCGGGGGGAGGCTCGGGGGCTGCCTGGGGTTCCACCGGGCGGGGCGCTAGAGCTTGCGCTTGAGCGTCTGACCCAGGGCGATCTTGGGGGTGAATTCTACGATCTCGGGGGCGGCGTCGGGCGTCTCGACGCGGGCGCGGATGAGTTCGGCGGCTTTCGCGCCGGTCTCGGCGCGGCAGGCATCCATGGTGGCCAGTTTGATCGGCAGGCCGTCGAGCAGGCGGATGCCGTTGAAGCCCGCCATCCCGATCTGACCGGGGATCGAGATGCCTTTTTCCCAGAGATAGAGGAGCCCGCCTGCTGCGATCATATCATTGGAATAATAGAGAAAATCGAGCTCCGGGTTCCGCTCGAGCATGGCCGCGGTCATCTCGCGGCCTTTCACGAGCGCCGAGCCGCCCTCATAAAACTCCTGATCCTCCACCTGCACGCCGCCTTTGGCCAATGCGGCTGTGAACCCTTCGAAGCGCTTCCGGGCGCGGGTATCGAGGGGCATCTTCGTGCCCATGAAACCGATATGGCGGTAGCCCGCCTTCAGGATCTGCTCGGCCATCTTGCGGCCCGCGCGGCGATGCGAGATGCCCACGGCGTTGTCGATGGGATTGCCATCAATATCCATGATCTGCACGATGGGGATGCCTGAATTGGCGAGCATGGCCTTTGATGCCTCGGTCTGTTCCAGACCTGCGATGATGACCCCGGATGGCCGCCAGGAGAGCATCTCATAGAGCACCTGCTCTTCGCGGTCGGGCATGTAATTGGTGACGCCGACCACGGGCTGAAGACCAGAGCCATCGAGGGTATCGGAGATGGCTGTCATCACCTCCGGGAAGACCATGTTGGACAGCGATGGGATAATCACCGCGACGAGATTGACCCGTTGGGAGGCCAGCGCCCCGGCGATCTTGTTGGGGACATAGCCCAGCGATTTTGCCGCTGACTGCACCTTTTCGCGCGTCGCCTCGCTCACATCGCCACTGTTGCGCAGCACGCGGCTCACGGTCATCTCGCTGACGCCGGAGGCCTCGGAAACGTCGCGGAGGGTGAGCGGGCGGCGGGGGATGGTCACGTGTGTTGCGCTCCAATGTTTTCAGCATCTTGCGCGGGATGGATGCGCGTTGCAATTGCCATATCACCGCGCGCGGGGCGTCACGGCAGCGCGGCGGCGGCGGCACGGTCATCGGAACTGGCGGTTTCCAGCGCGGTGACGCAGGTCGCGCGCTCGCGTTCGAGCCCCTCACCCGCGAGATCGGCCCCCTGCCCTTCGAGCGTGAGGCAGGCCCAGAGCGCGCGGAGCGGCTCTTGATGGGGCCCGGCGAAATCACCATGGCCATGGAGCAGCGCGAGATCATAGACCGCATCGCCGCTTCCCGCCCCATGGGCGCGCAACAAGAAGCGCGAGGCGGCAGGATAATCGCGCGCGTCGCCTTGCCCGCGCATCAGCATGAAGCCCAACGAAAAGAGCGCGGCTTCATGGGCCGGATCGCGCGCGACGGCCTCGCGATAGAGCCCGAGCGCTTTGATGTGATCGACGGGCGCGCCGAGGCCGTCATAGGCCATCTCTCCCAGGAGATAGCTGCCCTCGGCCGCGCCCTTATCGCGCAGGCTTTGCGCGAGAGCGCGGGCTGCGTTGAAGTCAGGCGCCTTGCCGATGCCGTAGGCCTGAACCTCCCAGAGGGCGGTCTGGCCCGCCACATCGCCCAGCGCGGCGGCCTCGACGCCGAGCGCCAGGGCCCGGGCCGGGTTACCGACATTGGCATGCACCCGAATGAGGAAAGCGCGCGCCCGCTCTTCGCCCCCGGCGAGCGCCTGGGCAAAAAACGCCCGCGCTGCATTGAGATCAACCGGGCCGGTCTCGCCATAATAGTAGATGAGCGCGGCTTCATGGGCGCCATGCCCGTTCCCCTTTGCGGCGCTTGCCTCATAATGGCGCAGGGCCAGAGCGATATCTGCGGCGCGGTCGGTCTCAAAGAAAGCGAGATCGCCCAAAAGCACCTCGGCGGCCCCTGAGCTTTCATCGCGCGCGGCGGCCGTGGCGAGGGCGCGCGCGCGGGCAAAATCGATAGCTGTGCCCGTGCCATTGGCGAGACGTTGGGCAAGTTCAAGCCGCGCGGGCCGATACCCCATGGCCACAGCCGCTTCAAAGGCACGGGCCGCTGCGGCGAGATCGGGCGCGCTTTGCGCGTGGGTCTCTGAATAAAAGAGCCCCAGATTATGGAATGCGGGCGGAAAGCCTGCATCGGCGGCTTCTTTGAGCGCAGCCACACCCGCCACCGGATCATAGAGGCCCCCCCCTTGAGCGCTCAGATCGGTTTGGAGAACACCGAGCAGATTGAGCGCCGCGGCATTCCCGGCCCTCGCCGACGGGCCAAGCGCGCGTGCGGCCGCGGAGAGCTCGCCCGCGAGCGCCATACGCCGGGCCGATGCGATCTCGGCGAGATCTTCAGAGAAGCGATCTGGCAGGCTCGATTGATCAAGCGCGATCATCGGGTCGCTGGCTTGGGCCAGAGCGCTCAGCGGCAGCGAGATGCTTGCGAGAAGAAGGCCTGTGGAGAGAAAACGGGAGAGGGATCTGGGCATCGGCATCTCGACATGGGTTCGCTTGCGAGCTTAGCGGAAGTCATGCCGATTTGCGCGATTTGATTGATCTGGTTTGCAGACCTTGCCGGAAAGACCGCCTCGAACCAGCGACGCAGGCGACAGTTTCAAGCGCGTCGCGATGGCCCGGCCCGCGCGTAAACAATTCCTTTAGGGGAGGCAGGCACGTCGTGTTACAAATCCCCAAGGAGAATCGGGATGAATAAACATTCGAGCGATACCGGATTTGAAACCGGGCCTTCCGCGGGTGATTTGTTGCGCGCGGAGATGGCGAAACGCGGGCTCAGCGTGAATGAGTTCGCGGAAGACCTGGGCGTAACACGACAGAGCTTGAGCGGGGTGTTGAACGGCAGGCTGCCGATCTCGGAGGTTATGTCGCGCCGGATCGGCGTCTCCTTCGGCCATGAGCCCAGGCACTGGCTCGATCTCGATCAAAGACGCCGCCAGCGCAATGCGAGCGTTTTGCCGACGCGTGCGGCGATCATGGTCGATCACGAGATCGATGCGGCTCAGCTCGAGGGAGAATTGATCATCGATCCCTTCGAACCGGCGCAGCTCAAACAAGCGTCTTACGATTTCGCGCTGAGCCCCGATGTCATCGATTTGGACGCCGCGAAGCAATCTGAGGTGGAAGGCTGTTTGACGGTCGCGCCCGGCCAGGTGCTGAATGTGGAAACGGCCGAACACATAGAGCTCAACAACCGTTTCGTGGGCCGCGTGGGCGGCACGACGGCGGTGAGCCGTTTGGGGATCATCGTGAATTGCGGCTTCCAGGTGGATCCGGGTTTCGAGGGCAAGCTCGAATTCACACTGATCAATCCGACCCGGGAGGCGATCAACATTTCGCTCACTGATCCGGTTCTATCGATGGAGCTGCACAGGCTTTTGAGCGAGCCCCGCGAGAAGTTTAAGAAGAGCGCGCACAAACGCGAGCAAAGCGTGCGCGAAAAGCGACTTGCCGTGCTGGTCGATAACCTTGGCGGGTTCTTTGAAGCTGTGAACGTTAGCCAGGAAGATGAAGAATCCGAGATCGTTGAGATCTCTATCCCCGGTCTTTCTGGCTTCAGCCATAAAAACAGCAATGATGATCGCGACAGGGCTGTGAACACCGCTAAGAGGCTGTTTTTCAACGAGTTGCTGACCGCTTGGGACGAGGCCGATGAAAGGGTGATGCGCAAGTTTGGCACTGTGAAGGTCACGAACGCGCAGGTGGCGGCTCTCTATGACGGGCTCGGCCTATCGACCTCTGAAGATAAGCTTCAACTCATCGGGGACTGGCTCAGTGGATGGGCGCAGCCGAAGACGGCCGAAGGGTCTATTTGGTGTCTTCCTGAGGTCTTAGAGGACCTCCCTGTTCGTGAGTTCATCGATGCCAAGCTGAGGAATGCCGTGTGATACGGCGCGGTTGGGCGCGCATCGGCCGGGCTGGGCTTTCGCTCGCTCGAGGGTGCCCCTTGCTGGCAGGGCGCGGGCTTGGCTTGGTGGGAAAGCGTCACGCGCCTTGGCTCCGGCCACACATCTTTGACCGGGCGTATTCGGGATGCGTGTAGTGGGTTTTCGCAGGGCGTAGCCTTTTATTCCTCTCCGCCGG
>JBCCTH010000223.1:0-4447 GCA_039198835.1 Pseudomonadota bacterium | reverse complement strand
GTTGACGCGATCGAGACGGTGATTGTGCCACGCGCGCGCGATCTCGGCGGGTTTGAAGTCCGCCGCGCTTTGCCTGCGCCCAAGCGGCAGATGGTCGGGCCATTTATCTTCTTCGATCAGATGGGCCCGGCGGAGTTCGTGACCGGTCAGGGGATCGATGTGCGCCCGCATCCCCATATCGGGCTTGCGACCGTCACCTATCTCTACAAAGGTAAGATCCATCACCGGGATAGTCTGGGCACCGATCAGTGGATCGAACCGGGGGCCGTGAACTGGATGGTCGCGGGCCATGGCATCACCCACTCCGAGCGGGTCGATGGCGAGGTGCGCCAGAACCCGCATTCGCTTTTTGGCATCCAGACCTGGGTTGCGTTGCCTAAAGACCATGAGGATCGCGCCGCCGAGTTTGTCCATGCGCCAAAGGCGGCGCTCCCTGAAATGGAAGGCGAGGGCAAGGAGGTGCGCCTCATCCTGGGAAATGCCTATGGAGAACGGGCGCCTGTTGAGACGGCGTCAGAGATGTTTTACGCCGATGCGCTCCTTGAAGCGGGGGCGCAGCTCCCGATGCCAGATGATCACGAAGATCGCGGCGTCTATGTCGTTGAAGGAAGCATCGAAGTGGCGGGGCAAACCTTCGAGCGCGGCCAGATGATGGTGTTTCGCCCGGGCGACCGGGTGAGCCTGCGCGCGGGCGAGCGCGGTGCGCGCGTGATGATGCTGGGCGGAGAGACGCTGGAAGGGCCACGTTATATCTGGTGGAATTTCGTCGCTTCCTCGAAAGAGCGCATAGAAGAAGCAAAGGAGGCGTGGCGTCAGGGCGATTGGCAACATGGGCGGTTTCAGCTTCCGCCCAACGATGCGGGTGATTACATCCCGCTGCCTGAACGCTGATGATTTCGATCCGGCAAGCGACAGCGCGCGACAGGCAAGCCAGTCGCGCGCTGCATGAAGCCAGTTGGCGCTCGGCTTACCGGCCTTTCGTGCCCCCAGTGGCGCTTGAGGCCCCGCTTGAGGCTAATATGGCTGCGCGTTGGGGCACTTGGCCAGAAGAGCGGCTCGTGCTCGCGGCCTTTGAAGGCGATGCGCTTCTGGGTTTTTCCGCAGTGGTTTGGGAGCGCCCGGCGCTGCTTGATAATCTCCATGTCGCGCCACCACGAAAAGGGCAGGGGATCGGGGCGCGGCTTTTATCGGCCACGGCGGCCCATGTCAGCGCTGCGGGGGGCACGGCGCTCCGCCTCGAGGTGATCGCCGCAAACGCGCCCTCGCGCGGCTTTTACCGAAAGATGGGCGGGCACGAAGGGCGCATCTACGGCGAGACATTGCTCGGCCATCCGATCATGGTCGCGCCATTTCTTTGGGAAGACGCGGCGCTTTCGAGGCTGGCCCAACAATTCGATCAAGATGCCGGAAAAGGCGCTTGACGCCCAAGAGGGCAAACCGTAATCCACCCGCTACGCGCGGTTGTAGCTCAGTTGGTTAGAGTACCGGCCTGTCACGCCGGGGGTCGCGGGTTCGAGCCCCGTCAACCGCGCCACTTTCCCCCGTCTTTCAGATGCGTGCCTTGAAGTGTGCCTGGCTGGCACCTCGCATGAAAGCGCCACGCGGCGAAGCCGCGCCACCGATGGGCCAAGCCTACGGCGCAGGAGGGAGGCGGGCGGGCCCGCTCCCAGCCCCCCGCAAAAAAGCTTGTTCTGGGGCGCGGCTAGAGCAGACTATCGGGCAGCTTTTGCTCGGCTGCGGTGTTGGCGCGGCGGAAAACCAGCGTCACGCATGTCGCCACGATGACGATGAACAGCGAATAGAGCGCGGGCACCGCCATGATCGCCTGTTGCTCGTCGCTTGGGAACGTGAAGACAATGATGGCGATGGCCAACGGGCCGTTCTGGATCCCCGTTTCGAGCGCCACGGTGCGTGCATTGCGCGGGTGAAGCCGAAGCGATTTTGCAAAGAGATAGCCGATCGTGATGCCCACAAGGCCAAGCGCGAGAGAGGCTGTATAGGTCGCGGTGGTGGTCTCGAGCAGAAATTGCCAGTTCTGAGGGATCCAAGTCACCATGATGAAGAGGATGAAAAAGAGCGCCAGGATCGATCCGCCGAATTCCATGACCGCGCCCGCATTCGCACTGATGCGCCTGACCACCATCCCGATCGCCACCGGGACAAGCAGCACGATGAGCACGGCGATGATATCTTCGCGCGGGATCTCGATGTCGAGGGCTGCCGCATAAACGATCAATATGATCGGAATGAGGACCACCCCCGTCACCGTCGAGGTCACCGTCATAAGCACGCTCAGCGCCAGGTTTCCCTTGGAGAAATAGGTGAAAATGTTCGAGGTTGTCCCGCCTGGCATGCAGGCCATGAGCAGGATCCCCAGCGCGATGGGCTCGGGCACGACAAGCGTCGCCGCCAGGAGAAAGCCCAGAAACGGCATGATCCCGTATTGCGAGATCACGCCGATCATCAGCCCATAGGGGCGCTTCAGGGCGAGATAGAAATCGCGCGGTGTGAGCGACGCGCCCATGCCCAGCATGATCACGGCGACCATGATCCCGAGCAAAGTCTGGGTGAATTCATCGACCATCGGGCTTACTCCGCAGCAATGTTGGCGAGTTCTTCGGCGCGCAGATCCTTCCGCAGGATCTTGCCGACATTCGATTTGGGAAGCTCATCGCGAAACACGACACGTTTGGGCACCTTGTAGGCTGTCAGATGCGCTTTGCAGTGGGCGCGAATGTCGGCCTCCGAGAGGCCCGCATCGCCGCGCACCACAAAGCACTTGACCGCCTCTCCCGTGCCCTCATCGGGCACGCCGATCACAGCGGCCTCGGTGATGCCGGGATGCAGCATCAGACAGTCTTCGATCTCGTTGGGATAGACGTTGAAGCCTGAGACAACGACCATGTCTTTCTTGCGATCCACGATGCTGAAATAGCCGTCTTTATCCATCACACCGATATCGCCGGTCAGGAAGTAGTCGCCGCGCATGACCTTGGCGGTCTCCTCGGGTTTTTGCCAATAGCCTTTCATGATCTGCGGGCCTTTCGCGGCGATCTCGCCAGCCTCGCCTTGTGGCACGGGCAGGCCGTCTTCGCCCAGGCAGGCGAGGTCTGTGCCCGGGACCGGCACGCCGATCGTGCCCGCGCGCGATTTGCCAAGCGGCTCGAAAGTCAACACCGGGGAGGTCTCGGTGAGACCGTAGCCCTGCAAGACAGGTTTGCCGGTCATCGCCTCCCATCGCTCGGCCACCGCGGCCTGAAGCGCCATGCCGCCCGCGCCGGAGAATTTGAGATGCTTTGGGGGCGAATCCTGAAACCAAAGCTCGTTTGTGAGCCCGTTGAAGAGCGTGTTGACCCCGCTCATCCAGGTGACTTTGTAGTTCTCAAAAGCGCGTTTGAGGTTTGACAGCGGGCGCGGCGAGGGGATCAGGATGTTGCGCGCGCCCAGCCAGTAAAAGCTGAGCAGGTTCACCGTAAAAGCGAAGATGTGATACATCGGCAGCGCGGTGAGCACGATCTCCTTGCCCTTATCGAGCCCTTTGAGAAGCTCCATCGATTGTTGCATGTTCATGATCAGATTGGCGTGGCTGAGCATCGCACCCTTGCTCACGCCCGTCGTGCCGCCGGTATATTGCAGGCAGGCGATATCATCGGGGCTGATCCCTGCCACGTAGGTATCGACCTCGATGGCCTGGGCCTTGCCGTGGCTGCGGCCCGATTTAATGGCGTCGGGCAACCTAATATGGGCCGTATCGATGGGCTTGACGGAGCGGTCCCAGTATTTTTGCACGAGGCTGACGATCCCGCGCGGCGCGGCGGGCAACCATTCTTGCACGCGCGTGACAATCACATTGGGGATCGCATGGCCCTTTGTGGCCGCCGGAATTTTATCGGCGAAGAGATCGATGATGATAAGCGCGCTTGGCTTGGCGTCCTTGAATTGGCGCGCCATCTCTTCGGCGGTGTAAAGCGGATTGACGTTCACAAGGATCGCGCCCGCCTTCAAGATGCCGAAAGCGGCAATGGGGAAGGCCAGGCAATTGGGCATCTGAAGCGCGACACGGTCGCCCACGCCCACGCCAGCCACTTCGCGCAGATAGATCGCCAGCGCATCCGACATCTCATCGACGTCGGCAAATGAGAGCGTCCCGTTCATCCCATTGGGAAGACAGGTCGTGAACGCGGGCGCGCGCCCATAGGTCTGTGCGACAGACCCCACGAGATCGCCGATGTTGCGATACGCGATCTGGGGAATATCGGCGCGCGTCTCGGGCCCGTAAAACGCCGTCCATGGACGATCTTCATATGCCATTTTGCCCTCCCAAGCATTTTCTTTTCCGATTTAGACATGGGAACGAGAAAGTCTCTAGTGACGTTAGGTGGCAGGGAGGGCGCAAAGCGCTGTGCTTCGCGCTTACGCGGGCATGACGCTCGAGTTGCGGGCCGGG
>JBCCTH010000222.1:0-4448 GCA_039198835.1 Pseudomonadota bacterium | reverse complement strand
GAAGACGAGCACCAGCAGATGAAGCGCGCCGAGGCGCAAGCGGCGGCACCTTAAAAGCACCCGCCCTTTTCCCCGGTCGCGCCCAAATATCGCCCCAATCATCGGCATCGTGAGGTCAGGGCGCGCAAGATCCCTGTGACCCAATATCAATGTCCAACATCGGGAGGCCATGAA
This sequence comes from Pseudomonadota bacterium, assembly GCA_039198835.1. Classification (GTDB taxonomy): domain Bacteria; phylum Pseudomonadota; class Alphaproteobacteria; order Rhodobacterales; family Rhodobacteraceae; genus Shimia_B. The sequence continues at coordinate 4,274 of JBCCTH010000222.1, read as the reverse complement.
AGAGGAGGCCAAGATGCCCGAGCAGAAAGACACAAAAAACCCCGCGCCGCAGCGCGAGGCTCCATCAGGTGAAAGCCCTGGCTTTCAGTTCAAAGACTGGGCTGCGCTCTGAGGCCCGCCAAGGCCTAGCCGACGAGCTCGAGCCCAGAGAAGAAATATGCGATCTCGACCGCGGCGGTTTCCGGCGCGTCAGAGCCGTGAACAGAGTTCTCTCCGACGGATTCGGCGAAGTCTGCGCGCACGGTGCCGGGGGCGGCATCTGCGGGGTTCGTTGCGCCCATCACTTCGCGGTTTTTCGCGATAGCGCCTTCGCCTTCGAGCACCTGAGCCACAATCGGGCCCGACGCCATGAAGGTGCAGAGTTCGTCATAGAACGGGCGCTCTTTGTGGACCTCATAGAAGACGCCCGCCTGCTCTTTTGTCAGGTGAATGCGCTTTTGCGCCACGATCCGCAGGCCGGCTTCCTCGAACTTGGCGTTGATCTTGCCCGTCAGGTTGCGCTTGGTTGCGTCAGGCTTGATGATTGAAAAGGTGCGCTCTAGGGCCATGGGCTGCTCCATTACTGGCGGGACTGAGATGCGTTTGGCGGCCCGTAACACGCGTTTGGAAAAGTGAAAAGCCCGTCAGGCGCATTCAAGATCAAAGACGATGATGCCCTCTGCGCCTCCGTTGCAGGCCCGTGCAAGCCGCGCCCCGAGCGCGCGATGCGTCGGGTGCCTCGCATAGGCCTTGAGCGCGTCCGCGTCGCGAAACCTGATGACAAAGCCAGCGTTGTATCGCGCGGATTTCGCTTCAAAATCCCGGTTCGGGCCAGCATCGAAGCTGATGACACCCTCAAGGCCGCGCGCAAAGGTGCCCAATTGGGCAAAGAGCGCGTCAAGGTCGTGGGCCGGCGCCCCCTCGCGGATATCGCAGAACACACAATGGGCGATCATCCTTCAATCCTCGCGTCTTAAAGCGCGGTAAAGGGGATGGCGGGTGGGGCGAGTTGCGCAGCAAGAGCGCCGCGTGCCATCCCCCTGCCCGCTTCCCCCGCGCAAAACACTCTGCTAAGCGCCGCACATGCTCCGCATATCCGATATCACCTATGCTGTGGAGGGGCGGCGGCTCTTCGAGAACGCGTCCGCAAGCATCCCCGAAGGTCACAAAGTGGGGCTCGTCGGGCCCAATGGGGCAGGCAAAACCACGCTGTTTCGCCTGATCCGCGGTGAACTCTCGCTCGAAGGCGGCAGCATTTCGCGCCCCAAGGGCGCGCGCCTTGGCGGCGTGTCTCAAGAGGTGCCCGCAAGCGCCGCGAGCCTCCTTGAGACCGTGCTCGCCGCCGATGAAGAACGTGCGGCGCTCCTCGCCGAGCAGACAGAAGATCCCAACCGCATCGCAGAAATCCAGACCCGCCTTGCGGATATCGATGCATGGTCGGCCGAGGCCCGTGCCGCCACGATCCTCAAGGGCCTGGGCTTTGACGAACAAGATCAGCAGAGGCCCTGTGCGGATTTTTCAGGCGGATGGCGCATGCGCGTGGCGCTCGCCGCCGTGCTTTTCTCGCAGCCCGATCTGCTGCTTCTCGATGAACCGACGAACTATCTCGATCTCGAAGGTGCGCTTTGGCTTGAAAGCTATCTCAAAAGCTATCCACACACTGTCATCATCATCTCCCACGATCGCAACCTTTTGAACCGCGCCGTGGGGAGCATCCTGCATCTCGATCATCGCAAGCTGACCTTCTATCAGGGCCGCTTCGATGATTTCGCCAAAGCCCGCGCCGCCAAACGCGCGCTGCAAGCAGCCGAAGCCAAAAAGCAGGATGCCAAACGCGCCCATTTGCAAAGCTATGTCGACCGGTTCCGCTATAAGGCCGACAAGGCAAAACAGGCCCAATCGCGCCTGAAAGCGCTTGAAAAGATGGCCGTGATCTCGGCGCCCGAGGCCGAAGCGCGCGCCCGCTTCACTTTTCCTGAGCCAGAAGAGCTCAGCCCGCCGATCATCAATCTTGATGGGGCCGCGGTGGGCTATGGCGCGGGCGCGCCTGTTCTTGAACGGCTCACTCTCAGGATCGATCAGGATGATCGGATCGCGCTTCTGGGCAAAAACGGCCAGGGCAAATCAACGCTCGCAAAACTGCTCTCCGGGCGTCTGACGGCAGAAACCGGCCGCATGGTGAAGGCTTCAAAACTGCGCATCGGATATTTCGCGCAGCACCAGATGGATGAGCTGGAAGCCGATCAAACGCCCATTGAGCATCTGCGCGTGGAGCGGCCCGACTGGCTGCCCGGGCGGTTGCGGGCGCTGTTATCTGGCTTTGGGCTCGGCGCGGACCAGGCCGATACAGCCGTCAGGCGGCTCTCTGGCGGGCAAAAGGCGCGTCTCGCGCTCCTTCTCGCGACGCTCGATGCGCCGCATCTCCTCATCCTCGATGAGCCGACAAACCATCTCGATATGGAAAGCCGCGAAGGCCTTGTCGAAGCTTTGGCCGCCTATAAGGGCGCGGTGATCCTGGTGAGCCATGATATGCATCTTTTGGGGCTTGTGGCCGATCGGCTTTGGCTTGTTTCCGACGGCACCGTGGCCCCCTATGAAGATGATCTTGACGGCTACCGGCGCTTTCTTTTGCAGATGCCCGCGCCGAAAGAGCGCCAACAAAAGCCAAAGGCCAAGCGCGCGAGCCGCGATACGATCGCGCAGGCCCGCGCAGAGGCGAAAAGATGCGAAGAGCGCATCGAAAAACTCAACGAGATGCATGCCAAATTGCAGAAAAAGCTCGCTGATCCGGCGCTTTACGACCCCGATAAGGCCCATGACCGTGCGGTCTGGCAAAGGAAATTCGCCGAGGTGGAAGAGGCTATGGCGCGCGCCGAAACGCTCTGGATGGCCGCGCTTGAAACGCTGGAAGCCTTGGAGAACGGCGCGCGCTAGGTCAGCTCACAAACCCTGGCAAAAGATTTGATTGAGCGCGGCCCAACAAGAGACCTCATCGGACGTCCCTTCGGCCAGTGTGACCTCGGCGAACACATACCGATCTTCATAGGTTATCGGGAAGGCCAGGCTGATGAGGCTCGCACAGGGGCCGGAAAACACCGTGCAGGCCGCGGCGATGGCTTCGGCGGTCGGATCGTCGAACTCTTCGGGCGACATTGCCAAGAGCGCGCCACGAATTTCATCGCGCACGAGATCAACCACGTCTGCCTGGCTTGGCTTTGTCGCCAGAAGGGCAATGCCCAGCGCGCCTGCCGCTAAAATCCAAATTGTTCCTCTCATGGCGCTGTCCTGCTCGCGTCGGTTGCCAAGCGATATAAGGCATGTGCCAGCGAGGTGAAACTTTAACTCTCCTGGCCGGGCTTTGCTCACAAGCCTTGCCTCCACCGCCAGAGAACGCGATGAGCAGGCATGGATCTCGCCTTTTACGTCACCGCGTTTGCGACGCTCTTTGTGATCATTGATCCCATCGGGCTCGCCCCATTGTTCATTGCGCTCACGCAAGGGATGGATGCCAAGGCGCGACGCGCGATCGCCTTTCGCTCTTGCGCGGTGGCAAGCGCATTGCTCTTGGCGTTCGGCCTCGTCGGTGAAGCCCTGCTCGGCTTCGTGGGGATATCGATGGCCGCTTTCCGCATCGCGGGCGGCGCGCTCCTTTTTTTGACAGCGCTCGATATGCTCTTTGAGCGGCGTCAGGAGCGCCGCGATGAACAGGCGATGGAGCGGGCCGATCCTTCGGTCTTCCCCCTCGCGATGCCGCTTATCGCCGGACCGGGCGCGATCGCCACGGTGATCCTGCTCGCGGGCCAGGCCGAGGGAGATTTCGTTAAAACACTGGGCGTTTATGCCGTTTTGATCAGCGTCATTTTGATAACGCTCCTTCTCTTTCTCGCAGGCGGGCCCATTGAGCGCGTGCTGGGAAAAACCGGGGTCAATATCGTCACCCGCCTCTTGGGGATGCTTCTGGCCGCGCTGGCCGTTCAGTTCATACTCACCGGCCTTGCCGAGCAGGGCTTTGCAAGCGGCGCGTCCTGACCCCATATGCCCGGTATGACTGGCGATACGATTGCAACCATGCTTTTCCTGCTGCTTTTGCTGACGGTGATCGGCGGCGGGTTTTTTCTGTCAAACAGGCCCTCGCTTGGCCAAACGGCGCGCACGATGGGAACCTGGTTTTTGATCTTTGTGGGCCTGATCGTGGCCTACGGCCTCTGGGATGACGTGCAAAGCGAGTTTGTCGCGAGCCAGGCGCTCGTGGCTGAGGGTGAAGTGAGCGTGCCGCGCATGCCGGACGGTCACTT
>JBCCTH010000221.1:0-4449 GCA_039198835.1 Pseudomonadota bacterium | reverse complement strand
TGATGAGAAATGGGGCGAGGTTCCTTGCGCGTTCGTCGAACTCAAGGAAGGCAAGGAGGCGAGCGAAGCAGAGCTCATCGCCTTCGCGCGCGAGCGCTTGGCCGGGTTCAAAACGCCCAAGCGCGTGGTCTTCCAGGACCTGCCCAAGACCTCGACCGGCAAGATCCAGAAGTTCGAGCTGCGCAAAGTGGCGGTTGAAATCTGAAAGCTGCGCGGCTGGTTTGAAAAATGAAGGCGTTTCGGCTAGGCTTGTGAAAAGAGCAGGCAGAGCAGCCCTCATCAATGACCGCGTTGAAAGAATATGCCAGGCTCGAAACCTCGGGCCTATGGCGCGCTGCCGAGGAGGATCAGCGGCGCGAGGTTGGCGTGTCTTTCGGCGATGCAACGCTTGTGATCTCCGATCCCTCCGGCCGCCCGCTGACGCATTGGTCTCTGGCGGCTGTGTCGCGCACGAACCCACGGACAAAACCCGCAATCTTCTCGCCTGATCTCAGCGGCTCTGAGACCCTCGAGATCGATGATGAAGACATGGTCAATGCCATCGATCAAATCCAGCGCACCATCGCGCGGGCGCGCCCCAAGCCGGGTTTTCTGAGATGGCTGACGCTGGCGGCCACATCGGCCACCCTCGCCTGGCTTGCCATCTTCTGGCTCCCGGGCGCGCTCGTTGATCAAGCGGTCACGGTCGTGCCTGAGGTGAAGCGTGCTGAGATCGGCGCGTCGCTTTTATCGCGCACCGCGCGTCTTGCGGGGACGCCGTGCAATGACCCGTTCGGCAACCTCGCCTTGCGCCGCCTTCAGGCGGCGGTGGCTCCCGAGCATACGCTCCACATCCTTCCTGAAGCTCTCGTGCGCACGGCCGCTTTGCCCGGCGGGCACATTCTCATCGGCCGTCCGATCATTGAAGACCACGAGAACCCTTCTGTCGTCGCGGGCTATGTCGTGGCCGAGGCGGCAAGGATGCGCGCCCATGACCCGCTTCGCAGGCTCCTTGAGGCTTCAGGGCCCTATGCCGCCTTCAGGCTGCTGACAACGGGAACGCTGCCCGACGAGACGATCGACAGCTATGCGCAGTATCTGCTGACAGCTGATCCCCTGCCGCTCCCGCCCGGCTACCTTCTCGCCGCCTTCCGGCAACGCGAGGTTACCGCGCGGCCCTATGCATTCGCCGAGGATGTGACCGGTGAAACCACGCTTGCCCTGATCGAGGCAGACCCGTTCGACGGGGTCGCCCCAAAGGCCCATCTCGGCGATGGCGACTGGATATCATTGCAAGCGATTTGCGAATGACAGCGCTGGGGCTTGGCTATTTTGTCGCGACAGCCCCGTAAAAGCCCATGCCGCGCGCAGCCGCGAGCGCGCGATTTACATCACCTGACGAGTTGAACGGCCCAAGCACGATCACCTGCCTGCGCTGGCCTTGCGCGGTGTAGCTTCCGATGCGGGTCCGAAGCCCGGCATTGGCGAGCCGCTGAGCATCCGCTTTGGCCGCCGCGAGTGATCCATAGGTGCCCGCTTGAACATGCCGTTTGAGCGGCATCGAGGCCTGGGGCGCGCGCTGAACAAGGGCAGCGGGTTTTTGCGCCACCTGAGCCGCCCGCGCAGGCGCAGGCGATTTCGCCGATATAAAAACATGATCGCGCGCCACGGGGTGCGCGCCCCTCGTCACTGGCGCGCGCGCCACTGTCTGAGCCTTCGCCGCTGCGGGGGCGTTGACCGCGCTCAAATCCGTGTTCGGGTAAATCAGCTGAGGGAACTTATCACCGACAACGAGCCCGGTCTTGCGATCAAAAAGAAGGTGAGGCAGCGACTTTGTCCAGGCAAGATCATATTGCCCGGTCGGCCCCGCCCCGCCCGAGGCCACAACGGTGACGTTGCTGGGCACGCCGCGCAGAGGGTTGAGCCGGTCATCCCCCCAAACGCTTCGATATCCATGGGGCACCGGGGGTGAGACGGGCACCAAGCGCCCCGATGCGCCAGGTTGCCCGATGATGATCTTTTTTGAAGCGGCTTGTGCCGCGCCAGTGTTCCACGCCCGGCCGCCCGCAATGATCCGAGAGCCGGAAGACGGGCTTTGAACCTGGGGCCCACAGCGCACGCCATTGACGCTCCCGACGGCGCCAGAGCATGTCCGCACTGTCTTGACGACCACGCGCTCTGAACGCGGGGTGGTTGGCTGAGGCGGCGAGATGGTGACCACGGGCGACGACAAAACTGGCGCGGGCGCGACACGGCGCACGACACGCGGCACAGGTGCAGCGGCGGGCACGGTGCGCGGTGTCGGGCGCGGCGCAACTGTCGCGGCGGTCCGTCTGACGCTGGTTGGGGCGGCGGCAGCGGGTGCGGCGCGCGGGGCTGGCGCAGCTGCGACCACAGGCGCAGCCGTGGGGCGCGCGGCAGGCGCCGGCGCAGGCGTTCGCGCGGGCGCAGGCGCTGCCGCCACGCGCGTTCCGCCGCCGAATGTCGGGGTTTGCCCGCAGATCACTTGCCTGCTGCGCGAGACCCGCGGCACCCATTGCACATTGCCGTCAACGCCCGCGCGCAGATAAACGCAGCCATCATTATCGACAAACGAGCGCCCGGTGTAATCAGCAGGCGGGAAGTTCACAGGGGTTGACCCCTCCGCGAGCGTCTTGGCCCCCAAGCCATGGCTCAGCCCCGAACCCGCCAACAGGACAACCGCAATGATGAAAGGCAACCGCATGTGCTTCCCCCACACAATATATTGCGGGAGGATGCCCCATTCACCCCAATGAGTAAAGGGTGGTGGCCTCTATTTTGTGCCGAACATGCGGTCACCCGCATCCCCTAGCCCAGGAACAATATATCCATGTTCATTGAGCTTTTCGTCTACCGCTGCTGTGACGATCTCGACATCCGGATGCTCATCATGCATCGCTTTGATGCCCTCGGGTGCCGCAAGAAGGCACAGAAAGCGGATATCGCGCGCGCCCTCTTCCTTGAGGCGCTCGATGGCGGCGATGGCGCTGTTGCCGGTCGCGAGCATCGGGTCAACCGCGATCACCACGCGCTCGCCAAGCGCCTCGGGGACCTTGAAATAATACTCGACCGGTTGCAGCGTCTCTTCATCGCGGTAGAGCCCCACAAAGCCCACGCGCGCCGAGGGAATGAGCTCTAGCACGCCGTCAAGAAGCCCGTTTCCGGCGCGCAAAATCGAAATCAGGGCGAGCTTCTTGCCCGCCAAAGTCGGCGCATCCATCTTTATCAGAGGCGTGTCGATCGGCTTCTCGGTCAGCGGCAATTCACGCGTCACCTCATAGGCGAGAAACTGGCTAATCTCCCGCAGTAGCTGTCGAAAGACGGCAGTGGGCGTGTCCCTTTCTCTCATCAGCGTCAACTTGTGTTGAACGAGCGGGTGATCGACGACTGTGAGCTTATTCATGTCCTAACCCTCTAATTTTTTGGCGATGTCTGCGCGGGTCGTTTCATCGCAAAACGCTGCGTTCAACGCGGTTCTATTGAGTTCTGCAAAATCCGCGTGGCCCCATCCGAATGCTCGTTCCAAACCTTCATACTCTTTGGTCATGGTGGTGTTGAAATATGGCGGATCATCTGTAGAAACTGTCACGGCGACCCCTGCATCGCGCAGCTTCGCGATCGGGTGCGCGTTCACATCGGGGTATATGCCCAGATACACGTTGGAGCCCGGGCAGACCTCGAGCGTCACGCCAGCTTCTGCGAGATCTTCCATGAGCTTAGTGTCTTCTGCTGCGCGGACGCCGTGCCCAATACGTTCGAGCTCTAGGACCTGCCACGCCTCTCGAATGCTCGCCGCATCGCCCCATTCTCCCGCATGGGCCGTTATGTGCAGGTCCGCCTCGCGGGCGCAGTCAAACGCCCAGAGAAAATCCTGCGGTTTGCCCATCAGTTCCGCGCCAGCAATACCAAAACCGCGAATGAAGCTTCCCGCCGTTTCAGCAGCACAGAGCGCAGCGGGTTTCGCCTTTTCGGGGCCAAAATGCCGAATGCAGGTCACGATCCCTTTGAGCGTGACGCCATCGACATGCGCTTCCTCCATCGCGGCCAAATACTCCCGCCATGCGCCGACATCACCGCCACCGCAAAAGTCTGGGGACACAAAGGTCTCGGCATAGACCACGTTATGCGCGGCGAGCTCTTCGAGCACGGCCTGCGTAAGCCACTTGAAGTCATCAGGTGTTGACAAAACTGAACAGGCCGCTTCGTAGACCTTAAGGAAGTGGTCGAAGTCGCCGTATTTATACCCGCCAGTGTCATCAAAAATGGAGCTGAGGTCCGCCCCTTTTTCGGCAGCAAGTCCACGGATAAAGCTCGGCGGCGCGGCACCCTCTAGGTGCAAATGAAGCTCAATCTTAGGAATATCCTGCCAGCTCATAATACGTTCCTTCCAGGCCCTTCATACGCCACGCCAAGATGCGCGGCGATGGTGGCCGCCACGTCGGAAAATGC
>JBCCTH010000220.1:0-4509 GCA_039198835.1 Pseudomonadota bacterium | reverse complement strand
GGCTATCGCAATGCCAAGGACTTCATGAAAATGATCATGCCGTCCCACGCCAAGAATGTGAAAAACTACCAGGACGGTTTGCCGCTGTTCGCGCGCCATCAGGTGGAAAGCTACCTTGACGGGATGTTCAACCCGACAGTGCAGCTCAGATCGGGCGGCTACATCGTGATCGGGATCACCGAGGCGCTTGTCGCCATCGATGTGAACTCCGGCAAGGCCACCAAAGAAGGCTCCATTGAGGAAACCGCACTCAAGACCAATCTCGAGGCCGCCGAAGAGGTCGCGCGGCAACTGAGGCTGCGCGATCTCGCGGGCCTCATCGTCATTGATTTCATCGACATGGAAGACCGCCGCAACAACGCGAAGGTCGAAAAGATGATGAAGGAAAAGCTCAAGACTGACCGCGCGCGCATTCAGGTGGGCCGCATATCGGGGTTTGGGCTCATGGAGATGTCGCGCCAGCGCCTGCGCCCGGGCATGCTTGAGGCATCAACCCAGCCTTGCCCCCATTGCCATGGCACTGGTCTCATCCGTTCTGACGAAAGCATGGGCCTGACGATCCTGCGTCAGCTTGAGGAAGAGGGCACGCGGCGCAAATCGCGCGAGGTCTTGGTGACGGCTCCAGTCAAGATCGCCAACTTCCTTATCAACCAGAAGCGCGAATACATCGCCCAGATCGAAGCGCGCCATGGGCTATCAGTGCGTGTTGAGGCCGATCCGCACATGATCAGCCCGGATTTCACGGTGGAGAAGTTCAAGACCGCCACGCGCGCCATCCCGGAAGCGCCGGTGATCACGGGCGATGCCTCGCTCATGGAGGATTTCGACGAGCCTGAAATGACCGAGGCCGAGACAAGCGACGCCCCCGAGAGCGGAGCGGGCGAGGAAGGGGATGGCCAGCAGCGCAAAAAGCGCCGCCGTCGTCGGAGACGCCGTGGCGGGTCTGGCGGGCAGGGTGGCTCGGAGGCGCAAAGCACCAATGCGCCAGATGAAACAAGCGCGGCAGCAGAGGAAGCCAGCGGCGACGCCGCCGAAGAGGTCGAAGCAACTGACAACACCGCGCCCGAGACTGGCGACGACACGACACCCAAAAAGCGCACGCGCACGCGCAGCAGATCACGGGGCGGCAAGAAGGCCGCTGAGGCCGACGCCGCCGCGACCCCCAGCGAAGAGGCCGCGCCCGTGACGCCCGCGGAAGACACTGAGGTGGCGGCATCCGATGCAGAGGGCGAAACAGCCGAGGCGGATGCACCGGCCCCCAAGAAACGAACGCGACGCTCACGCGCCAAGCCCAAAGCCGCCGAAGAGGCCGCCGCACCGCCGGAGGTTCAGGATGACACGGCCCAAGAGCCAGCAGCCGAAGCTGCGCCCGCGTTAGAAGATGCTCCGGCAGTGGAAGAGGCGTCGCCCGCTGAGCCCGCGCCCGAGCCTCAGCCCGAGGCGGCTGAAGCGGCTGCGCCGGAGGTGAAATCTGCCTATTTTGAGGATCCGGTATCCGAGCCTGAGCCTGAGCCCGAGCCCGAAGTGGCTCCAGACGTCGCGGCTAAAGCCCCCCCTGAGCAAACTCAACCTGCAAAGCCCAAGCGCAAAGGATGGTGGTCGTTCGGGCAGTGACGGATGCGCAAAAAGGCGGGGGGCTAGGCAGCCACCCCGCCTTTTTCAATGACGAAGACGAGCGTGCGCCCGCTTGTCTCTTGGGAGAGAAGCTGGTGCCCGGCCTCGGCGCAAAAATGCGGGATGTCGATAAGGGCCGCTCTGTCATCGGCGAGGAGACGCAAGCGGTCGCCTGAGGCCAATTGAGCCAGTCGTTTGCGGGCCTTGAGAACGGGAAGCGGGCAAAGCAGGCCTATCGCATCGAGCTCGATCGTGACTGTCATGACCAAGAGCTAAGTGCGCCTGTTACAAACGTCCACACACTTGTGACGCCCCGTGGCAACTTGATCTCGTGACAATCAAACGGCGCAAGCTCTATTGCTTTGATGTGCTGGGATTAGACATCATCGATGCGGCGCTTTTGCCCGCGCTCGCCATCGCGCTCCTCGGGGGGCTTATCAGCTTCGCGAGCCCGTGCGTTTTGCCGATCGTGCCGCCTTATCTGGCGTATATGGGCGGTGTATCGCTCTCTGAGATGAGCGAAGGGGCCCGCGCCCGCCGAAAAGCGCTGGTGGCGGCGGCCTTCTTTGTCCTCGGGCTATCGACCGTGTTTCTCCTTTTGGGGTTCACGGCGTCGGCGCTGGGGCGCTTTTTCTTACAGGGTCAGGATTGGTTCGTCGTGGGCGCGGGGATCATCGTGATGATCTTTGGCGCGCATTTCATCGGGGTGTTTCGCATCGGGTTTCTTGACCGCGAGATGCGTATCGATGCCGGCGACAAGGGCGGCTCGGCCTTTGGGGCTTACTTGTTGGGCCTCGCCTTTGCCTTTGGTTGGACGCCCTGCCTTGGCCCCATCCTGGGTGCGATCCTGTCGATCGCGGCAAGCGAGGCGGACGCCGCACGCGGGACGGCCCTTTTAGGATTTTATGCGCTGGGCCTCGGGCTCCCCTTTCTGCTCGTCGCGGCGTTTTTCCCTTCAATGAAGGGTCTCATGGCGTGGATGAAACGGCATATGGAACGCATCGAGCGGGTGATGGGCGTGTTGCTCTGGACGGTCGGGTTGATGATGGTCACCGGCCAATTCACCGATTTTTCCTGGTGGCTTCTCGAGCAGTTTCCGGCGCTCGGGGCGATTGGATAGCTTGAGGTCGGGCTGCCTGCGCTCTGGCACCCGCGCGTGTTAATCACATTTTTGCCCCTTTCGCACATTAGCCTTTCCTCGTTAGGAGGGTTGCATGAAAGTCGAGGCCGTCAAACGCCGCCGGGTTTTCTATCTGCCCGGCTATGATCCGATCCATGCGCGCCGCTATCGCGAGCTTTATCGCAATGAGGGGCAAGCGCAGGCCGAGATCAGTGGGTATCGTCTCGCGCTGAAAGCCAAAGCCAGCGGCGGCAATTACGGCTGGCATGTGACTGCCAGCATCGACGGGGCGGAGATTGCGACCGACTTCGAAGTGCTTGTCTGGTCTGATATCGTGCGCGGCTCCATGGAGGCCGGCATCTGGGGGACATACATCCAGCTCGCGCAAACGGCTTGGATCTACATCGCCTCCGGGGCGCTTCGGCGGCTGACCTGGCTGCGCAAAGGGCCTGTCATCGCCGCGCTTTATCCTGTCGCGCTTCTTTTGGTTCAGTTTGTGATCGCGCTCATCGCGGTGGGGCTTGGGGCATGGGCGCTTGGGGCAATTCACCCTTGGCTCAGCCCGCTTGGGATCTGCCTTCTGCCGGCCGTGCTTTTCTGGTTCAAGCGCCAGGACCGACGGTTTTATGCCTATTACCTGATGCATGATTATGCCTATTCGGCGCGCCACGGCGGCGCGGCCCCGCCCGAGCTTGAACAGCGGATGGCGGATTTCGGCGATATGATCGCGCAGGCGCTCAGCGAAGATATCGATGAGGTTTTGGTCGTCGGCCATTCCTCGGGCGCGCATCTTGGTGTTTCGATCCTGGCTGATCTTTTGCGCAGCGGCCGCGTTCGCCCGAATGGGCCCGCGCTCGGCTTTCTGACGCTTGGGCAGGTTGTGCCGATGGTGTCGTTCTTGCCGGGCGCCCACAGGCTCCGCGCTGATCTGCGCTATCTGAGCGCACAAGCGGGGCTGACCTGGATCGATGTGACAGCGCCGGGCGATGGCTGCTCTTTTGCGCTCTGTGATCCTGTGGCGGTCTCCGGTGTCGCGCCCGACGATCAGAAATGGCCCATCATCTTTTCGGCAGCCTTCACACAAAGCCTGAGCCCCGAGCGATGGGAAGAGCTCAAGCGGAAATATTTTCGCCTTCATTTTCAATATCTGTGCGCCTTTGACCGGCCGCGCGACTATGACTATTTTCAGATAACTGCCGGGCCGCTGACGCTGGCGCGGCGCTATGGCACCCGCGCATCCTCAAAAAGCCGGATCGATGTCCCGGCGTCGAAGTTCACCAGCGTGGCGGCATGAAAGCGACCCCGCCAAAACCGCGGCCCCGCGACGGCGAGGTTTCGCTGATGCGCTATGTGCGTCTTTTTCGCCGCGATATCTTGAGCGCGCAGCCTGCCAGGCTCTATCGCGCCTGGATGGCTGAATTCAGGACCCCCTTTTTCAAAAGTTTCCTCGTTAATCAGCCTTCACTTGTGCGCCGCGTGCTGCGCGATGAGGCGCAGGATTTCCCGAAATCGACGCGCGTGAGCGAAGGGCTGCGCCCGCTTCTGGGCAATTCGGTTTTTCTGACGAACGGTGCCGACTGGGCGCGCCAGCGGCGGATCATTGACCCGGCTTTCGAGGGCGGCCGCCTCAAAGAGAGCTTTCCTGCCATGCGAGCCGCGGCCGATGGAATGATCGCGCGGATGGGCGAGGGCGCGCAGGAGATCGAGGAGATGGCGAGCTATGCCGCCGCCGATGTGATCTTTCGAACGCTCTTTTCATTGCCCATCGAAAGCGG
>JBCCTH010000219.1:0-4542 GCA_039198835.1 Pseudomonadota bacterium | reverse complement strand
CGACATTGACGCGCCCAAAAAGAGCAGGTCATCGAAATGCGGCACGCGCCGTTTCGAACCGCCGCCTCTGATATCATAGATCCCTGTCGCCGCCGCCCGGCGGATATAGGAGCGGGTGTAATCGTCAAAGGTCCAGGGAGTGACGGGGTGGGTGCGCGGCGTCTGATCCATCAATAAGCTCCCAGATTGTCGATGTCGAAATTGTAGAGTTTGCGCGCCGACCCGTAGCGCCGAAAGCTCTTTGGATCAGCGTCGCTCTCGGCGGCGGCCAAAAGGGTGGAGAGCTCATCAAGATGCTCGGGCCGCATCTCTTTTTCGATGCAATCCGCGCCGAGCGAAGCGACCTCTCCGCGCACGAAAAGGCGGGCTTCATAAATGCTGTCGCCAAGCGCATCGCCCGCATCTCCGCAAACAACGAGCCGGCCCGATTGGGCCATGAACGCGCTCATATGGCCGACATTTCCATGAACGACGATGTCGATGCCTTTCATCGAGATGCCGCAGCGGCTCGCGGCATTGCCTTTGATCGCCAGGAGCCCGCCATGGCCTGTCGCGCCCGCATATTGGCTGGCATCGCCTTCGATGATCACCGTGCCCGACATCATGTTTTCACACGTGCCCGGCCCGACAGACCCTTCGACGCGCAAGCGCGCGCCCTGGTTCATCCCGCCCAGATAATAGCCTGTCGAGCCTTTCACAGTGACATCGATCTCTGCGTTCAAACCGCAAGCGATGGCATGTGCGCCCTTGGGATTGACGATCTCCCAGAGCGTCTGGTTTGTGTCTGCGCTTTGGGACTGGAGCGCGCGGTTCACCTCGCGCAAGGTCTGCCTTTCAAGATCGAGCGTTTGCATCAGTGCTCCCAGAAATAGACAGTGGCGGGCTCGGGCTCCCAGACCTCGGCGGCCTCGATCCCTGGCAGCCCGACCAAGGCGCGATACTCGGACCCAAACGCCACATAGCGATCCGTTTCCGCGAGGACTGCGGGTTTGCAGGCAATCGGGTCGCGCAAAACGCCGAAGCCTTCCTTGGTGGCGACGACGAAGGTGTAAAAGCCATCGAGATCGTTGAGCCCGGCGGTGAGCGCCGCGCCAAGATCATCGCCCTGCGCCAAGCGGTGGGTGAGATAAGCGGCGGCGACCTCGGTATCATTCTCGGTTTCAACGGTAACGCCCTGACGCGCGAGCTTACGGCGCAGCCGGTTATGGTTGGACAGCGATCCGTTGTGAACGAGACATTGATCAGGGCCGGTTGAAAACGGATGCGCACCAAGCGTTGTCACCGCGCTTTCGGTCGCCATGCGGGTGTGGCCGATGCCGTGGCTCCCGGGAAGGGAGGGAAGATCGAAGCGCGCGGCGACATCGCGCGGCGCTCCGACTTCCTTGAAGATCTCGATGGCCTCTCCGCGAGACATGACCCTCAAGCTTGGACGCTCCTCGCGGATGCGCGCCATCGCCGCGTCTGTCTCACCGGCCGGGAGCGTCACGATGGCATGGGTATCGATCACGCTGATATCGGCTCTAAGAAACGCGCCGAGATCGGCGAAGTCTTCGTTCGGACTGGCCGATTGCAGGGTGATTTTAGTGAGGCCCTCGGCCCCGCCGCGATAGACAGCGATCCCCGCGCTATCTGGGCCCCGGTCTGACATTGTTACCAGCATATCGGTGAGCAGCGCGCCGAGCTCTGGCTCGAGCCCTTTATCCTTGAGAAAAAGCCCCACGATCCCACACATGCGCACCCCCAAACTTGCCTAGGTTGAAGGGTAGAGGAGCGTCGCCGAGATGCCAGCGCGCATTCGCAAGAAGAACATTTTATTCCTGAAGGGAATATTTGCGCGCTGATCATTCCTGCGAGTAACAGATGATTGACAGGAATTTCGCCGGAAGCGCGACCAGCCTTTCGGGCCCATGGGGCGCATCTGCATCGAAAAAGAAACTGTCCCCCTCCTCGAGCCGGTAGCGGTTGGGGCCGTGGCGATACATCACCGTGCCTTCAAGGATATAAAGGAACTCCATTCCGTCATGCTGAAAGGTCTCGAACGTGTCTGAGGTCTCGGTCAGCGTGATGAGATAGGGCTCCACGACAACCTTCGAAGATTGCGCCCCGAGGAGACCAAGAAGCGTGTAATGATGGCCCGCGCGCGTTCCCGCGCGCTCGGCTTCAACGCCCTGCCCCGCCTTGACATGCATCACGGGGCGCTCTTCTTCAAACCCTTCAAAGAAAGCTGTCAGCGGCACTGCCAGCGTCTGCGCGAGAAGCTGAAGCATGGAAAGCGACGGCGAGACCTGCCCGTTTTCGATTTTTGAGACCATCCCTTCGCTCACGCGCATCTCTGCTGCGAGCTGCGCGATCGTCCGGCCCATCTTCCGGCGAAGGTCACGCACCTGCCGCCCGATGGCCGCTTCGAGGTTGCGCTCTTGAAACTCAGCCGTGCGATGCGGGTTCTGGAGCGGGGCGTTTCTCATGGCCGGCGCGCGCGCGACAAGACAATCGCTCTGCGCCCCATGCTACGCCGGATAGGGATCGTTGACAGGCGCGTAGCCACTCGCATCAAAGGCAACCATGCGCTCGATGACCTCGATCGTGTTGCGCACATAATGCTCAGCTGTCACGCGCCCCTTCTCGGCGCTCGCAAGATGCGCCTCTCCCGCCACGCCCGCTGCATTCACATCAGATGCGATCCAGCCATGGGCGATACCACCTACAGGCGCAATATCGCCCTGATTGTGGGCCCAGCGAAAATCCTGCGCCTTTGACATGTCGACGGTTTCGGGCCGAAAATGGAGCATGAGCGAGGTTTCATTGTCGCCGCCATGGATGCCCTGCGCGGCCTCTTGCGGGCCATAGAGGCCCTCGGGCGAGCCGCCCGCGCCCCAGCCCATGCGCACGCAGTACATTCCCGCGCGCACCCGCAATTCACGCGCCACAATCGAGATCAGATCGGCATTGCCGCCATGCGAGTTGAGGATCAGCGCTTTTTTGACGCCCGCACGCGCCAGCGAGAGGCCGATTTCTGTCCAGGCTTTCATGGCGGTCTCGGCGCTGAGCGTGATCGTCCCCGCCGCCCACAGATGCTCATTTGATTTGCCAACGCACTGCACCGGCAAAAGCCGGATATCGAGCGCCTCGGGGCAGCTCTGCGCCAGAAGATCACAAAGGCCCTGATTGATCATCGTATCGACCCCCACGGGCAGATGCGGCCCGTGCTGTTCGATTGCGGCGGTGGGCAAAACCGCGACCGTGCGCGCCGGGTCGATTTCGAGCGCGGTCGCCGGATAATCGATCCAATAGCGCGATCTCATTCGGCCGGGGCCTCGCTCATCACGCCGCGTGGCGCGGGGCGCGCGCCGATGAGCTTGTCGGTGCGGCGCGCCACGCAATCGAGGTGTTTTTTCAAAGAAGCGCGCGGCGCGGTATCCATCAGATAATGCGCCGCGAAGACCTTTTTGGCGCGCGGTTTGAGAAGGAGCCCGACACCGCGCAGGAGCGTCCGGCGCCCGGGAGCACCGATGAGCCAGGTGAGGCTGCGCGATGCGCCGCAGGTCGTGAAAACGCCCAGCCTTTCGATAGAATGAAGCCCTGGACGGATCGTCTCGCCCTCGGCCTTCGGCATATGGAAGGCAACATCGGGGATCAGCACGCGGTCAAGCCAGCCTTTGAGCATCGCCGGCAGCCCGTACCACCAGGTGGGATAGACAAAGATGAGCGTGTCGCACCAAAGGAGATCGCGCGCGTGGCTTTCAACGGGCGCGCGATTGGTCTCGACATCCTCATAGCCCACCCATTCATCCTGAGTGAGCACGGGTTGAAAGCCTTCCGCGTAAAGATCGCGCAGGCGTGTCTCAACACCGGCGCGGTGGAGCCTTCCAATGACTGTATCGCGCACGGCGGCGTTATAGGAGCCTTCCTTGGGGTGGCAGTAGATCACAAGTGCGCGCACCTAAAATGCCTCCATCTCTCGCTTGACCCGCGCCAGGAACGCTTCGCATCCGGCGGGGGTGATGTTGTTCATGTCGTATTGCGCGATATATCTGATTTTCTCGGGTTTGACTGTGCCCCAAACAGCGCGCTTCATGAGTTTCCGAGGCGGGTCACCGGCCAAAAAGGCGCGAAAGGGCGTCGCGCCATAGGTTGTGACGGCTGCGAGCTTGCGCACATTGTCAAGGCAGGGCGACAGCTTGCCGTCGCGCAGGTGAAAGACCACGCCCGGCAACATCACCCGATCAAACCAGCCTTTCAGGATCGCCGGATAGCCGAAATTCCACACCGGATGGCAGAAGATAACGGCATCGGCCGCGCGCACGCGCGCGACATAGTCGGCGACCGGCGCGGTGTTGATCTCGGTATTGTGGTAGTTGCGCCGCTCTTCCTCGCTCAAGACCGGGTCGAAGCCTTCAGCGTAGAGATCACAATCATCTACGTCCCACCCCTTCTTTTTGAGCGTCTCAACGACGACGCCATGCGCCGCCGCGTTGAGGCTCTCTGGCACGGGGTGGGCGAAAATCACATGAGCGCGCGGCATCTTTATTCGGCGGCTGTCTT
>JBCCTH010000218.1:0-4573 GCA_039198835.1 Pseudomonadota bacterium | reverse complement strand
TCTCAACAGGAACAGTCTGGCCTGTGGCGTGAGACCAGGAACATTATGGCCCGCGGCATCTCACGAAGCCGCGATGGTGCAAACTAACTCTCAAAGGCATGCAAAGCACCCCTTGACCCCACCACGAGCAATCTGCCCTCTAGCGCCTCACAGGGCGCGAAGTGGCCGCCTTCGTCCTCCATACGCAAATCGGCTTTCGGCGCTTTAAAGGGTTCAATCTGGCCTTCTTCATCTCAACAGGAACAGTCTGGCCTGTGGCGTGAGACCGGGAACACTATGACCCACGGCGTCTCAAGCGGCGCGGTCTTGCAGACTAACTCTCAACGGCATGCAAAACAGCCCTTGGCCCCACCAAGAGCAATCTGGCCTTTAGCGCCTCACAGGGCGCGAAGGAGCCAACGGCGCTTCATCACGCGCAAACTGGCTTTCGGTGCCTTAAAGTGTCCAATCTGGCCTGCGGCGTCTCACCAAGAACACTCTGGCTTGCGGCGTCTGACCGGGTGCAATCTGGCCATAGGCGTCGAAAGGGGGCGATCCGGTCGTCGATGTTTCCAAGCGTGCAAACTCGCCCTCGGCGTCAGACCGGAAAAATCTGGCCTTTAGCGCCCGGAAGCGTGCAAACTCCCAAATACCACCTTATTACATTAGAACGGCCAGGGGGTGTCTTACAGCGGGCAATCTGGCCTGCGGCCTCTCACGCGCCGCAGTCTGACCTTTTCGTCTTAGCGCAATCTCACCTTCAACATCTCAAAGGGCGCGAGCTCATTTCGATCGCGCCGAAACCGCGCTCAGGCAAAAGACACGGCATCACCCTCTTCAAGCGCAATCGCCCGCCCTTCAAGGGCTGATCGCTGCGCCGCGAGCCCCATCGCCACCGAAGCCGCCCCATCGGCCAATGAAACCTCAACCTCCCCCTGCCCGCGCACAACGGCATTGAACCTCTCGTGCTGATAAAACGTCGCGCCGTTGTGATCGCCCGCCGCGAGGAGAGACGGCTCCACCGGAATATCGCGCGTCACGGGCCCTTTTGGCGAACGCGGCGATACGAGCAGACGGGGAAGCGGCGCTGGCCCAAGCCCCTCGCCCCAAAACCGCCCCGGCCCCGGAACATGGCATTCGATCTTGCCGTCTCGACCAACGGCCGCGATCTCTTCTTGATACCGGCTCCCCTCCGCGAACATGCAAAGCTCGAGCATCGCCCGCTTTCCATTCGCAAAATCGACGATCACATAGCCATGATCCCAGATATCGGGGACCTCTCCCGCATAGCTCTCGCCCGTATGGTTCACAGCCTGCCCCGCCGATGCCATCACGCGCACCGGCTCAGATTTGAGCGCGAAACGCATCAGATCAAAGAAATGGCAGCATTTCTCAACCAGCGTGCCGCCGGTATTGCGGTTAAACCTGTTCCAATTCCCGATTTTGGGCAGAAACGGAAAGCGGTGTTCGCGGATCGTGAGCATCTCGATCCCTCCGGTCGCGGCCTCGGCTTCAGCCAAGAGCGCGGCGATGGGCGGCATATATCGATATTCCATCGCCACCCAAACGGGCGCTTGGTAGCGCTCCTCAAAAATCGCCAGGCGCGACGCTTGATCGGGGTGCGTGTAAAGCGGCTTTTCGCAGAGAATTGGAACATGGCGCAGCTTTGAAATCTCAAAGAGCTGGTCGAGATGAAGGTGATTGGGCGACGCGATCACCAACGCATCGATCGCTTCATCGCGCACAAGGTCTGCAACCGTCGCCGCGATCTTCGCGCCGCCCGCCAATGAAGCGGCGCGCGTGGCAATCTCAGGCACAGGGTCATACACCGCCGTCACCTCGCCCTTGGGCAGAAGCGCGATGTTTTGAATGTGTTCCTGGCCCATCATCCCGCAGCCGATGATCCCGTAACGTACTGTTTCCAAAGCTTTCCCCTTCAGCGCAGCCTAGAGACATACCGCGCGCGCTCCGCGTCAAACCATGTCTGAGAGATTTCAACCAGCCGACCGGCGGCCCAGCTTCGCCGGGCGACATGGCCGCAAGACGCGCCGGGCGCAAGGGTCAGGCACGCCCCGCCCCATTCGGGCACCGCGCCGATGCCAATCCGATCTTCGGCGCGCTCGATTGTGATGCCGAGCCTGCGCCGATAGGTCAGATAAAGGCTCTCGGAGAGGTCTTCGGCCGTCAGATCGCGCGCGCCATCTCCATGAAGCCAGATTTCTTCAAGCGCGATAGCGCACCCGTCAAGCGCGCGCACCCGGCGGATCTGCAACGCCTCAAGCCCGGCCCCCTGCGCCCAACCGGCCTCTGGCGGCGCTGATGGCCGGGCGCTGAGCACCTGAGCCGTCGGCAGCCCGCCACCTTCGGGCTGCTCAAGGCGAAAAAACGCATAAACCGAGCGGTCATCACCACTGTCGCGCACATAATTGCCCGAGCCCTGCACCCGTTCCAAGAGCCCGCGCTGCGTCAAATCTCGCAGCGCACGCCGCAATGTGCCCACTGCCACGCCCATCTCATCGGCCATCGCCCTTTCAGGCGGCAGGCGCGCGCCATGGGCGAGCCGCCCCGCCGCGATCTCGCGCGACAAGAACTCGCTGATCTGCATGTGCTTTGGCAAGCTGCCGGCCCGTGCATCGCGCGCCAAAGTCAGGCCTCCCCGCTGATTGATCTAGTATTGATGCACAATTGCCAGGGTGCTAGGCAACCCCAATCCGACACGAAAAAGACGGGAATCGATGAGTATCGTCCCTATTACCTCACCTGATGTCACTGGCGCCGAAATCAGCTGGTTCTCGGCGCTGTGCTCTGATGATTATCAGTTTCTGGGCGTGCCCGATGGCGCGCTCCGTTCAAGCTGGGCGCATTGCCGCGATATCGTCCTTGAGGCCGAGAAGCAGGGCTTTCGCAACATTCTTTGCCCGTCGAGCTATCAGGTCGGGCAAGATACGCTCAGCTTTGTTGCCGGCTGCGCCCCCTTGACCGACAAGATGAACATGCTCGCCGCCGTGCGCTGCGGCGAGATGCAGCCGATCATGCTCGCGCGCACACTTGCCACGCTTGATCACATGCTCGAAGGGCGTTTGACGGTGAACATCATCTCAAGCGATTTTCCGGGCGAGAAGGCCGCGTCAGACTATCGCTATCAGCGGTCGCGCGAGGTCGTGTATATCCTAAAACTGGCCTGGACTCAAGACAAAATCGACTATGACGGCGACGTCTACAGCTTCGCGGAGATCACGACCGATCCCGCCCGCCCCTATCAAACAGGCGGGCCGCTCCTTTATTTTGGCGGCTATTCCCCTCCTGCGCTCGAGCTTTGCGGCCAGCATTGCGATGTCTATCTCATGTGGCCCGAGCCGAAGGACGCGTTGGCGGGCAGGATGAAAGCCGTGCATTCTGTCGCTGAGAGGTATGGGCGCACGCTCGATTACGGGCTGCGCGTGCATATGATCGTGCGCGATAGCGAAGCAGAAGCGCGCGAATACGCCGATCATATCGTCTCCAAGCTAGATGACGAATATGGCCAGTTGATCCGCGAGCGCGCGCTCGATGCGGGCTCGCTCGGCGTCAGCCACCAGGCCAAGGCGCGCGACCTCGCGGATAAGTTCGGCTATGTCGAGCGCCATCTCTGGACAGGGGTCGGGCGCGCGCGCTCGGGCTGTGGGGCCGCTCTGGTTGGTTCGGCAGATCAGATCCTCTCAGAGATCGAAGCTTATAAAAAGATGGGCATTCGCGCTTTCATCTTTTCTGGCTATCCGCATATCGATGAGGCGCAGCATTTCGGGCGGCTTGTGATGCCAGAGCTCGAGACGCTGAGCCTCCCCCATATCTATGGCCGCGTGCCCGCCAGCGCGCCCGCCACCCCGCTCGCAACAGGAGCCCGCACATGATGGAGCGCATCAGCCTCACCCCTGATTTCGACTTGTCGCGCATCGTCTACGGGATGTGGCGGCTCGGCGATGATGAAAATACCTCGCCCGCCCATATCGAAGCCAAGATCGAAGCCTGCCTTGCCGAAGGTATCACCACGATGGACCAGGCCGATATTTATGGCGGCTATGAAGCCGAGGCGCTTTTGGGCGCAGCCTTCAAAGCCGCGCCGGGCCTCAAGGAGAAAGTCGAGATCGTCACGAAATGTGACATCGTCGCGCCCGCGGGGCGGCACGCCAAAGCGCGGGTGAAATATTATGACACGAGTGCGGCGCACATCAACGCCTCGGTGGATGCATCGCTTTCGCTCATGGGCATCGACAAGATCGATCTGCTGCTGATCCACCGCCCCGATCCGCTCATGGATCATCATGAAACCGGTGCCGCGCTTGATGCGCTGATCGACAACGGCAAAGTCAGACATGCGGGTGTTTCAAACTTCAAACCCCATGATTGGAACCTGCTCCAATCGGCGATGGATGCACCGCTCATCACAAACCAGATCGAAATGAGCCTCCTCCACCATGCGCCCTTCACCGATGGCGATGTCGCGTTTCTGCAAGAGCGGGGCATAAAACCCATGGCCTGGAGCCCGCTTGCGGGCGGCGCTCTCTTCAGAAACGTCGCTGTGATGGAAGCGCTTTCTCGCGTGGGCAAGATGCAC
>JBCCTH010000217.1:0-4574 GCA_039198835.1 Pseudomonadota bacterium | reverse complement strand
GGGGGGTTTTTCGCATGGGGCCGTCATTGGCTTGCACCACTGGTACGCCGCTCACGTCGCGCGCTTTATGCTGATAGCCCCACAAAAAAACGCCCGCGATCAACGCCAAGGAAACAATTCCGCCAAACACATTAATGAGCGCCGACGCGCCCAGAGAATAACTCTCGGGTGCGGGCGCAGATCGGGGACCAAAATCCGCCTCTGCCATGTCAGCCTTTCTGCCCCTGCCCGGCTAAACCAGGAAAGCGGCGCCTCAAACCTTGCCTCTTGGCCCCGCCTGCGCTTGTTGTTTCAGCGCATTTCGTCGGGAGCCGATACACCCAAGATACCCAAACCCGTTGAAATAACAACGGCTACGGCGCGAATCACAGCGATTTTCGCCTGAGATTCGGTTGTGTTGCCTTCCTGCAAAAACTTCATCGCATCGCTATCGCGGCCCATTGAGTAGCGGGTGTTGAATTTCGCCGTAAGCTCCTGGAGGTAAAAGGCGATGCGATGGGGTTCGTTCCCGCGCGCCGCGATCTCGACGAGGCGCGGCCATTCGGCGATCTTTTTGGCGATGGCGGTATCTGCGTCGTGGTCGAGCCGGGCCGCGGCGGCGAGCGCGCCATCGCTCATATCCATCCCCTGAGCCGCGGCGCGCGCCAAAACCGATTGCACCCGCGCATGGGCATATTGGACGTAATAGACCGGGTTATCGTTGTTCGTCTGCTTGACGACCTCAACGTCGAAATCGAGCGGCGCGTCGTTCTTGCGGGTGAGCATCACGAACCGAATGGCATCCTTGCCCACCATCTCGACGACATCGGCGGCGGTGACAAACGTTCCCGCGCGCTTTGACATCTTGAGGGGCGCGCCATTCTGCAAGAGTTTCACGAGCTGTGTGAGCTTGATATCGAGCGGCGTTTTGCCCCCCGAAAGCGCGCTCACCGCCGCTTTCATCCGTTTCACATAGCCACCGTGATCCGCGCCGAAGACATCGATAAGCGCGTCAAAGCCGCGTTCGACCTTGTCGAAATGATAGGCGATATCGGGCGCGAAATAGGTCCAGGACCCATCTGATTTTTTGATCGGCCGATCCACGTCATCGCCATGTTCGGTCGATTTGAAGAGCGTTTGCTCGCGGGGTTCCCAATCCTCGGGCTTTTTGCCTTTGGGCGGATCGAGCACGCCGTCATAAATCAGCCCGTCGCCTGATAGGCGGGCGATCGCCGCTTCGATGAGCCCCGTGCCATAGAGCGCTTTTTCTGAGAAAAAGACATCCATTTCGACACCGAGCCGCGCGAGATCGTCACGGATGAGATCCATCATCGCAGCGATCGAAAACTCTCTGACATCGGCGAGCCAATCCTGCTCGCCTTTGTCGAGAAAGGCATCGCCGACCTTTTCCTTGAGCGCTTCGCCCACCGGAACGAGATAATCGCCGGGATAGGTGCCCTCTTCAAAGGCCACGCTTTGCCCATGGGCTTCGAGATAACGAAGATAGACCGACCGCGCGAGCGTATCGACCTGAGCGCCACCATCATTGATATAATATTCGCGGGTGACCTCATGGCCCGCGAAAGCCAGAAGCGACGCGAGCGCATCTCCAAAGACCGCCCCCCGCGTATGGCCGACATGGAGCGGGCCTGTGGGGTTGGCCGACACATATTCAACGTTCACGCGTTTGCCCGCGCCCAGATCGGATTTTCCGTAATCCGCCCCTAGCGAAAGGACGGCGCGCACAAGCTCCACCCAATTTTCGCCCCGCAAGCGCAGATTGAGAAAGCCCGGCCCGGCCACCTCAACGCTTGCGATGCGGTCATCGCTTTCGAGCTTGCGCGCGAGCGCATCGGCGATATCGCGCGGCTTCATTTTGGCGGGCTTGGCAAGCACCATCGCGGCATTAGTGGCCATATCGCCATGCGATGCATCGCGCGGCGGCTCGACGGCGACATTTGCAAAATCGAGGCCCTCTGGCAAAACACCCTCAGAGGCCAGCGCAGCGAGCGCATCGAGCACAGCAAGACGAATGTCGGCGAAAATATTCATGGTCACTCCGTTGCAGGACGTCTCCCTACCATGCCGAAACGAGCCGTCAACGCGCGCTGCAAAATCGCTCAAAACACTGGCTGGCGAAGCGATCTGTCATGCCCGCGATATAATCCGCCACGAGGCGCGCGAGCGCGGTTTCATCGCCCGATGATGCGACGTCATCTTGCCAGTCCCCGGGCAGGTTTTGAGGCGCTGCCATGAAAAACGGGAAGAGCGCATTGACGATCTCAGTGGCATCATTGCGTTTGGCGACAACCTCGGGCGCGCGATACATCTCAGCGAAGAGGAACGCGCGCAAGGCCCGCAGATCCTGCCACATCGGCTCGGAAAAGCAGATCACAGGACGACCGAGCAAGCGGATATCGCGGGCTGTCTGCGCGCCGGCTTCCGCCAGATTGCGCTCAGATGTCACGATTACATCCTCGACCATCAAGCCAAAGACGCGGCGCAATGCTTCATGGCGGCGGCGACCACGACCCAACCCGGGGAAGCGGCGATCAACGTCGCGAAAACAATCACCCACCATCGGCAGGGCTGAAATTGCATCTTCATCGAAGAGCCCGGCGCGCAACCCATCCATGAGATCATGGTTGTTATAGGCGATATCATCGGAAAGCGCGGCGACCTGGGCTTCAGCGCTGGCATGGGTCTCAAGCTCTAGATCATCGCGCGCATTATAATCTGCCAGCGCATAGGGCAGGTTTCCGGTCACGGGGCCATTGTGCTTTGCGATCCCTTCGAGGCTTTCCCATGTCAGATTGAGCCCATCCCACTCGGCATAATGGCGCTCAAGCGAGGTGACGATGCGGATCGCCTGGGCATTGTGATCAAACCCGCCATGGGCGGCCATGAGCGCATTGAGCGTGTCTTCTCCGGTGTGCCCAAATGGCGTGTGCCCGAGATCATGGGCGAGCGCCACGGCCTCGGTCAGCTCGGAATTGAGGGCCAGATGCCCCGATATCGTCCGCGCGACTTGCGCCACCTCGATGGAATGTGTGAGCCGCGTGCGATAGTAATCGCCTTCGTCGGCTACAAAGACTTGCGTCTTGTGTTTGAGCCGTCGAAAGGCGCTTGAATGGATAATGCGATCGCGGTCGCGCTGAAAGGCCGAGCGAAAGCGGCTTTCGGGCTCGTCATAAAGACGCCCGCGCGATCCCGCAGGCTCTGCGGCATATCTCGCTTTTGGTTTTTGGCCTGCCATCTGCCACTGGCTCCGCCTCAGCGCGGCTTGTGCCGCATGCCGCTGTCCCTATATGCTAGAAACGTTATTGCAAGGCCCGATCAAAAGATGCTGACCCTACCCCCCAAAGTCACAGACCGCGCATTTGAGCGCCTTTCCGAGATCGGCGCGGCTGAAAACGGCAAGGTTTTGCGGGTGGCCGTTGAAGGGGGCGGGTGCTCGGGCTTTCAATACGAAATCGATCTCGACGATGGCGCGGGCGAAGATGATCTGGTTCTCAAAGGCCAAGGCGAGAGCGTCGTGATCGATAGCGTCTCCCTGCCCTTTCTGGCGGATGCCACGATCGATTTCGAAGAAGAGCTGATCGGTGCGCGGTTTACGATCATCAACCCAAACGCCACATCCAGTTGCGGCTGCGGCACCTCTTTTTCGATCTAGGCGCGCCCTCAAGCCGCCTTTGAGTTCTCCGGGTTCGGTTTCGCAGATTTCGGCGGATTGGGTTTTGGCGGCGCGGGCTTTGGCGCGGCTGGCTTGGCTTTCGCCGCTTCCGCGGTGTCGGCTTTCGCGTCTTGTTCGGGCTCAGGGGCGGGCAAGGCCAGCGCCTCATCGGGAAACTGCTCAGGAGCCGCGAGGTCAAGCGCGCCTGTATTGGGATCAACAGTGATCTTGGGCTTGACCGCCAGCGCGCCGATGGCCTCGTTGAGCTCTTTCACCAATCGTTCAAAAGCCTCGCGCTGCGTTTCAACCTTGGGCGTCCCTTTTCGGTCACCGAACAAAAATCGCAACATGGCTGTCTCCTTTTCCGCCTTATGAGCATATGAGATCGCGCAGCCAAATGCAGGGGAAAGACCGTGCAAATCGCGCAGTATGCGCCGCTCTCCGCCTGCGAGCGCCTGATATTCGGGCAGGACGACGCCGGATCGCGCCCAAAAATCGACCCTTAGACATATTTTTCCAGCTTATTTTCTGCCGTTCCGCGTTGATTTCAGGGCGCGTCCGTGAAGACGCGTGAGGCATTACGTGAGGAATCCTTCAAGCGCATTCGGGCGAGAACCGGCGCAAAAGGGCCCACTCGCGCTTTGGCGCACAAAGTCACGACATCACGCGCACCAAGCTCACGCGTTTGAGAGAGTTTGTGCTGACAACCCTCTCGAAATGCACATTTTTATGTGAATGCCCGCCCACTTTTCAAATGCCTCGCAGGCCCCCAACTCTCGGTCATCGGACGGCGGCACCGACCAAAACACGCCACCGCCCGCCCAAATCTCAACCGGCTCCCGACCGAGCCACATCTAAAAGGAAAGACCCATGTTCAAGAAATTCGCAATCGCCGCCACCGCTATCGCCCTCACAGCAGGCG
>JBCCTH010000216.1:0-4575 GCA_039198835.1 Pseudomonadota bacterium | reverse complement strand
GGGCCTAGCGGGCTTGACTTTGGTTTACCTCGCGCGCGGGATCGGCGGGTATTTGCCTTTCATGGCGCGCGTGGCCCCAGAAGAGCCCTTCAGATCGCTCAATTTGCGCTATTACAATCCGCTCTGCATTGCGCTTGGCTTGGGGAATGGGCTTTTTCTCTGGGCTGCGCTTTAGTGAACGCCGAGAAGTGGCGAAAGAAGGGAAGATGCCATGAACGGGCCTTTGCGCGTGGGGATCGGCGGGCCGGTCGGCGCGGGAAAAACCACGCTGACCGAGCAGCTCTGTAGGGCGATGGCAGCAGATTATTCCATGGCCGTTATCACCAACGATATCTACACCCGCGAAGATGCCGATTATCTCATGCGCGCCCAAGCGCTGCCGGAGGCGCGGATAAAGGGCGTCGAAACAGGCGGCTGCCCGCATACCGCGATCCGCGAAGACGCCTCGATAAATCCCCGCGCTGTGTGCGAACTCAGTGCGTAAATCCCATATATCTACATTATTTTGATCGAAAGCGGCGGCGATAACCTCGCCGCCACGTTCAGCCCAGAGCTTGCGGATTTAAGCCTTTACGTGATCGATACGGCCGCGGGCCAGGATATCCCCCGCAAAAAGGGGCCAGGCGTCACCCGTTCTGATCTTTTGATCATCAACAAAACCGATCTCGCGCCCTATGTGGGCGTGGATCGCGGGCGTCTCGAAACCGATGCAAAGGCCAATCGCGGCGCGCGGCCTTTCGTGATGGCCGCGCTCAAAGCGGGCGAGGGCGTCGATGAGATTGTGGCCTTCATTAAACGCGAAGGCGGGCTCTAGCGCTATTCAGCCGCCGACGTTGCCTTGGTGACGCGTTCGAGCGCGCGGCGCATGCGCGGCATGTTTCGGCGCGCCAGAACGTTGGCGGCCAGCCAAGAGACGAGCTTTGGCCTGTCCTGATCTTCGATTTCGGTCAAAAGCGCCCGCAGATAAGGGCCGTAATCGCGGCGCTTGCGATAGAGCCTTGCAAAGCTTTCGGTCGTTAGATCGGTGTTGAGCGCAGCAGATACCGTTGCATCGAGGATGCCCAGTTCTTCGAGCGCCGTGACAAGATCGCGCCCCATATGCCGGCATCGAAAGCGCGTAATGCCCGGGCGCGCGAAGAGCGCGGAATGCATCGCCTCAAGATCGTCATCGGGATTGTAAAGCACGGTCGTTTGTTGGGCCGCCTCGGCCATCTCTGGCGCAAAGCCATAGCGATCCGTGAAAGACCGACGGCGCGCTGAAATAAAGCGCGGGTCCCATTCCGTCACTCTGGGGTCGAGCGTCGCTTGCGGGCTGATCGCCAAGACATTGCAGCCCGGCGCAGCCACGGCAAAGGCGGCCGCCGCATATCCGCCAAGCCCTGCGCCGAAGAAAAGCACGTCATCATAGCTCTCGAAGACGTCATCATCGGTCAGCGCGTCAAAGAAACTAAAAACCGCTGGCGCACGAAACCAGGTGGGTCTCAGACAGATCACGATGATCACAGAGACATTCAGGCTCTGCGCGAGCGTGAGGCCGTAAGGCAATGAATTATCTTGGATGTTGCGGATATCATGCGCGGACTCAAACGTGACGATAAGCTGATCGCCGCTGCCCGCCTGGATGACATGGTGATCGGCGTCGAGCTCGATATATTCGCCGCGCGCCTCGGCTAAGGCCCGCAACGCATGATCCCAGTCCGGGCGCGACAGCTCGGATAGATCGGGCAGGGCTTGGTCTTGGTGCGGGGCCGGCATCGTCTCACTATTCCATCATTAACGGCGCAGGTATGGCGCCGGTAAAGGGCATAAATGGGGAGGATGAGCGCTTATTCCATGGCCAATAAGGGATCAGAAAAAGGCTTGAAGGCCGGTTTGAGCCCGTCCGAGGATCAGGGCATGAATGTCATGGGTGCCTTCATAGGTATTGACGGTCTCAAGATTGGCGGCGTGTCGCATGACCTGAAACTCCTCGCTGATCCCATTGCCGCCATGCATGTCGCGCGCATGGCGCGCTATTTCGAGCGCCTTCCCGCAATTGTTGCGCTTCATGAGGCTGATGAGCTCGGGCGAGGCCACCCCTTCATCCATCATCCGCCCAAGCCTGAGCGCGCCTTGCAGGCCTAGGCAGATTTCGGTCTGCATATCGGCAAGCTTCTTTTGAAAGAGCTGCGTCTGCGCGAGCGGCTTGCCGAATTGCTTGCGATCAAGGCCGTATTGCCGCGCGGCTTGCCAACAGAATTCTGCCGCGCCCATAACCCCCCAGCTGATGCCGTAGCGCGCCCGGTTCAGGCAGCCGAACGGGCCTTTGAGGCCTTCCACGCCCGGCAAGAGCGCGTCTTCGTTGACTTCGACACCCGCCATGACGATCTCGCCGGTCACGCTCGCGCGCAAGCTCAGCTTGCCGCCGATCTTGGGCGCAGAAAGCCCCGGCATCCCCTTTTCGAGGATAAACCCCCTGATCTTGCCGCCATGGGCCTCGGATTTTGCCCAAACAACGAACACATCCGCGACGGGGCTGTTTGAGATCCACATTTTCGCGCCGCTGATCTTATAGCCCGTCGGGGTCTTTTCGGCGCGGGTCTTCATGCCCGCGGGGTCAGAGCCCGCATCGGGCTCGGTTAGACCAAAGCAGCCGATGAGATCGCCGGCGGTCAGGCCAGGCAGGTATTTGCGGCGCTGCTCCTCGGACCCGTAGGCGTAGATCGGATAGATGACGAGCGATGATTGCACGCTCATCATCGAGCGATAGCCGCTATCGATGCGCTCGATTTCGCGCGCGATGAGGCCATAGGCCGTGTAGCTTGTCCCGAGCCCGCCATAGGCTTCGGGCGCGGTCACGCCCAAAAGCCCCGCGCTGCCCATGAGCTTGAAAAGCTCCGGCGCAACAATCTCTTCTCGGTAGGCCTCGATTACGCGGGGCGCGAGTGTCTCAGTGGCGAATTTGGCCGCTGCCTCGCGCAAAAGCCGCTCTTCCTCGGAGAGTTGCGCGTTCATCAGGAAGGGATCATCCCAGGAGAAGCGCGAAAGTTCGGGCGCGTCCTTGGCCGTGATCTTTGCGGGTGCGTTCATGGCGGCCTTCCTCTTTTTGCAATCCGTGCAGGGCAGGGGCGGGCGCGGCGAGCGGCCCGCCTGGCCCGGTGCCGGCCCTCTTATTTTGGCAAGGGTCCGATCATCATGATCATCTGACGCCCTTCCATCTTGGGCATGTTTTCAACTTTGCCGTGTTCCTTGGTATCTTCGGCCACCCGCAAAAGAAGATCGCGCCCAAGCTCCTGGTGCGCCATCTCGCGGCCTCTGAACCTGAGCGTGACCTTCACCTTGTCGCCATTATCGAGGAACTTGTAGACGTTCTTCATCTTGACGTCGTAGTCGTGGGTGTCGGTGTTGGGGCGAAACTTCACCTCTTTGACTTCGATCGTCTTTTGCTTCTTGCGGGCCTCGCTCTCGCGCTTTTGCTGTTCATATTTGAACTTGCCAAAATCCATGATCTTGGCCACCGGCGGGTTGGCGTTGGGAGAGATTTCCACGAGATCAAGCCCGGCATCTTCGGCGAGTTGAATCGAGCGCGATGGCGATACCACACCCACATTGTCACCATTTTCATCGATTAGGCGAATTTCCGGCGCTCTGATGCGGTCATTTACTCTGGGGCCGGTGTCGCGCTGCGGGGGCGCGTTGTGGGGTCTGCGGGCTATGGTCTTTGTCCTTGGATCATTGCTTGAATAGAGGTGCCAAAATAACGGTGAGGCGCGCCGCCTTCAAGCGCAATTGGGGATTGCCGCCAAGGGCCACGGTGATTTTAGGCGGTTCGGGGCCATTTGGCTGGGCTTTCCCCCTAGCATCTGGCCATCAGGCCCGCCATTTGTGAAACGAGAGTGTATTTGGGGTGGGAGAGTGCCCGCGCCACGAACAGAAAGGAACGCCATGCGCAATCTGATTTTGATCATCCTGGCGGTCGTCATCGCCGGCGGCGCATATTTCTATTTTCAGCCGAGCGAGCAGGCTGCCGAGACCCCCGCTGAGGACGCGACAGAAGAGATGGCGGACGAAGCAGAGGCCGCCGCCGAGCCTGAGGCCGATGCAGACACCGAAAGCGGCGGGATCGCTGGTGCGCTTGAGGCGGCGGAAGAGGCCGTTGAGGGCGCGGTAGAGGCGGCAGAAGAGGCCGTTGAAGGCGCCATTGACGCCGCCGAGGACGCTGTGGAAGGGGCCGTTGATGCCGCCGAAGGTGCCGTTGACGGCGTGCTCGATGCCGCCGAAGACGCCGCTGAGGGCGCAATGGAAGCTGCGGATGGCGCGCTTGAGGGTGCCGCTGATGCTGTTGAAGGCGTGACCGACGCGGTCGAAGACGCGCTTGATGGCGCGGGCGATGCCGCCGAAGGCGCAGCAGACGCCGCAAGCGACGCCGCTGAGGAAGCCGCGGATGCCGCAAGTGACGCGACCGAAGACGCAGCCGAGACGGCTGAGGAGACGGTGACGACAGAGGCCGCGCGCCAGAACACGCTCCTCGATAGCCTGTTGACGTCTGATGGCTTTGACGCGGCGGAGGTTCTCAACCTCGTTCAGACGTCAGAT
>JBCCTH010000215.1:0-4609 GCA_039198835.1 Pseudomonadota bacterium | reverse complement strand
GTGTGGAAGCGCTCGCCGATTACATGATCGACGAGGTGCAGGCTGTTTATCGTCTCCAAGGTGTTAAGATCAACGACAAGCACATCGAGGTGATTGTGCGCCAGATGCTTCAGAAGTGGGAGATCCTCGATAGCGGGGAGACGACGCTTCTGAAGGGTGAACATGTCGATAAGGCCGAGTTCGATGGCGCCAACGAAAAGGCGCTGTCGAAGGGCAAGCGCCCCGCGCAGGGCGAGCCGATCCTTCTGGGCATCACGAAGGCCTCGCTTCAAACGCGGTCGTTCATCTCTGCGGCGTCGTTTCAGGAAACCACGCGGGTGCTGACCGAAGCCTCGGTGCAAGGGAAGAAGGATACGCTCGTCGGTCTCAAGGAGAACGTGATCGTGGGCCGGCTGATCCCTGCGGGGACCGGGGGCGCGACGCAGCGCGTGCGCCGCATTGCCGCCACGCGCGACAATGTCGTCATCGAAGCGCGTCGGGAAGAGGCCGAAGCGGCCGCAGCCCTCGCCGCGCCGCTCGGCGATGACATCGTCGGCGGTGATGCTTTCGACAACCTCATCATCGACACGCCGGAAAGCCGCGAGTAACCGAACCCCGCGCAGTCGGGTCAAAGGCCGCCTCGGAGAAAATCCGGGGCGGCCTTTTTCGTTGTTTAAGGCGGGGTCAAGGGCGAGCGGCCCGGGCCTGATCCGACACTTTTGGCTTGCAAGGCGCGGTTCTGGCTTCTGGGCCGGGACATGGGAGCGCGTGTGGGGCGACTTCGGACGATATGCGAGGCAATGATCGTCCGAAGCGGATTGCGGATGCTGCAACATGGCGCGGCCCCAGCCCCGGACCTGATCCGGGGGCTCTGGCCTGGATTGCGCGCTCCCGGCTTTGCGGCCCAGACATGCGGCGCGGTTGAGTTCGTTTCCGACCCCCCTAGCTCTCCCGCCATGACGAAGACCGAGAATTTTGAGCGCGTGGAGGTTCAGAGCGCGGCAGAGCTTTGGGCCTGGTTGGGCGAAAACCATGCGCGACCCGAGAGCGTCTGGCTGGTGACTTGGAAAAAGCCGTCGCCCCGCTACCTCTCAACGTGCGACATCTTCGATGCCGTCATCGCCCATGGTTGGATCGACGGCATTCGGCGCAGACATGAGGTCGCGGAGAAGACGATGCAGCTCATCGCCCCGCGAAAAATGCAGGCCTGGGCGCAAAGCTATAAGGACAGGGCGGCGCGCTTGCGGCAGGCGGGGCGCATGCAGCCCCCCGGAGAAGCCGCCATCGCAGCCGCGCGCAAGAGTGGCATGTGGGATTTTTATGCGGATGTGGACGCCCTCATTGCGCCGGAGGATCTCAAGTCAGCGCTTTCGGAGCTCGCCGCCCTGGAGGATTTCGAGGCGACGGCGCCCTCCTACCGGCGCAACGTGCTGCGTTGGATAAAGCTCGCCAAGACCCCGGCCACACGCGCCAAGCGCATCGCGGCCACCGCAAGGAGCGCACGGGATGGCGTGCGCCTGCCACAGATGTGAGAGAGCAAAATCCCGACACGGGATTTTGGCAAAAGTCTTTGAAGACTTTTGTCTTTCACGTCTTGCGCCTTGGGCGCTCTGGGGTTTGGGCAAAGCTCGGGGCGAGATCAGGAAAGAGGCTCTGGGTCGCGCCGTCTCCATTGGGCCTGTCATAGCGGTCCATCCAGCGCGCGGGCGGCGCGAGCGCGCCTTTTGGCTCCCACGCAAAATAGCCCAAAGCGCCTGGGCAAGGGATGGGCGCGCAGATCTGGGCGTTTTCGAGAACGAGCCCCATCTGCCCCCCGAACCACGCGCTCTCGCTTTCACTGACGATACCTGTGACATCGACCGCCCCGACGATCGCCCCGCGCGGCAAAGCGCCGGGATGTGGGCAGCGCACGCCATGCCTGTGAAGCCGCCAATGCCCCCAGCGGAACTCATCCTCTTTGAGCCCGGCGGCCGCATGGATGGCGATGCGGCCGCATGCCATCTTCCCGGCACGGATCGCCCCGAGCGACCTGTTCTCGATCTTCTTGTGGCCGGCGACGATGGCCCAGGCCCAGGGCTGGCGCACGGAAAGCGCGATGGGGGGCAGCTTTTGCATAGGCTGCAAATAGCCGCGCCCCTGGCTGAGGCGAGCCCTTGCATAAGCTCTTTGAGCGGCGTCTAAAGCGGCCATGGCCAATCACCACCCCGAGGCAGAGCGCGGTGCCAATCAGCGGGGCGCGGCGCTCATGGTCGGCTCCATGACCGCCTTTACCGTCAACGATGCGTTCATGAAAACGCTTGGCTCGGAATGGCCGGTCTTTCAGTCGCTCTTCATCCGGGGGATTTTCGCTGTCCTCATCATGGCTGCGTTGGCCTATGCTTTGGGCCATATGCGGCGGCTGTCGCCCCGTGACCTGCGCCTCATTTCGCTGCGCAGCGGGTGCGAGGCTTTGGCGGCGGCCTTCTTCATCACCGCGATCTTCAACATGCCCCTGGCCGAAGCCACCGCCATTTTGCAGACGCTCCCCCTTGCCGTGACGTTGGCGGGTGCGGTTTTCCTGGGGGAAAGGGTGGGTTGGCGGCGCTGGCTTGCCATTGGCGTGGGGTTTGTCGGCGTGTTGCTGATCGTCCAGCCGGGCGGCGCGGGCTTCACGATCTATGCGCTTTATGCCGTGGCGGCTGTGATCTTGATCACCGCGCGGGACATGGCCGCGCGCAAGATGTCGTCTGCCGTGCCCAGCTTGCTTGCAGCCCTGATGGGGGCGATCGCCGTGATGCTCGTGGGCGCGGTGGGATCCCTGACAGAAGACTGGCAGCCGCTCACGCCCGTGGCGGCGACCGGGCTCATCGGGGCGGTGGCTACGATCGGCATCGCGTATTTTCTTTCAGTGGCGGCGATGCGCTCGGGCGATATGGGGTTTGTCGCCCCCTATCGCTACACCTCGCTCGTTGTTGCGCTGATCCTCGGCGTGGTTGTGTTTGGAGAAGTCCCCGGCACGCTTGTTATCATCGGCGCGGCGTTGATTACGGCCACGGGCCTCTATACGCTCCTTCGCGAGCGCAGGATCGTAGATGCGCGCTAAGCGCACGACATCCTGTTCCTGGTGGCCGCGCGCGCGGCGCGCGACACAGGCATCAGACGGGGCAGACACACGACATGGCACAGGGCTTTTTGCAGGTGCTTGGGCTTATCCGCTGGTCCTACCCGTCCAATCTCGATGCGTTTCAGATCGAAGCGGCGACGCTCGCCGACTTGCGCGCCGAACTTTATGCGCCCGCGCGCCTGGAGGAGCGGCTCTTTTACCTCGAGCATCTCACCTTGCCTTGCCTTGCCGCGCAGACGGATAAGAACTTCCGGGTGGTGATGCTCATGGGGGAAGAGCTTCCCGAACCCTGGCGCGGGCGCGTTCTCGAGGCGATCGCGGCGGTGCCCAATGTGACGCCGGTCTTCGAGCAGGAGGGTCAGCAGCACCGCGACACCTGCCGCAAGGTGATGCGCGCGCATCGCAATCTCAACGCGGCGGCTGTCGCCGAGTTTCGTCTCGATGATGATGACGCCATCGCCGTCGATTTCGTGGAAACGACCCGGCGCAGCTTCCGCCGCCATCGGCGGCTCATGGAGGAGCGCGGGAAGTTCGCGCTTGATCACACGCGCGGGCTTGCCATGGTGCTGGAAAAGGACGCGGCATCGCTCCACCCCGTTTTCGCGCATCTGTGGGTGGCGGGGCTTGCGCTTGTTTACCCGCCCCAACACCGCAAGAGCATTCTCGATTATCCGCACAAGCGCCTGTGGATGGCGATGCCCAATCTCACGAGCCCGAGCCAGATCGGCTTTGTTCGCGGCGTTCACGGATCCAATGACAGCGCGATCGGGCAGGGGGTCTCGAAGCTTCCCGCCTGGCCGCTTGAAGGGATTGACGAGCAGGAGATGATGCAAGACCGGTTCGGCATTGATTGGGCGCGCTTGCGCGAAGCCTGGGCACAGCGCCATGGGATCAAGGCATAATCGCGCGCGGTCCCGCGGCGGCTGTTGACAAGGGTATCGACTCTGCGTAAAGCGCGCGCACCCGAGCGGAAGCTCGGGATCACAGGATTGGAATGGTCATGATCCAGACTGCATAGCGCAGTCTCGATCCTCTGGATACCACCGCGCCTTCCCAGCGGGGAAGGTCTGCGGCTTTTGCGCTTGCCGGGGACGCCTGGAAAGCGCGCAACGGAACCCGGCGGGCCGCCCGCCACGACGAAAAACAGACGGGAAAAACGCCCAATGCCCACGATCCAGCAGCTGATCCGGAAGCCCCGGCAGCCGAAAGTCAAACGCTCTAAGTCGATGCATCTGGAGCAGTGCCCCCAAAAGCGTGGGGTCTGCACCCGCGTCTACACGACGACCCCGAAGAAGCCGAACTCGGCCATGCGGAAAGTCGCCAAGGTGCGTCTGACGAATGGCTTTGAGGTGATCAGCTACATCCCCGGTGAAAGCCACAACCTTCAGGAACATTCGGTCGTTTTGATCCGCGGTGGTCGTGTGAAAGACCTTCCGGGCGTGCGCTACCACATTCTGCGCGGTGTGCTCGATACGCAGGGCGTGAAAGATCGCAAGCAACGTCGTTCGAAATACGGCGCGAAGCGTC
>JBCCTH010000214.1:0-4612 GCA_039198835.1 Pseudomonadota bacterium | reverse complement strand
CTTGACAGCGGGGCGTCAGTTTTGATCACTTAAGCGCAACCAAGGTGATCAAAGATGCAAAGCAGCGAGCTCCGGAAGCGCCCCGCTCAGATCAACGAACCCCCGCTTTGCGCGTCTTGCGCGATCCGTTCGACAAGTCTGTGCGGCGCGCTGTCTTCTGTCGAGATTGCCCAGCTCAATGAGATCTCGCATCGCAAAGTGCTCGCGGCAGGCCAGCTTTATACGCTCGGGCAAGATCAAACCCGCGACTTCGCCAATGTCGTGCGCGGTGTGGCAAAGCTCGTGCGCGGGTCTGAAGATGGCCGCAATCAGATCGTGGGCCTCCTTTTTCCATCCGATTTCATTGGCGGGACGCTGAAAGCCGATGATGCGGGCGAGCCTTATGTGATCGAGGCGGTCTCCGAGGTCGAGCTTTGCCTATTTCCGCGCAAACGGTTCACCCAGCTTCTTGATGTCTTTCCGTCGCTTGAGCGCAAGCTCCTGGAGCGCACTCTCGATGAATTGCAAGTTGCGCAAGACTGGATGGTGTTGCTCGGTCGCAAGACCGCGCAGGAGCGCGTTGCAACCTTTCTGCTGCACGCCGCCGATAAAATGGCCAATCACGGCTGTCAGCCAAGCGCGCAGTTCGATTTGCCGTTGGGGCGCGCTGATATTGCCGACCATATCGGATTGACGATTGAAACAGTGAGCCGGCAGATCACCAAACTCCGCAAGGATGGCATTATCGCGATGCAAGGCGCACGCACCATCACCGCCCTTGACCGCGAAACGCTTGTAGATCGGGCCGGCTTCTAGCGCCCCGGCGCGCCCTCAAGGCCCATGCGCGCCGCGCATCCGCCCGGTTTAGAGCAGCCCGCACAAGGCGCCCGCGCAGGGAAGCGGAGCTCCAGCAAGACAAGGTCTTCATGCGTCAACGTCCGCGCCGCGAGCGGGAAAAGCACCTGATCTTCCCAACACCGCTGACGCCGCATCGCTTCAAAATAGCTGCGAAACGCGAACCCCAGGGTTTCTTCCGAAGGCGCGTTGGCCGAGCCATCTGTCACGCCATCGAGCATATCAATGATTTCTGAGAGCCGTGCATCATCCTCCCCAAGATCGGCGGCAAGGCGATCAAGGAGATCGCAAAGCGGCTGATCTGCGTCATCTCGCTGCTCCTTCGCCAAGCGGCCGCGCATCGCAGGGATCAGACCATCGTTCATTTGCCTGAAATAGCGCGGCACCTCGCCCGCGCAGAGCGTGCGCGCCTGATGCAAAGGGCCCTTTGCAAGGCGCGGCAGATCATCGGCCAGCGCCTCTAGAAGATCACACAGCACACAGACCGCCCGCGCCCGCTTTTTGAGATCTTCCAGAAAGCGCGCGCCGCCCGGCAAGAGCGATCCATCGACCAGGGTCATCGCTTCAGCGGTTTTGGCTTGGGGCTCGGTCATGGCTTTGGGCTTCCAAGGGGAAAAGATAAAACCACTCTGCGCCGTTCGCCGCCGCCTTCCTTGATCTGGATCAACAAGTTTGCGCTATCTGCCCCGCACAGGGGCAAAGTGAAGCGGCCTTTAAGAAATTCGACATCGCTTGACCTGGATCAAGTCCGCGCCCCGCGCCTTGGGCCATAACCTTGCGCAGCGCCGCCATCTCGCGCGCGCTCGTCAAGATTGGAACATCAAAATGGAAGCCACAAAGGCCCGCCAAGATCTGCTTTCGCCCTGGATCGAACTCACACGCTTCTGGGCCGAACTCGAGCCCGTCAGCCGCCATGAGCTTTGGAACGGGGCCGACCTTCTCGAATACGAGCAAGGTGATGTGATCACGGTGCAGTTCGGGCTGATGATCTCGGGCACGGCCGCCATGGAATATGTGCTGGCCAATGGACGCCGCAGCCTGGTTGAGCTTTTTCACAGCGGTGATCTTCTCGATGCATCACGCCATGAGCGACAACCGCAGGGCAAGATGATCGCGTTGGGTTATTGCGCTCTGATTTCCCTCGATAGCGAAGAATTTGAACGCTGCGCGCGCCACCACCAGGATGTTCTGTCAGCTTACCGAAAACAGCTTCAGGATCAGACAGGGCGCCTGCGTGACCACATCAATGACCTCGCCGTCAAAACGCCGATAGAGCGCATCGTGGCGACGCTTTTTGAGCTCAGGCGGTGGCCCGAAGACGACAAATCGAATGTCGCGACGACGGCGTTGCCAATTCTGCGCAAGGATATCGCCGCATATCTTGGCCTGCGGCCCGAAACGTTGAGCCGCGCTCTCAAAAAGCTGACGCATCACGGTCTGATTTCCATCGGCCCCGAGAGCGATGCCATCACGCTCAACGATCTCCCCAAGCTGCGCCTCGTCGCCAACGGGAAAGGCCAAAAGCTTTTGGGAGATGCCGCATGAGCCGCGCGCGCCCGCACAATTCGACCATGTGCGCGCATGCGCAAGCGCCCGCGACGTGCGCTTTGACCCACCAAAATACCGCCAAGACAGGAGATCCGATATGAGCGAAGCGACTGTCATCGCCTCTCCACCTGCCGCACCCAAAGTGCGCCCCATCACACGCGCCGACATTTATGAGGCGCTGCGGCTGGGCCTCGCCGATTTCCAGCGCGCGCCGCTCTTCGGGCTCTTCTTCGGGGCCTGTTTTTCTGTCTTCGGCGTCGTCATCTCGCTTGCGCTCTTCCAGGGCGCGGCGAGCTACTGGATCTTGCCGGTCGCGGCGGGCTTTCCGCTCATCGGGCCCTTCGCGGCGATCGGGCTTTATGAAGTGTCGCGCAGGCTCGAAAAAGGTGAGCCGCTTGCATGGTGGCCGATCCTGACCGCGGGCTTTGCCTCGCGCAGTGGCCAGCTTCCGCTCTTTGCGGTCCTTTCGACATTCATCTTTCTGGCCTGGATCGTGATCGCGCGTGTCATCTTCGCGGTGTCCTTTGGCACCGCCTCAATGACAAATGTCTTCAGCTCCATCGAGCTTTTCTTCACCTCCCAGGGCCTCACAATGCTCTTTGTCGGCTCGCTGGTGGGTGGCGCTTTGGCTGCGCTGCTCTTTGCGATTTCGGCCATTGGCGTGCCGATCCTCGTTGACCGCGATATCGACGTGGTCACCGCGATGATAACGAGTGTGTCCGCCACCATCGAGAACCGCGGCGCAATGGCGCTTTGGGGCGGCATCGTCGCGGGGGCCACTATCATCGCGATGCTCCCGCTCTTCTTGGGGATGCTCCTGATTTTTCCCATGCTCGGCCACGCGGCCTGGCACGTCTATCGCATGTCGATAGAGGCAGATTGACGCGCATCCGCGCGGCTTGATGCGAGAACCTGATGAACGCGGCGAAGGCTATCGCCGCGTTTCGCTCTTGTTAACAGATGTTTACGGCTTCTTGTCAGAGCGTTCGCTGCGTTTCGCGTGCGAAACATTTTTCGGCGCACAGGGCGTTTCAGGTGCCGCGCGCGTTGTCGCAGTTGATCCAGATCAATGAGGGGCCCCACGACCCGCTCCTAGGCTGACGTCAAAACCCAAGTCACGCGGTTCGCGTCCAGCCAGGAAGAAAACGGTCATGTGGGAACCCATCAAACTCATCGCCCTCGCCCTCATCGGGCTCTTTGCCGCCCTGGCCGCGGATTGGGGGCATGACCTCGCTTATCGCATCCATGCGCTCATCATCATGCTCGTGGCCTGGGGCATGTTCATCTGGCAGGTGAGAAAGGTGGGCGATCCGCGCCCGGCTTTTTACCCCACCCGCTATATGGATGACGTGATCCGCGCCGGTGTCATCGCCACCGCCTTTTGGGGGATCGTGGGCTTTCTCGCAGGCGTCTTCATCGCCTTTCAACTCGCCTTCCCGGGCCTCAATTTCGATTGGGGCCAGCCCTATACGAATTTCGGTCGCCTGCGCCCGCTGCATACGAGCGCCGTGATCTTCGCCTTTGGTGGCAACGCGCTGATCATGTCGTCGTTCTACATGGTGCAGCGCACCTGCGGCACCCGGCTCTGGGGCGGCAACCTCGCGTGGTTCGTGTTCTGGGGCTACAACCTTTTCATCGTGCTCGCGGCCACGGGCTATCTGCTTGGCGCGACCCAATCGAAGGAATATGCCGAGCCTGAATGGTATGTCGATCTTTGGCTGACAATCGTCTGGGTCGCCTTTCTGCTCGTCTTCCTCGGCACGGTCTTCAAACGCAAAGAGCGGCACATCTATGTCGCCAACTGGTTTCTCCTCGCGTTCATCATCACCGTGGCGATGCTTCACATCGTCAACAACATCTCGATCCCCGTTTCGATCTGGGGCTCGAAATCAGTCCAGGTTTTCGCCGGCGTCCAAGACGCGATGGTGCAATGGTGGTATGGCCATAACGCGGTAGGCTTCTTTCTGACCGCGGGCTTCCTCGGCATGATGTATTATTTTGTGCCAAAGCAAGCAGGCCGGCCGGTCTATTCCTACAAGCTCTCCATCATTCACTTCTGGGCGCTGATCTTTCTCTACATCTGGGCAGGTCCGCACCATCTCCATTACACGGCTCTCCCCGACTGGGCGTCTACACTTGGCATGGTGTTCTCCATCATTCTGTGGATGCCCAGCTGGGGCGGGATGATCAACGGTCTGATGACCCTGCAAGGGGCTTGGGACAAGCTGCG
>JBCCTH010000213.1:0-4677 GCA_039198835.1 Pseudomonadota bacterium | reverse complement strand
TTTCACCGGCTTTTCGGGCTCTGGCAAATCGACGATTGCCAATGCGCTCATGGTCAAACTGATGGAGATGGGGGGCCGGCCGGTGACGCTTCTTGACGGCGATATCGTGCGCAAGAACCTCTCGAGCGAGCTTGGCTTCTCCAAAGAGCATCGCGATCTCAATATTCGTCGTATCGGCTATGTTGCCTCTGAAATCACCAAGAATGGCGGCATCGCGATCTGCGCGCCCATCGCGCCCTATGCCACGACGCGAGACGCCGTGCGCGAAGATATCGAAGCCTTTGGCGCGTTCTGCGAAGTGCATGTGGCCACCACAATCGAGGAATGCGAGCGCCGCGACCGCAAGGGCCTCTACAAGCTCGCGCGGGCCGGCAAGATCAAAGAGTTCACCGGCATCTCCGACCCCTACGATGTTCCACAGAGCCCGGAACTGCGGCTTGAGACAGAAGGCACCGATGTCGATTATTGCGCGCAGCAAGTGCTTCTGAAGCTTCAGGAAATGGGGCTCATCGCAGCCTGAGGCCCTTAATCGCGGGCGTTTGGCGTGAAAAGCCGGACGCCCGCAATCTCGAAGGCTTCGATGACGCTCTGCCCATCGCCGAGAAGCCAGGCTTCAAAGCGTGCCGCCGCCGCACTGGCGACAAATGGGTGCTTTTCGCCGGATACTGGCAAGAACGCGTATTGATTAAAAAGCGCGGGATCGCCTTCAAAGACAATCCGATGCCCGCGCTTATTGGCAAAACTGGCCCAGGTCGCCCGGTCGCTGATCGTGTAGCCGCCGAGCGCGACCGCTGTGTTGAGCGTGGCGCCCATGCCTGTCCCTGTCTCGAGATACCATCGCCCCGACGCAGAGCGGGGCACTGCGCCAGATGCAAGCCAGAGCCGTTTCTCAGCCTCATGCGTGCCACTTTCATCTCCCCGGCTCAGAAACCGGGCCTGTGCCGCGCGCAAACGGGCAAAAGCCTCGGCGGCGCTTGCCGCACCCGAGATGCCGGCGGGGTCATCTTCGGGCCCGATCAAGACGAAATCATTGAACATGAACGCGGCGCGGTGGCTGAAGCTGCCGCTGGCCACAGCGGCGCTCTCGAGCTCGGGCGCATGGGAAATCACAGCATCCACATCGCCCGCCGCACCCAAAGCCAACCCCCGCCCGCTGCCAGCGATGATCGCGCGCACCTCATCGCCCGTCGCCGCTTCATAAGAGGCGATCAACACCCCCGCGAGGCCGGAATTCTCAACCGATGTTGAAAGCGCCAGCCGCAGTGTTTCCGCGCCAGCGGGCATGGCAAGAAGCCACCAAACGAGAACGGCCTTCACGATTGTGCCTCAAGATAAAGCCGCGCCGCTTCGGGCGGTGAGGCGAAAAAAGCAGGCGCGGGGATGGGGCCGATCAGCGTGCCTTTCTCGATCCAGATGACCTCGGTCGCCAGCCGCCGCGCCTGCGCGGTGGCGTGGGTGGCGATAAAAAGCCGGGTTCCCGCGGCCGCGCGCGCGGCAAAGACATGCTCGATGGCTTGCGCGCTCAGCGTATCGAGATTGGCCGTGGGCTCGTCGAGAAAAAGGACACGCGGCGATGTCGAAAGCGCGCGCGCCAGAGCCAGGCGCTGCGCCTCGCCGCCTGAAAGCGCGTGGGCGGGCGCATCGAGGAGCGCCGTCAGCTCAAGATCAGCGGCAAGACGCGCGAGCTCTGCCCCGGGGGCCTGGCCGCGCAGGCGCAGCGGCAATTCGAGGTTCTCGCGCGCGCTGCGCTTGAGCAAAATGGGCTGCTGAAAAACAAACGCCTGCTCGCCGGGCGCGACGCCCTCCCAGATCACACGCCCCGCCAAAGGGGCAATGAGGCCGTGCAACACTTTCAGAAAGGTGGTCTTGCCCGCGCCATTTGCGCCCATGATCGCTGTGATCCCCGTCGCGGCAAAGGCAAGAGACAAAGGCCCCAGGCGCATAGCGCCCTTCGGGCCGCCACCCACGACAAGATTTTCAAGCCTCACCACGGCCGCGTCTCTTCCGTCTTGGAGAGCACATGAAGCGCAACGCTCACGAAAAGCGAAATGGCGAGCAAGATCGCGCCAAGCGCCACCGCGAAAGCGAGATTGCCCTTTGAGACTTCCAGCGTGATCGCCGTTGTCAGAACACGGGTGAGATGATCGATATTGCCGCCCACGATGAGGATCGCACCCACCTCTCCCACCGCTCTGCCAAAGCCTGCGAGGATCGCCGTGAGAAGCGCATGGCGCGCATCGCGGATGACGATCAGAGCGCGCTGGCCTTTGCGCGCCCCGACAGAGACAAGCAGATCGCGATAGCGTTGCCAAAGATCGCTGAGGCTCTGATGCGCGAGCGAGGCAATGAGCGGAAAGACGATGATGAATTGCGCAAGCACCATGGCCCATGTCGTGAAGAGCAGATCCAGAACGCCAAACGGACCGGACCGCGACAAAAGGAGGTAAAGCCCAAGACCGACCACCACCGGAGGCAGACCCATGAGCGCGTTGAGAACAGCGATAAAGGCCCCGCGCCCCCGAAAGCGAGAGATCGCAAGCCAGGCGGCGAACGGGATGGCCAAAGCTGCCGCGAGCGCGACCGCGCTCACCGAAACCGCCAGGGAGCGCAGCGTGATGTCTAACAAATCCGCGAGGGGCAAGCTCATCTCCATGGCCGCGACTTGCGCCTCGCGCGGCCATAAATCAAGCCAGCGCGGGCCGGTTGAGGCCGAAAGCCGGGAGAAGCGAAAGGGCGGCGCTCTGTTCAGTGTAAGCCCGCGTCACCGCGCGAGAACAACATCACTCATTCGCCGAAGATAGTCCTCCGGTGAGCCCAAGGGCCGCTTGCTTGCAAATTCCGGCACCATCGAGAGATAGGACATGCCGTGAACCACGCACCAGAGCAGATAGGCACGGTCTCGCACCCGTTCATTGATCTCAGGCTCACCCAGATAAGCGCGGACTTCTTCTTGCACGAGGCCATAGATCGCCTCGCCGCTCATCTGGATCGCTTCGGGCGGTTCACCTTCGAAATGCGCAAATCTTAGGCGGAACATCCCCGGCTCGCGCAAGGCATAATCCACATAATTCGCGCCCATCGCCACGATCCTGTCCTGGCTGCCCTTGAGATGGGGCGCAAGATCGGTCTGGAGCTCTGCGGCGTGCCGCGCCATCGCATCACAAACGCCTGCGACAACCATTTCATCCTTACTTTTGAAATGCTTATAGGGCGCGGCCGTCGAGACACCGGCAAGACGGCAAGCATCTGAAACCGAGAAATGATCGATGCCTTTTTCTTCGATCAGTTGCTGCGTGGCGCGGATCAGCGCGCCTTTGAGATCACCATGGTGATAGCTCTTTCGCGCCTCTTTGATCTGTTCCTGGGCCATGTCCGTAACCTGCATTAAAGAAATTACCTTGTCAAAGTGAGAAGCTCTTACATATGTTAGAGCATCTAACTTCCAAGCTTATCCGGGATGCGACACATGGCACGCTTTGCGAAGACAAAACGGTTTTTCATTGGCCTTGCGAGGCTCACGATCAGATTGGTGATCACCCTTGTGGTCATCGGAGGCGCTGGCGCTGCGGTCTATTTCGGTCAGCAATTCCTCGAAGATCGCGCCGCCGCACAGCCCGCGCCAGAGGCGGCCCCGCTCACATCCGTCGCTGTGCGCCCCCTCACCCGCGAAGAAGGCTACCGCCAGATGCGGGCCTTCGTTGGGCAAATCGAGCCGCAAAAAACCGTGCTCGCCTCCTTTGAACTGCCGGGCAAGCTCACTGACATCACCGTCGATGAGGGCGCGGCTGTGCGCGCGGGCCAGTTGATCGCCGCCCAGGATGTCGATCTCTTGACCGCCGAACAAAGCCAGCTTGTCTCATCGCGCGAGGCCATCGAAGCGCAGCTTGATTTCGCGCTTCAGCGGCTCGAGCGCGCTGAAAGCCTGCTTGATAGCGGGTTTGCCTCGCAAGAGCGGGTCGATCAGGCGGTTTCCTCGCGCGATGAGCTCAATGCCCGCATTCGTGAAATCGATGCGCGTCTCGCCAACCTTGAAATCCGCATTGCAAAATCGAAGCTTTAC
Source organism: Pseudomonadota bacterium (assembly GCA_039198835.1). Classification (GTDB taxonomy): domain Bacteria; phylum Pseudomonadota; class Alphaproteobacteria; order Rhodobacterales; family Rhodobacteraceae; genus Shimia_B. Next base: position 617 of record JBCCTH010000213.1, on the reverse strand, counting down.
GCTCCGTTTGACGGCCGCGTGACCCGGCGCTTCGTGGATGGCGGCGAAGCGCTCAATCCGGGGCAGTCTGTCCTTGAGATCGTGCAGACCGAGGCGCCGCTTGTGCGTGTGGGCGTGCCGTTGAGCCTGTCGGCTGAAAGCCTGCGCAACGCCGAGGTCTTTCTAGGCGGCGCGGCCTTCAGAGCCGAATTTGTGACGCTGCGCCCGGACATTGATCCAACCACGCGCACCCGCACAGCGCTCTACCGGCCCACAGAGCCGATCCCGGCCGCGTTTGGTCAGACAGCCGAGATCCGCATCGAAACCATCATTGAGACACCGGGAACTTGGGTGCCCGTCAAGAGCCTCAAGGAAGGGACACGCGGGCAATGGACGCTCCTTGTTCTCGACGAAGAAGACATCGTGCAACGCGCCTCGGCTCTGATCATTCATGCTGAAACCGACCGCGTCTTTGTCGACGGCTCGTTTCCCAATGGCACGCGCATCATAGATGCGGGTCCGCAGCGGGTCGTGCCCGGGCAGCGCGTGATCCCCATCGATATGCTCGCGGAGGGCTGAGCAATGGAAACGCTAACCTACAGATCCCCACGGCTTGTCGCGCTCATCGTCCTCACATT
>JBCCTH010000212.1:0-4778 GCA_039198835.1 Pseudomonadota bacterium | reverse complement strand
CGTTGCAACGGTCACTCAGAACCCGGCTAAAGCCGCGCGTCTTGATGATCGGGGCTGCCTCGCGGTGGGCAAACGGGGCGATGTTCTCAAGGTGCGCCAGCTTCGCAACACGCCCATCATTGCTGGCGTTTGGAGCCAGGGGCAAAAGATCGCGTGAAGCTGTGCGCGTCCGCTGGCGCGCGTGAAAGGGGGCGCGATGTGCGAGAGAGCCGCAGAGCTTGGCCCGCCATGTGGTGTTTCTCGCCGGGGCTTTCGAGAAGTGTTGACGCTCCTTCCCGTCCCGCTTATTTCCCGGCGCCAGCGCGGGTATGGTGAAAAGGTATCACGCGAGCTTCCCAAGCTTAAGTTACGGGTTCGATTCCCGTTACCCGCTCCATAGGCGCGCCGCCGCGAAGATCAGGGGGCACTTTCGAAAATGGACCTCCCCTTCCTGACGCCGCTTGGCTCGGACGATCTGCGTGCGGCGGGCGTGCCCGCGCCCTTTGCCTTCGGCTTGAAAGATCAGGTGCGGTTTGGGGAATTGGACGTGCTCGCCCATGTCAACAACGCCGCTTATCTCGCCTGGTTTGAAAACCTGCGCATCCACTACTTTCGCGCTTACGGGATCAATGAGTATCGCGCAGACGTGCTCCCCCGGATCGTTCTGCGCAATGTGGGGCTGGAGTTCGTCGAAGAAGTCAGGCTGCACGACATCTATGTCGTCGCGGGCCGCACGGTGAGCTTCAGGCGCACCTCATGGGCGATGGAATATGGCGTTTGGATCGATGGAACGTTGGTCACCAAGGGTGACGCCGTCTTGGTTAACCTCGATCAGTCAGGGGTGAAAGTGCCCCTGCCGGCACATTGGAAAGCCGCATTTCGCGACCGCGACGGGGCGCAGCAGGCTTGAGCGCGTGGCCCTAGAGCCAGTCCCGGTCAAATCCGAGCGGATGAAACCAGAAGCACTTTGAACCGAGGCGCTCGTCGCGGCTCAAAGCCGGGCCTCCCCCCATGACCCGAAGCCGTGAGGCCCCGGCGCGGAAGCCGATGCTGCTTCACGCCTCGCCGCGCAGATAGCGCACCAAAGACTGCGTTGAGGCATCTTTTTCGCGCGCATCCGCGCCGCCCATGATCGGGCCCAAAGCCGTGGCGAGCTCTTTGCCGAGCTCCACGCCCCATTGATCAAAGCTGTTAATGCCAAGGATCACCCCTTCGACAAAGACCCGGTGCTCATAAAGCGCGATGATCTGGCCCAACGTGAACGGCGTCAACTTGGGGATACAGAGTGTTGTTGACGGGCGATTGCCGGGAAAGACGCGATGCGCGGCTTGCCGTTCAAGCTCCGCGCCTTCGAACTGGCCGGTCACCTTTGCGCGCGCCTCATCGAGCGACCTGCCGCGCATCAAAGCCTCTGATTGCGCGAGGCAATTGGCCTGGAGAAGCGCATGTTGGTGCGCAAGCTCAGGCTCATGCCCCTCGCGGGCCACGATGAACTCGCAAGGGATAACACGCGTGCCCTGGTGTATGAGCTGATAAAATGCATGTTGCCCGTTCGTGCCCGGCTCGCCCCACACAACCGGCCCCGACGGATAAGAGAGCGCCGTGCCATCCATGGCCACGCCCTTTCCGTTTGATTCCATCTCAAGCTGTTGCAGGTAAGCGGGCAGCCTCAACAATCGCTGATCATAGGGCAAAACCGCCCGCGAGGCATAGCCGCATACCTGATTATGCCAAAGCCCGACAAGGGCAAGCATCAGCGGCATATTCGCGGCCCCCTCAGCCGCTCGAAAATGCGCGTCCATCGCCGCGCCACCGGCGAGAAACGCGCGAAAATTCTCTGGGCCAACGGCCAGCATGACCGAAAGCCCGATCGGGCCCCAGACGCTGTAGCGCCCGCCGACCCAATCCTCAAAGCCAAAGACCCGCTCGGGGGCGATGCCCCATTCGCCGGTTTTCTCTTCGTTGGAAGACAGCGCCGCAAATTGCGCGCCCGGCTCAGAGACAGCCCGCGCCATCCAATCCCAGGCGGTCTTGGCATTGGTCATGGTCTCGATGGTCGTAAAGGTTTTTGAGGCCACGATCACGAGCGTCGTTTGCGGATCGAGGCCTGCCAGCGTATCGGCGATATGTGCGCCATCGACATTGGAAACGAAATGCGCGCGCGGCCCGTCATGGTAGGGGCTGAGGGCGGCGACAGCCATCACCGGGCCAAGATCAGACCCGCCGATGCCGATATTGACAATATCGGTGATCTGTCCGCCCTGCCCCGCGAAAGCGCCTGATCTGAGAGCGGCGGCGAAACGCTCCATCTTTGCCAGCGTGTCTCGAATGCCCTCGGTGACATCGACGCCATCCACATAAACCGGTGCCGCAAAGCTGCGCAGGGCCGTATGCAAGACCGCGCGCCCTTCCATCTCGTTGATTTTTTCGCCCGCAAACATCGCAGCGCGGGCCGCGGCGACCGGGGCGGCCAAATCAAGGAGGAGCGCGCGGGTTTCCGCATCGATATTCGTCTTCGCGTAATCGAATAAAAGCCCGTCGGCGGTGACAGAAAAATCAGCGCTGCGCTCGGCGTCAAGGAGGCTGAGGATTGAGCGATCCGCGACGCGGGCGGCTTTGGCCTGGAGTTCAGAGAATTTTGTCATTTCGCCCAGTGTACGATTGCTGATTTCAGGACTACGGCAATCGGGGCCTCTTTGGGCGGGAGCGCGCGCGCGCGCTCAAGAGCCACAAGCTTATCTTCCCCGGTTATCACCACGTGGATCGACATGGCCGCCGCCAAAACAGCGGCCGGAAGTGTCACGCGCGGCTCCGTCGCGCCGGGCGCGCGCATGGCAATAAGCGCGGGCGCGTCCGGGGCAAGGGCCGCCTCGAGGTTATCGGCACCCGGGAAGATCGAGGCGGTATGCATATCCGCGCCCATGCCCAAAAGAAGAACCGAGATCGGCATCTCTTCGGCCAAGGCAGGCAAGAGCTTTGGGATGCCCTCTTCGGGCTTTGCATCCTCTGTCACCAAAGGAATGTAGCGCGCCTCAGACGCGCGGCCCGTGAGCAACCGTTCTTTCAAAAGACGTGTATTTGACCGCTCTGAGCTTTCAGGCACCCAGCGTTCATCGCTCAGCATCACGTGGATGCGCGCCCAATCGAGAGGCGCATCACACAGGCTATCGAAAATGGGGCCTGGCGTTGTCCCCCCCGGGACAGCGAGAGAGGCCCAAGGATGCAGCGTCAGACATTTCGCCAGCTCGCTTGTGAGCGTGTCTGCGAGCTTGAGCATCATCAAATCGCGGTCAGGATATCTCTCGAGCCTCATCCTTTGACATCCCGCCAGGAGCGCGCATCGCGATGAACAAGCGCATGGGCATCGATGGGCCCCATGGAGCCGGGTTCATAGGGCTTGGGCACATCGCCGCGCGCCTTCCAGCCTTCGATGATCGGATCGGTCCAGGCCCAGGCGGCCTCAACCTCATCCCCGCGCATGAAAAGCGTTTGATTGCCGCGGATCACGTCCATCACCAACCGCTCATACGCGTCAGGCACCTCTTCGGCCTCGGGGCCGAGCGCCTCGGCGAAGGTCATATCAAGCGGAACATTCACGAGCCGCATCCCCCCCGGGCCCGGCTCTTTGATGGTCATATCCATGGTGATGCCTTCATTGGGCTGAAGCTGGATCGACAACACATTGCGCCCGGGATCCTCGCCCTCAAAAATCGAATGTGGCAGCGATTTGAAAACCACCGCGATCTCGGAGGCCCGCGTCGCCATGCGTTTGCCCGTGCGCAGATAAAACGGCACGCCGGACCATCGAAAATTCGCGATATGCGTTTTCATCGCGATGAAGCTCTCGGTGAAACTGCGCGGGTTTTCGGCTTCGTCGCGATAGCCTGGCGCGGTTTCGGTGGCGTCATATTGGCCGCGGACGATCTCATGGGGGGCGACTGGCTGAAGCGCGCGGATCACCTTGAGCTTTTCATCGCGCACGGCATCGGGCGCGAATTGAGCCGGGGGCTCCATGGCGATGAGGCATAAGAGCTGCATGATGTGGTTTTGGACCATGTCGCGCATCGCGCCCGACCTGTCATAATATGCCCCGCGCGAGCCGACGGCGACAGTCTCTGCCACGGTGATCTGAATGTGATCGATGTATTTGGCGTTCCAGAGTGGCTCGAACATGACATTGCCAAACCGCAAGGCCATGAGGTTTTGCACCGTCTCTTTGCCAAGATAATGATCAATCCGGTAAATTTGCGTTTCGTCGAAATAGCCTGCGAGGGTGGCATTGAGCGCTTTTGCCGAGGCAAGATCTCTCCCGAAGGGCTTTTCAACCACGATGCGGCTCTCAGCATCGGCGAGGTCATATTTTTTGAGCTTCTCGGCGAGATCGCCGAAAAGCCCCGGCGCGACCGAGAAATAGAATGCGTTGATCATCGATTTGCGCACTTTTGCGGCCAATTCAGGCCAGCCATCATCGCCTTTGGCGTCTGTTTTGATGTAATCGAGACGGTCTAAAAACCCGGGGAGCTCACCGCATTCGGCGAGTGTCTTTCCACCAAATTCCCTGATCGCCTCGGCCACCATTTGGCGGTAGCCATCTGGATCAAGCTCAGCGCGCGCCGAGCCTATGATGCGCGCGGTGTCCGGCATCTGGCCCGCGCAGTAGCGCCGGAAGAGGCCGGGCAGGATTTTGCGGCGCGCCAGATCGCCTGTGCCCCCAAAAATCACGAGTTCAAACGGCTCCACTGGGATAACGCGCGAGACCATGGCCGACCCTTCGATCAATGTTAGCGGTAACGATGGCT
>JBCCTH010000211.1:0-4801 GCA_039198835.1 Pseudomonadota bacterium | reverse complement strand
TTTTTTTTGGCCGGGCGGGGGTTTGGCCGGGCGGGGGATAAGGCCGCCCGGACGCGCACGGGGTCAGTCAAATGCCTTAGTGTAGTGGAAGCCCAGGCCCAAAGCATCCGCGTCTCGGCCCAGGCCCGTAGTGTCGAGCGTCACTGAGAACGCGCCGCCGCCATCGGTCACCAAAGCCAACCCCGCCTTGAGCGCGCCGCCCAGATCATCGCCGCCTGTGCCGTCATCGATAAAGCTCCATTCGAGCCCGAAACCGATGCGGGTTTCCATGCGCGCGATCCCCGGGCGCGGGTTGCGCCTGACCTGGCCCCAGGTCGGCCCCAGGCTCAAAAGGCCAAAGCTCTCATCAGAGGCCGCCACCACGGTTGCATCCGACATCGTGTAGCTCGGGCGATCATCGCGCCCCAGCGCGATCTCGGCATTGGGCTCGAAATAACGCGTGAGATCGCGCGTATCCTCAAGCATCCGCCGGGCTGAGAGCCGCGCGCCACCGACAATCGTATCGGCTGTGTAGCTGCCCGTGGCACCGGTGCGGGAAACATCGGTGTCGGTCTGCAAATAGCTGAGATAGGGGGTGAAGGTCAGGCCCGAGGGCTGGCGGAAAGAGCCGTAGAGATTGAGCCCCAGATACTGGCTTTCAAAAACCGTGCTGCCGTCGGTTTCGCCCAGACCATAGCTGAAAGAGACGCCATAAAGCGCGTCCGGCGCGGCGAGATAGGTCGCGCCGAGCGTGAGCGCGCCCTGCGTGCCGCCGCCCCCGCCCTGGTCGCTTTCAAAGCTGATCTGGCCGCTGGCCCAGATATCCCAGGGCGTCGCGCTGAAAGGTGTCTCGGGGGCGGCAGAGCTGCCGACGCGGCGACCGGGTGCGCTGACGGGGCGCGTCTCAAGAGGCGGCACGACGATCGGATCGGCAGGCACCGGGCCGAGCTTGCCCGCCTGGCTGCCCAGGATCGCGCTGAGCGAGCCCGCAAAGGCGAGCCGATCGCCCCCGCCCGAGATCCGGAATGGCATGCCGCCCTGCGGCGCGAGCTCGACAATGCCCGCCGAGCCAAACCTGAGCGCCGTCGCGCGGCGGCTGATATCCTGATAGGTCTGCGCGGCCGGCAACGTGCTCGCACTGCTGCTTGAAGACCCGCTTGACGAGCCCGAGCTCCCCCCGCCCGACCCGCCCGAGCTTGCCGTTCCAACGGCGCAGGTGACGCTGATGTCGATACCCGACACACCCGAGATGATCGAGCCCGTCACCGCATCCGTGGCGGTGCTTCCTGTCAAGGTGCCGATGGTGAACGTCACCGTCTCGGTGCCGCTGGCGGGAAAAGTCCGCGTCTGCGTGCTGCTCAGAAATGAAACCTCGATCTGCGCGCCAGCCGTGCCTGTGGCCACAACGGTCACAACATCGCCGGTCGAAACCGTGAAGGACGGCGTGCTCGCATTGCGCGCGGACGAGCCCGTGAGCGTGCCCATGGTCGCGCAAGTGAGAACTTGGGCCTGTGCGGCTGTGCCGGGGAGCAGTGCGGGAAGCGCGAGAGCCGCCGCAAAAGCGGTCGAGAAAAAGAGGGAGCGCGGCATGGGAAGCCCTTTGAAACTGTAAGCTGCCCTTGGGTCATGCACCGACGGCGCTGGTCCCCCTATCCCCGCAATTTTGGGGTGTGGTCAAAGGCCCTCACTCGGCAAATGGCCTTGGAATGTCGCCGCAAGGCTCATCCGCCGCAAACGCGACCGGGCAAGGCGCGGCTATATCCGAAAGACCCCGTATTTCAACGCGCGCGCCACCGCTTGCGCTTGCGAGCGGCTATCGAGCTTGCGCTGCGCTTCTCTGAGATAATCGCGCACCGTATGCGGGCTCAACCCTTCGATCAAAGCGATCTCCTCGGCGGTTTTCCCAAACGCACACCAGCGCAGGCAGGTCACTTCACGCGGGCTCAGCTTCCGGCTCTTGCCGACAGTGGCAGGCAATCGCAGCGTGTTGCGGACAACGACGCCACCATCCTCATCGGGGTCAAGCTCGGTCATGAAGGCGTGCATGTATTTGGCGAGCAAATGGAGCAGGCCGAGATCCCGGGCCATCGGCAAGTAATTATCCGGGTCGGCAATGAGATGAACGCCGCCGATAAACCCGGGCTTCGACGTCGGAAAAACCCATCCACGGTGCAGGCCGATCTCGGTCAGCGCTTCCCAGCGCGGCGCGGCGGAAGCCAAAGGGCGCGACCAGGCATCCTCGACATTGAAGGGGAGCAACGTCCCCATCCCGAGCTCCGCCACGACAGGGTCATCGGCCCACCAAGCGCTGTCGCGATCCAGCGGCGTAAAGACCTCGGGCATCGACGTGTAAAGCAGCAGGCGAGACCGTTCGTTCACGTCAAACTCAGCCGCCGTAAATCCTATCCCGCAATGGGGCATCACAGCCTTCATGAAGACCGAGGCGATCTCAGGAGCGCTCTTTGAGGTCTCAAAACGCCCCACCGCCTCGGCGACGATATCGCCGGGCATTGAGCTATCAGGACTGCTTTTCTCAGGCGGCATGGGCCCATCCCCTCGATGCCACCGTCAGCCAATTTCGAAGCGACGATAACCCCCTAAATTGCGGGGGTCATCCTTGCGCTCGGCTGGGGCTCGGGAAAGGGGCGGGCATTCAGGCGCTTGGCCGCGCCTCAGCTTGGGGTCAAGACGCCGTCAATCCTCAAAATCCGCCGCCGAATGCCGTTCAGGGAGATGTTTGACATCATCGCCCATCACGCGGTTCACCCGCCGCCCGCGCTGAACCGCCGGGCGCGCGTCAATCTTTTGCGCCCAGGCGACAACGTTTTCATAGGTCTGCACCTGCAAGAACTCGCCAGCATCATAGGCGCGCCCCAAGGCCAGATTGCCATACCAGGCATAGATCGCCATATCCGCGATCGAATAAGAGCCTGCCATCCATTCATGCTCAGCCAGATGGCGATCAAGCACATCGAGCTGCCGTTTTGTTTCCATCGCGAAGCGGTTGATCGGATATTCGAACTTCTCCGGCGCATAAGCGTAGAAATGGCCGAAGCCGCCGCCCAGATACGGCGCGCTCCCCATCTGCCAGAAAAGCCAGTTGAACATTTCAGTGCGGCTTTCTCCAAGAAACGCGCCGAACTTTTCCGCCAAATGGAGCATGATAGACGCGCTCTCGAAAACCCGTACCGGCGCGGCGCCAGACCGATCAAGCAAAGCAGGGATTTTGGAATTCGGGTTTATCTCGACAAAGCCCGATGAAAATTGATCCCCCTCGCCGATATTGATCAGCCAGGCATCATATTCGGCATCGTGGCCCGCTTCGAGAAGCTCTTCAAAAAGCACCGTGACTTTGACGCCATTGGGCGTCGCCAGCGAGTAGAGCTGGTAAGGGTGCTCGCCCAGGGGCAACGCCTTATCATGCGTGGCACCGGCGATGGGCCGGTTGATGTTGGCGAATTTCCCGCCTGATGTACTGTCCCAGGTCCAGATTTTCGGGGGCTCATAGGTCATGGAAATCTCCTCATTGCGCGCAAGAGGTAGCTTGCGCGCCGCGAAAGCAAAAGCCTGCCGGGCCTTCCGACCCGGTGATTTACTTTCGCGCGGGGCCGCCGTATCGCTGCCGCTCGCAGGGGATATCGCCATGACCTTCCTTGATCGCCTCAGTGACAAAGCCCTGGCCGTGCGCCTTGCGCGGCGCACAAGGCGCATGCTGCGCGAGGCGGGCGTTGCGCCCCTTGAGAAAAAGCCCCGCTTCGCGCGCGGCGCACCCGGTGATCTTGGCCCGTGGGACATCCGCATCACGCGCGAAGGAGACGGGGCGCTTGCCCTCCTTTGGAGCGCCGAGCGCGCGGCAGCCGATGACACAAGGGCCCTTCGCTCTCACGCCGCCGCTTATCTGCACTACATGCGATGCGCCGGCCCAAGCGCGACATCGCTCGTCTTCGATATCTCAGACGGCAACGAACCCAGCCGCGCCGATGTAAGCCCGTCGAGCTTTCTGCCGGGCCGCGCGCTCGTCCCCGATCCGCGCTTCTTTGCCACGGGCGGCCATCGGGCCGCGCGCGCGGGCAGAGGCGCAAACCTCCCCTGGGAGGCGCGAGCGTCAGAGATCGTCTGGCGCGGCGGGCTCAATGGCGCAGGGCTTCACATCGCCGATGTCGGCGGAGCCTCGCAAAGCCCGCTCATCGCCCAGCGCTTGCGCCTCGCGCTCGCGGCGCGTGGTCTTGAGGGCGTTGATATCCGGTTCGTCGCTGAGGGCCAGGCCGCCACTTGGCTCGCCCGGCACGGGCTCATCGGCGCGCCTCAGCCCGCCGCCCTCTGGCGCGCGCGTAAATTCGCCATCGATATCGATGGCTTCTCCAACACCTGGGACAACCTCTTTCATCGTCTGCTCTTCGGTTGCTGTGTCCTGAAGGTCGAAAGCGAAGTGGGCTTCCGGCAATGGTATTATGATCGCCTCATCCCGTGGCGGCATTACGTGCCCGTGGCCGCCGACCTGTCAGACCTGTCTGACAAGGTTTCCTGGCTGCATGAAAATGACCCTGAAGCCCACGCCATCGCCCAGCACGGTCAGGCTCTCGCCGAAAGCATGACCTTCGAGAGCGCCTGCGCGGAAGCCGCTGAAACGATCGCGCGGCTCTGCCAGGGATAGGCCGCGACGCAAGGAAAAGCCTCGCAAGCCGGCGCGCCTCACGTGCCTCCTAATCCAAACGTGATTATGAGGTGATCGCCTGACGCGCCTAAGCCTGCACTTGGGCGCGCCTGCGCCAGGGCTGATACATCGGAAGGGATATCCATGCGCCTCCTCGCTTTTGCCGCC
>JBCCTH010000210.1:0-4892 GCA_039198835.1 Pseudomonadota bacterium | reverse complement strand
GCGCATTTCTTCGGTCAGAATTGCTGGTTTTATGCGCTCACGCTCATTCCGCTCGCGCAACTCTTTGCGCTTGAGTTCACATCCCCGATCTGGGTTTTGCTGCTCGCGCCGATTTTCCTCTCGGAGCGGCTGACCTGGGCCAAGATCGGGTTCGCCGCACTCGGGTTTCTTGGCGTGCTGATTGTGGCGCGCCCTGATTTCACATCGCTTAACCCCGGCATCGTCTTCGGGGCGGCGGCCGCAATCGGCTTTGCGGGCTCGGCGATCTTCACAAAGCTGCTGACGCGCACAGAAACGATCACCTGCATCCTATTTTACCTCACGGTGATGCAGGCGGCCTTCGGGATCATCTGCGCGGGTTTTGACGGTGATATCGCGCTGCCATCTTTCCAAAGCTTGCCCTGGTTAAGTGTTATCGGGCTCGCCGGGCTTGTCGCGCATTTCTGCCTGACCAAAGCCCTGACACTCGCCCCGGCCAGTGTCGTCATGCCGGTCGATTTCGTTCGCCTGCCCGCCATCGCTCTCATCGGCATGGCGCTTTACGGCGAACCGCTTGACGGCTTCGTGTTCATAGGGGCCGCGCTCATCTTTGGCGCGAATTACCTCAGTATCCTGCGCGAAAGCCGCCTTTCTTAAATGTGACGCAAGGTCGTGTGGGGCCTGTGACGCGGCGTCACAAATTGACGCAGCGCCCAATAAAGAAGCACAAAAAGAAATCGCCGCATGGGAACGGCGCAGGGAAGAGACAAAAAAACCATGAAAAAGTACCTACTCGCATCGGCTGCGACAGCGCTCATGGCGTCTGCGGCATCCGCTGGCGGCCTTGACCGATCCAACCAGAATTCGCTCGTTGTGTTCAATGACCCTGGGGAGGTGTCATTTTCCTTCGGGGTCGTGACACCGAACGTCACGGGCCGCGACACGACAACAAACACCGAGTATGACGCCGCAAAGAGCTATACGCAGACAGCGCTAAGCTTTACCGGCGAGATCAACGACCAGCTCACCTATACGATCGCTTTCGATCAACCCTTCGGCGTCGATACCAGCTATAATGGTGATCCCACATCAGATCGCCTCGCAGGCACCCTGGCCGATGTGAACACGTCAGCCATAACAGGCTGGCTCCGCTACCAGGTCGATCCCCGCTTCAGCGTCTTCGGCGGCGTTCGCGCGCAACGCCTGGGCGGCACGCTTGCGCTGAACGGCCAAGCTTATGCGGGGTCGTTCGCTGGCCTTGAAGGGGGCCGCGTCATCGGCGGGTATGTTGCAGGCGCGGCCCAGCAAGGGAGCACGGATGCGCTCACGGTGCTGGGCACGCCTGAATTCCGCACGATCCTCGGGGGGATCGCCACGGGTCAGACCGCCTCTCTCGATCAAGCTGACCTCGCTACGGTCAACACCGCCTTGAACAACATCAGCGGCGTCAGTGTCCCCGTTGGATCGCTGACGCTAAACAGTGGATCGGCGGCCATTTCCACCGGTCAGACCGTTGCCGGAAATACAGCCGGGCCAACCGGGACGTTTGTTTCAAATGGCGGCTACCGCGCCGAGCTGGAGGACACATGGGCCATGGGCTACTCGCTTGGAGCGGCCTATGAGATCCCCGATATCGCGCTGCGCGTGGCGCTCACTTACAATTCTGAAATCACCCATGAAGGAAAAACGGTTGAATCAGGCGTGAGCTCAGGTGGGGCCACAACCGACATCACCGAGGTCACCACGCCGCAATCGATCAACCTCGATTTCCAGACCGGGATCGCAGCAGACACGCTTCTGACCGCGGGTGTCCGATGGGCGGAATGGGGAAGCTTCGATGTTATCCCGCCCATGCTCAACAGCGACCTTGCCGACCTCGATGACAGCTTGCGCTATACGGTTGGCGTCGCGCGCCGCTTCTCCGATGCTTTCTCGGGGTCTGCGACCATCCTCTATGAGGCAGCGCAAAACGATGACAATGTCTCTCCCCTTGGGCCCACAGACGGGTTGATCGGGATCACCCTCGGCGGCCGATATGAGAGTGATGGCTTCGTCTTCTCAGGCGGCCTCAACTATACATGGGTCGGCGATGCCGATGCCGGGGTGCGTGAAACCGATGAAGCCGAGTTCCGTGATAACACGGTCGTCGGCCTGGGCTTCCAGGTGAGCTATACCTTCTAGGGTGCCTCATTGCTATGACGCGCCGGCGCGCTCTGCGTGGGCGTGCCCTTTGCGCAAATTTCGGATTTCGCTTCCTCAGGCGCCCTGCTAGCGGTGCGCCATGGCGGGCCAACCTCTTTCTCCCAAACGCATGGGCGCACGCGCCTGGCTTGAGCTTTTGCTACTTAGTCTGATTTGGGGCGCGGTTTTCATGTCTGTGAATGTCGCGCTCAAAGAGCTTGGGCCGCTCACGATTGTGACCCATCGCTTGGGCTGGGCCTGCCTTATCCTCTGGATCATCGTTGTCTCTTTGCGGCTCAACGTGCCTTTGACAGCGCGCGCGTTTGTGGGGTTTTTGGGCATGGGCATCTTGAACAATGCGCTCCCTTTCACCTTGCAAGCCTGGAGCCAGCTTCACATCGAAAGCGGGCTCACCGCGATCCTCAACGCGACAACCGCGATATGGGGCGTGCTCATCGCCGCGTTTTTTCTGGCCGATGAACGGCTCACATGGGCGCGCACAATCGGGGTTTGCGTTGGCTTTTTAGGCGTGTCGATGGCCGTGGGGCTGAGCAATCTCGCTGCGTTTGATATGCGCTCTTTCGGGCAGATTTCTGTGATTGTTTCGACGATTTCATATGCTTTTGCAGGTGTTTGGGCACGCCACTTCATGCAAGGCATTCACCCGCTCGTGCAAGCGGTGGGCATGTTGAGCGTTTCAACGTTTATTATGGTGCCCTTGGCGATCTCAGTTGAGGGACCACTTGAATTTAAGCTGAGCGCCCAGGCCTGGGCCGCGCTCGCTTATTTGGCCGTGATCGGCACGGCGGGCGCTTATCTTCTCTATTACCGCGTCTTGGCGATGGCGGGCTCCGGCAATTTGATGCTCTGCACGCTTCTCATCGCCCCGATCGCGATCTTGCTCGGCGCGCTCTTTTTGGGCGAGGCTTTGCCCGCTCGGACGCTCGCCGGGTTTGCGACACTCGCGGTCGGTCTCTTGATCATTTCCGAGCGGCTGCCGTTTGGGCCTTTGGCAAAGGCCCTTTCGCGGGTGCGCCCTGGCCGATAAAACGCAGCAGATGAAACGAGGCCAAACTTGATGCTCTACCCTACCTCCCGCGCTTGGCGAAACGCGCCCGAGAAACACGCTTGTCTTTTTGCGATGTCCGGCCTCGGCAAGACCCATGTCTCCAACATCCTGCGCGACGGCGGAAACTGGTTTCACTACTCTGTCGATTATCGCATCGGCACCCGTTACATGGACGAACACATCGCCGACAATTTCAAAGCCGAGGCGATGAAGAACCCGTTCCTGCGCGCGCTGTTGATGTCTGACTCGATCTATGTCGAATCCAACATCACCTTCGATAACCTCGCCCCCCTCTCGACATATCTCGGCAAGCCGGGCGACGCTGCGAAAGGCGGCTTAAGCTTTGCGGAATATCAAAGACGTCAGGCGCTCCACCACGATGCAGAGCGCGCCGCGACGCTCGATGCCATCCGCTTCATCGACCGCGCGAAAGCGCTTTATGGCTACCCGAACTTCATCTGTGATACATCCGGGTCACTGTGCGAAATCGTTGATGGCAACGACCGGGTCGACGCCGTTCTTGCCGCCCTCGCCCAACACATGCTGCTCGTTTGGATCGAAGGCGATGAGGCCCACCTTACCAAGCTGACAGACCGGTTCGACCGTGATCCGAAGCCCATGTATTATCAAAGGCCGTTCCTCGAAAAGGCCTGGGCGGATTACCGAGGCGAAACCGGCGAGGCCGAAGCCGAAGTTGACCCTGATGCCTTCATTCGCTGGACCTACGCGAAGGCGCTCGCTCACCGCCAGCCGCGCTATGCTGCCATGGCGCGCTGGGGGGTGACGATCTCGGGCGCGGATTTTGAGACGATCACGAGCGAGGCCGATTTCATCGATCTGATCGCCCAAGCCATTGATAACCGCGCAGCACCCGCTTAAAGCCGCGCGCTCGGCCTTCTAAGAGACGCGATATGCCTATCAAGCTCCCTTCTGATCTCCCCGCCTATTCGGTTCTTGGCCGAGAGGGCGTCATGGTGATGGATGAAGGTCAGGCCGCGCGGCAGGATATCCGCCCGCTGCGGATCGCGCTTCTCAATCTGATGCCAAAGAAGATCCAGACAGAGACCCAGTTCGCGCGACTGATCGGCGCGACACCTCTCCAGATCGATCTCCATCTCATCCGCATGAGCGAACACAAGACAAAGAACACCGCCGCCAAGCATATGGCCCAATTCTATCGCCCGTTTCAGGCGGCCAAGGCAGAAAAGTTTGATGGGGTCATCATCACCGGCGCGCCGATTGAGCATCTGGATTTCGAAGAGGTGACCTATTGGGACGAACTCCGCGAGGTGATGGACTGGACCCAAACCAACGTTCATTCGACCTTCGGCGTCTGCTGGGGCGGGATGGCGATGCTCTGGCACTTTCATCGCGTCGCGAAAAAGCTGCTCGATAAAAAAGCCTTCGGGTGTTTTCGGCAGGCCAACCTCGCGCCCGCCTCGCCCTATCTGCGCGGCTTTTCAGATGAATGCGTGATCCCCGTGAGCCGCTGGACCGAGAATTCTCGCGCCGAGATAGAAGCGGCCGGTCTCGATGTCCTCCTTGGGAGCGATGAGACAGGGCCTTGCCTCGTTGAGGATACGCGCCACCGCGCGCTCTATATCTTCAATCATTTCGAATATGACAGCGGCACCCTCAAAGACGAATATGATCGCGATATCGC
>JBCCTH010000209.1:0-4910 GCA_039198835.1 Pseudomonadota bacterium | reverse complement strand
GTTTTTTTTTTTTTTTTTGGGCGTGGTTTTTTGTGTGTGTTTGGGGGCGGGGGGGTGGGGTCGGGGGGGTGGGGGGTGTTTGGTCTTTGGTGGGTTGTTGTTTTGTTTTTTTTTTCTCCTCTTCCCCCCCGGGAGCGGGAGGGCATATTGGCAATGGCGCTTCGTCCCTCGCGGTGATGACGCTTTGAATTGCGACCGTGCGGTTTGAAGAACCGCCCTCCCGAGATCGGGCATGACGCTGGCGCTCTGACCCAAAACCATCACTCCGCCGCCTCCAGCGTCTTTACCTCGGCATCCACTGTCGCCGCATCCATTGGCGTCAACGTCGCCTTGATCGAC
This sequence comes from Pseudomonadota bacterium, assembly GCA_039198835.1. Classification (GTDB taxonomy): domain Bacteria; phylum Pseudomonadota; class Alphaproteobacteria; order Rhodobacterales; family Rhodobacteraceae; genus Shimia_B. The sequence continues at coordinate 4,571 of JBCCTH010000209.1, read as the reverse complement.
CCCTTCCGCCCATCCTCATAGGTCACCTCGGTCTCGGTGCTCACTTCGGTCGATCCATCGTAGAGCGCCCCGATCAGATCAGCGTATTTCTCTTCGATTACCCGGCGGCGCACCTTCCGCGTGCGGGTCATCTCGCCGTCATCGGCATCAAGCTCTTTGTGCAAAACGAGGAACCTGTGAATCTGGCAGCCCGAGAGCATCTCATCGCCAGCCACCGACCGGTTGACCTCCTCCACGTGCTCGCGGATCATCTCGCGGACCTGCGGATGCTGCGAAAGCTCCTGATAGCCGCCATAGGCGATGTTGTTGCGCTCCGCCCAGTTGCCCACCGCTGTCAAATCGATGTTGATGAAGGCCGCGCAGGTTTCACGACCGCTCCCAAAAACCACGGCCTCTAAGATGTTGGGAAAGAACTTCAGCTTGTTTTCGACGTATTTCGGCGCAAAAAGCGCGCCCGACGCCATTTTGCCCACGTCTTTGGCGCGATCAATGATGCGCAGATGGCCTGTGGCCTCCTCGATGAACCCGGCATCGCCGGTGGCGACCCAGCCGTCGGCATCCTTCGTTGATGCGGTGCTTTCCGGGTTCTTGTAATATTCCACGAAAACGCCCGGCGAGCGGTAAAAGACTTCGCCGCTTTCCGCGATCTTGAGCTCGACGCCAGGCGTGGGGGTGCCCACGGTATCGGGGCGCACTTCATCGTCTTTCTGCTGGGTGATGAAAACACCCGCCTCGGTCTGACCGTAAAGCTGCTTCAGGTTGATCCCCAGCGAGCGGTAGAAATCAAAGATCTCTGGGCCAATCGCTTCACCGGCCGTGTAGCCAACCCGCACACGGCTCAAACCCAGCGTGTTCTTGAGCGGCCCGAAGACGAAAAACTCGCCCAGCCGATAGGTGAGGCGGTCAAAAAGCCCCACGGGTTTGCCGTCCAAGATCTTGGGGCCGATGGCCTTCGCGCGCCCCATGAAAAACTTGAAAAGGCGCTGCTTGACCGCGCCCGCATCTTCCATCCGTATCATGACCGTTGTGAGTTGCGTCTCGAAGACACGGGGCGGGGCAAAATAATATGTCGGCCCGATTTCGCGGAGATCATGCATCACGGTTTCAGCGCTTTCCGGGCAATTGACGCAAAAACCTGTCCAATAGGCCTGCCCGATAGAGAAGATAAAATCGCCCACCCAGGCCATCGGCAGATAGGCGAGAACTTCGTCTCCCGCCCGAAGCGCGTCAAACTCGGCCGAGGCCTTTGACGTCTCGATGATGTTGCGGTTGGAAAGCACAACGCCTTTGGGTCGCCCGGTCGTCCCTGAGGTGTAGAGCATCACGCAGGTATGGTCATAAGTCAGAGCCTCAGAGCGCGCCTTAAGCTCGGGCGCCAACCGATTTTTGGCCGCGCGCCCCTGCTCTTGCAGATCGGTGAAGCGCGTCATCTGAGCGTGATCGTATTTGCGCATGCCGCGCGGGTCGACGTAAACGATGTGCTCGATCCCGGGCAAACGATCCTGGATATCGAGCACTTTATCGACCTGCTCCTGGTCGCCCGCGATGATGAAGCGTGCGCCACAATGCTCAAGAACATAGGCGATCTCTTCGCCGACAGCGTCTTGATAAAGCGGCACCGGCACCGCTCCGACAGATTGCGCGGCCACGATCGACCAGTAGAGCGCAGGCCGATTGCGGCCCATCACGGCGACATGATCGCCCGGAGAAACGCCGAGCTCCAAAAGCCCCAGCGCCAGCGCTTCAATCTCGGCGGCGACATCGGCCCATGTCCAGCTCTGCCAGATGCCCAGTTCTTTCTCGCGATAGGCAGACTTCGCCGCATGCGCGCGGGCGTTTCGCGCCAAAAGCGCGGGAATAGATGCAAATGGCTCCGCCGAAGCGGAAGATTGCGCGTTAGCAGTCACCAAAAAGCCTCCCAGTCTTTGCCGCATCGACGCACGGCTTTCGACCTCTGCCTTCACAATGGCGCAAGGATGTTGCGCGTCAATCGATTTTTATGAACGCGCGTTCAATTCCTGCCGCGCGAACCGCGATTTCCGCCGCCTAAAGCGCTGTCCTCAGATCCCAGCACTGGCGAGGCCGGGGCGCGCAACGTCCTCTCACGCGCCACCCCCCCGGTCCATTGGCGAAAAATACCCCCGCGGGAGGCATCCCGGACTTGCGGCGCGTGCAGGCTTTTGAAACCAAGCGATGAGGGAGAAAAAGGCATGGGTGAAATTGTTCTGATCCGGCACGGGCAAGCGAATTCGGCAGCGACCGATGAAAAAAGCTATGATCGCCTTTCGCCGCTTGGCCATCAGCAGGCAAGATGGCTCGGCGAATATCTAAAGACCCATGACATGGGCTATGACACCGTGCTCACCGGCACGCTCAACCGACATCAGGAAACGGCGGCCTCCATGGGCCTGACGCCCCATCGTCATGACGCGCGCCTCAATGAGCTCGATTACTTCAACCTCTCGGCCGCGCTCGAAAAAGCCCGCGGTGTCCCGCGCCCTGACGGCTCAGGCTTTGCAAATCATATGCCCATGGTGATGGAAGCCTGGCACGCTGCAGAAATTCAGGGCGACGAAAGCTTCGAGATGTTTCAAACCCGCATCGGCCATGTTCTCGCCGAGGCCCAACAACCGGGCAAACGCATCTTATGCGTAACGTCGGGCGGTGTGATCGGCATGGCGATCCGGCTGATGCTCGATCTCGATCCAACGCGCATGGCGCATATCCTTTTACCGATCTTCAACACCTCGGTGCATCGCATCGCCGTGCGCGAAGAAGGCGCGATGCTTGCAGGGTTCAATGCCACGCCGCATCTCGATCTGCCCGAGCGAACGCACGCGAAGACCAATTACTGATGGTCCAAAGGCTTTATCTCGCGCCAGGCACGATCGCAGTCGCCAGCGCCATCGCGCTCAATGAAACGGGCGCGGCCTATGAAGCGGCTCACGTCGATTTCGGATCAGCCGAACAAACGAAGGCGGCCTATCACGGCATAAATCCAAAGGGCCGCGTTCCGGCTCTCGAAACACCCAGCGGCATTCTCACCGAGACACTCGCGATCCTCGAATTCGTCGCGCCCGGGCTTATCCCCGATGATCCATGGTCAGCGGCGCGGATGCGCGAAGTTATGACCTATATCGCCACGACCGCCCATGTGAACCACGCGCACAAAATGCGCGGCCATCGCTGGGCCGACAGGCCCGAAAGCTGGGCTGACATGACCGCGAAAGTGCCCGAAACGATGGCAGCTTCAGCCGCCTATATCGAAACGAAGATCACCGGGCCGTTTACCCTTGGAGAAAACTTTTCCCTGGCAGACCCTTATCTCTTCATCTGGGCGCTTTGGCTCGAGGGCGATGCGGTCGATGTGCGCGCTTTTCCCAAGCTAAAGCGGTTCATCGAAATCATGGAGCGACGCCCCAGTGTGATACGGGCGCGGGAAGAGGGCCTTTTGCGATGACCCATCTCTGGCTGCGTGCGGAGAGCCGCGATAATGAAGCGCGGGTGGGCCTGACACCCGAAGGTGTCAAAGCTTTGCATGCCAGGGGCCTCGCCGTGACGGTCGAAGAGGCAACACAGCGCGCCATTGAGATCGAGGCATACCGCGCGGCAGGGGCTGCCATCGCGCCGGAAGGCTCTTGGACAAAGGCGCCCCGCGACGCGATCATACTGGGCCTCAAAGAACTGCCGGAGGATGGCAGCGCGCTCACCCATCGCCACATCATGTTCGGCCACGCCTATAAAGGGCAACCCGCCGGTCAAAAGCTGTTGCGGCGGTTCGAGGCCGGGGGCGGCACACTTCTTGATCTTGAATATCTCGTCGATGGCCACGGCAAGCGTTTGGCGGCGTTCGGCTACTGGGCAGGCTATGCGGGCGCAGCGGTGGCGCTGCTGTGCTGGATTGCGCAACAGCGCGACGAGAAAGTGCCGCCGCTTACGCGCCATGCGAGCGCCAAGGCGCTCCTCGCGACACTTCAGAGCGCGCTCAGCGGCATCTTTTCGCGGCCGACGGCGCTCATCATCGGCGCGAAAGGCCGGGTGGGGAATGGCGCGGCAGATCTCTGCACGCATATGGGTATCCCCACGACGCGGTGGGACATCGAAGAGACCGCCCATGGCGGCCCTTTCCCCGAGATCCTCGCCCATGATATCTTTTTCAACTGCATCTTGGCGCGTCCGGGAACGCCGGTTTTTATCCCTGCATCGACTGTCACTGCCCAGCGCGCGCTCTCAGTGATCGGCGATATCGCCTGCGATCCCGAGAGTGATTTCAACCCGGTGCAAGTCTATGACAGCGCCACAAGTTGGGAGGCTCCCGCCCGCCGGGTGAGCGAACACCCCCCGCTCGATGTCACAGCCATCGATAATCTGCCCTCGCTTCTGCCGCTCGAAGCTTCAGAGGATTTCGCCGCTCAATTGCTGCCTTCGCTGGAACGGCTCCCTGATTGGGGCGATGAATGGATGCGAGCGCAAACACTCTTCGATCGGGCCAAAACCCCGTACTTATCGCTACTACCCAAAAAACCCACGTTCAAATAGGGGAAACGATTGGAGTAGCTAGAGAATTTAAG
>JBCCTH010000208.1:0-4913 GCA_039198835.1 Pseudomonadota bacterium | reverse complement strand
TCGCCCGCCCCTGAAAATATCAGGTAACCCGGCTCTTTTGCAGATAGTGAGGCCGGTCCCAGAGACGCCCCTCCATGACCTCGGCGATAATATCGACTGCCCTGGCGACGTCATCGAGACCGATGAAAAGCGGTGTAAAGCCAAAGCGCATGATGTCGGGCGCGCGAAAATCTCCAATGACACCGCGTGCAATGAGCGCCTGCATCGCTGCATAGCCGTTCTCGAAATGAAAAGAGACCTGGCTGCCCCGTTCGGTTGCGTCGCGCGGGCTGGCAAGCCTGAGAGAGGGCACACGCGCCTCGACAGCGGCGATGAATGCTTCGCACAGCTCGATCGAGGCGAGCCGGACATCTCGCATGTCGATCCCCTCCCAGACATCAAGCGCGGCATCGAGGGCTGCAACTTGCAAGACAGGGGGTGTCCCCACTCTGAAGCGTTCTATGCCCGCCCCCGGCCGATAGCCTGGCTCAAAAGCGAAGGGTGCATCATGGCCAAGCCACCCCGCCAGAGCGGGATAGACCTTGCCGGCGATATCGGGGCGCACATAGATAAAGGCGGGGGCACCTGGGCCTCCATTGAGATATTTATATGTGCAACCGATCGCGAATTCGGTTTCTACCCCCGCGAGATCAACGGGGACGGCCCCAGCCGAATGCGCGAGATCCCAGATCGTGAGAGCGCCAACCGCGTGGGCCTTTTGCGTCAAAGCGGCCATATCATGCATGCGGCCCGTGCGATAATCGACATGCGTCAAGAGAAGCGCCGCGACGCTTTCATCAATCGCGCCCTCCACCTCTTCAGGGGCCACCACGCGCAGCTCATGGCCTTGGTCAAGCTGGCGAATGAGGCCCTGCGCCATGTAAAGATCGGTCGGAAAGTTGCCGCTGTCTGACAAAATCACTTTGCGCTCCGGGTTGAGCGAAAGCGCCGCCGATAGAGCCTGATGCACCTTGATCGAGAGCGTATCACCCAGAACGCACGTGCCCTTTGGCGCGCCGATGAGCCTGCCCAGCCGATCTGCGACGCTGACAGGCTGGCCCATCCAATCATCGAGGTTCCACCCTTTGACAAGATTCCCGCCCCATTCGGCATGGAGAACGCGCTCAACGCGCGCGGGCACGCCTAAAGGCAAGGGGCCAAGCGAATTCCCGTCGAGATAGATGATCTCCTCCGGCATCGAAAAGAGATGTTTGACGGGCAGCGGGTTTGAGGCGTCTTTCATCCCCGTGAGCTAGCGCGCAGCCCCCGGTGATGCCAGCCCCGGCGTTCAAGAACTGTGGCCGAGAAAGGCGTCCAAGAGCGGCGAGGTGGGAAAGGTGAGGCCCTCGAGCGTCGTAAAGTGATGCGCTCCCGGCTCTTCTCTCAGCGTCAGCCGCGCGCCTCCAGTCTGCCAGGCATCGGCCATCGCCCGGCTTTGGCGAATGAATTCCGGCCGTTCATTCGCCCCAACCCATAAGAGCACATCAACCTCCGTTTGGGGGGGTTGCAGCAGCGGGCTTTCCGCCGATGCTTCCGCCGCGGTGAGACGCAGGGTCTCGTTGAGGCGCGTGGCCAGGAGCGGCCTGAGATCATAAACACCGCCCAACCCAAGGACCCCTTTCAGCCGCGCGCGCGTTGCTGCGGAAAGCGAAGCGCGCGCCTCGAGGGCTCTTAGCGCCAAATGGGCCCCGGCCGAATGCCCCGCAAGATAGATCGGCCCATCTGCTTGCCGCCCGGCTGCCTCGATCCCCGCTTGCACCGCGCGCGTTATCTCCGCGACGCGGGCGTCCGGCGCGAGCGGATAGCCGATCAACGCGGTCGCGAACCCTCTCTCAAGGGCGCCTTTCGCCAGATGGCTCCAATCGGCCGGGGAGGTCTGCATCCAATACCCGCCATGAATGAAGATGAAGAGCCCTTTTGCGGGCATGTCCGGCGTGAAGAAATCAAATGTCGCTCGTTCTGCCCGCCCGTAGGGTTGGGAGAGCCGCATGCTTTCCCGCTTGCTCTCCCGAAACAGGGCCGCGTCCCGCGCCCATTTCGCCGGCAAGAGATCACCGCCGGGAATATGCGCCAGATTGGCGAATGCATCATCCCAGTCGCGCGCCGCGCTTTCTTCTGTCATCTTCGACAGCCACACTGATCTTCAGGGAGAAAGCTGGTGCCGCTGAAGGGACTCGAACCCCCGACCCCATCATTACGAATGACGTGCTCTACCATCTGAGCTACAGCGGCGTTTGACACCGGGGTTTTGCCCGGTGCGCGAGCGTGTAGCGAAGATTCGTGAAAGGCTCTAGACCCTATTTTCCGCCTGCCCTTCCACGACTTCCGCCTCCACGATCTCCGGCTCAGGGAGAGCGGGGGCCTCCTCAAGGGCGTCTTCGACGAGTTCAGCGGTGGGTGCGGGGGCGGCGGCGATCATGGGCAGCATTTTCGCAGCAGGGCCGGAGGCGATCAGCTCGCCAGCCTGCGGGCGGCGCCAGCTCAGCGTGTCAATCGCGCCGCAATTATCGCAAGTCGGATCCCAGGTGAGCTGAATGTGGCCGCAAACATCGCAGATCCAGACCGGATCGGGCGGAGCTGTGATCGCTTTGGTGAGAAGCTCGCGGATCACAGCATCATCAGCCCCCTCGCCGCGCGCGATGGCGGCCATGATTGTCCAGGCGCGTGTGGAGGGGTCGCTCTCGGCCAGATCGCCGATGGCGCGGCGCGCGGCCGGGTAATCCTCTGCGCTGATGAAGAGCTCCGCCATGACCATCTTGGTCTCTGAATGGCTCGGCTTTGAGCGCGTCAGTGATTTGAAGCGCTTGATGCGCGCGCCGCTTTCTTCGTCGGGCGCAATCGCGGCGAAGGCGGCAGCGAGTTCCGGGTGAGGCTGGCTATCCCACGCGGCTTTGAGGACGCGCGTGGCGTATCTCGGCTTTTCTTGTTCCACATAGGCCTGCGCCGCCATGACCGCGGCGGGGATAAGCTCTGGCGAGAGGCGGTTGGCCTCGATGGCGAGCTCTTGCGCCTGATCGAGCTTTCCTTCGGTGCGCAGCGTGCGCGCCTGCGAAATCGCCATGACCGCGTCGCGCCGGCGGTGGACGTCGCGCGGCAAGGAGCCATGCTTCAACTTCGCGCCAAGCGTGGAACGCGCACCGCTCCAATCCTTTTCCCCCGCTTGAAGTTTCAAAAGCGTGTCTTGCGTTTCGACATGTTTGGGTTTGAGCGCGAAGGCCTTTTCAGCGAGCTTGAGGGCGGTCTCGGTTTCGCCCTCGATCAGCTTTTGTTTGAGAAGCCCGTTTACCCCGACAAACCGGGTCCGATCATCCTTGAGGAGGCGTTTATAAACCTCTTCGGCCTTGCGGCGGTCGCCGGTCAATTCGGCGGCTTGCGCGGTCACCACATCGGTCAGTTCGGGGCGATTGAGATAGCGCTCGGCCTTGGCGGCCTTGGCAAGCGCCAGTTTGCCTTCGCCCGAGGCAAGCGCCACCAGCCCTTCGGAAAGCGCCTCAAAGCCGCGTCGTTCGCGATTGCGGTCAAAATAACGGGAAATGGCGGTTTCATCCCCGTTGATGAACTTGAGCGTCGCGATGAGAAGGCCGGTGAGCTTGAAGAGCAGCCAGAGCGCGACCACAAACAGCGCCAGTACGATCATCAATTGAATCGGCGTGAGAGAAAATTCAGCCGGATCATTGAGAGCGGTGCGCGGCACCTGGACAGTGATGCCGCCATCGAGCTCAAGGAGAAGACCCGCTCCAAGCGTCAACGCCGCAACGATGACGAGAAAAAGCAGCACTTTTGAAAGGGACCAGAGCATAACGCTTCCTTAGTTCATCGTCTCGGTTTTGGTGAGCTCATCGGCGGCGGCAAAAGCGGCCATCCGGGCTGTGGCGGCTTCGACGAAAGGCGCGAGCGCCGCCGCGCCCGATGCCGGGAGCGTCTCTACCTCCGCAAGCGCATCTTGCAGACGCCCTTCCGTGAGCGCGCCTTCAACGCGGCTCAGGATCGCGTCGGGTGTTGTCCCTTCCTGGGGCTCAAGGCTGCGGACGCCAAACTGATTGCGTAAGAAATTGCCGAGCGTGTTTTCGCCGCCCGTATTCTCTCGGCGCATCGCTGCAAGGGCCTCGCGCGCGAGCGGGGGAAAAGCGGTTTGCAGGCTCGCCAGGGTGGGAACACCCTCTTCGGCGGGTCCCGAAAGCGCATCTGGAATAGCGCTGCCGGAGAGCGCGACGAACTCTTCGAGCGTGGCGGCATAGGGCACGCCGCTATCGAGGGCGGCGAGAACGCGCGAAAGGGCAGCACGGCGTGCGGCCGATACCGCGGCCTCGGCCGCGCTTCGTTTAAGGAGTGTGGCCTCATTGCGCGCGGCATCGATCTGGCGCCGGGCTTCTGCCGAAACGCCGGCAATCTCATCGCGCAGCGCTTGCAATTCTGCTTCGACGGCCTCGCCATTGTCGAGCGACGAAAGATCGACGACGGGCCGCGCCTCTAGCTCTGCGATCCGATCGCCCAAGGCGGCAAGATCGCCCTCAAGGGCTCCGATGGAGGCGTCGAGCCCGGCAAGTGTCGCGGAGACCGCGCTGATCTGATCTCCAAGGCCAGACACATCGGCTGCATTGGCTTTTTCACTGATCGCGCCTTCAAGCGCGCGGTCCGTGGCGGCGAGCTCTGTGACCGCATCGTTCATGTTTGCAAGCGGCCACCCGCCGGGGACGATCTGCGCCAGAACAAACCCAAAGAGGGCCGCCGCCGCGCCACCGATCAAAACCGGCAATCCCGCGCGCTTTTTTGGCTCGGAGGCCATGGCGGCCGCAACCGGTTCGCTTTCGGCTTCGGCTTCGGCTTCGGCTTCGGCTTCGGCTTCGGCTTCGGCTTCGGCTTCGGCTTCGGCTTCGGCTTCGGCTTCGGCTTCGGCTTCGGCTTCGGCTTCGGCTTCGGCTTCGGCTTCGGCT
>JBCCTH010000207.1:0-5004 GCA_039198835.1 Pseudomonadota bacterium | reverse complement strand
GCTCTGCCCTGGCTCTGGGCGATTGGCCTGGGGCTGTGCGCGCTTGGGCTGGTTTGGGGCTTTTTCTTCACGGGCGATGATTTCCGCATGGGGTCGACCGTCAAGATCATCTACATCCACGTGCCCGCCGCGCTCATGGCGATCAACGGCTATTTCCTGATGTTTGCGGCCGCGCTGATCTGGCTCATCCGGCGTCAGCCCGTCTCGGCGCTGGTTGGGCGCGCGGCAGCGCCCGTGGGCCTTGTGATGACGCTTATCGGTCTTGTCACCGGCGCGATCTGGGGTCAGCCGATGTGGGGCACCTGGTGGGCCTGGGACCCAAGGCTCACTTCATTTCTCATCCTCGCGCTCTTTTATCTGGGCTATATCGCGCTCTGGGAAGCGATTTCAGATCAGGACCTCGCGGGCGATCTCACCGCGATGCTGGCGATTGTGGGCTCTGTCTTTGCCGTCTTGTCGCGCTATGCGGCGCGGTTCTGGAACCAGGGCCTGCATCAGGGGACAAGCGTTCCCGTCGTCACGGGCGGTCGCACGATCGATGATTATTTCTTCTGGCCGCTGGCGATCACGATGGTGGGCTTTTTCTTTCTTTTCGTGGCGCTCGTTTTGGTGCGCGCCCGCACCGAAGTGCGCGCGCGTCGCTTGAGCGTCTTACAGGCGAGGCAGGCGATCTGATGGATTTGGGGCAGTACGCTTTCGAAGTCTTGGCGGCCTATGGCGCGAGCTTTGCGCTTTTAGGCGCGGTGGTGGCCACAACGCTCATTCGCGCGCGCAGGGTGCGCCGCGCGCTCGAAGAGGCGGAGGCACGCAAGAATGGGTAGGTGGCTGATGTTTCTGCCGCCGCTCATTTTCGCAGCGCTCGCGCTCACACTTTACATCGGCATGACAACGACCGATCCCAGCGCGCTGCGCTCGGCACTCATCGGCCAATCCGCCCCGGACTTGCCAAAAGCCGCCGTTGACGGGACCGCCGCGCTCGACACCCTCACCGAGGGCGAGGTGACGCTCGTTAATTTCTGGGCATCCTGGTGCCCGCCCTGCCGCGCCGAGCACCCTAATCTTCTCGCGCTGGAAGCCGATGGGCTCAGGATCGTTGGCGTGAATTTCAACGATGATCCCCGCAATGCGGCCCAATATCTGGTCGACGATGATAACCCCTTCGCGGCCACGTCGATTGATCCGTCGGGGCGGGCTTCGCTCGATTGGGGGGTCACCGCGCCGCCGGAGACCTTCATCATCGCCGCCGACGGAACCGTGCTTTACCGCTATATCGGCCCGCTCATCGGCAGCCAATACGAGCAGCAATTCTTGCCTGCGCTGCGCGCGGCGCAATCGGGCGGCTGAGCTCACGCGCTCCGCCCGGACGCGCCATCTTTTTTGCGTTTTCTATTCCGCCGCGATTGTCTCAGGCCCATCTTCCTTGGCGAGATTGCGCAGCACATAGTGAAGCACGCCGCCGTTTTCGATGTACTCGATCTCGACCCCGGTATCGATCCGGCACTTAAGCTCGGTCTCGATCACTTCGCCATCGGCGCGGGTGATGCGGGCGATGGCGGTCTCAAGCGGCTTGATCCCCTCAAGGCCCAGGATGTCGACGGTCTCATCGCCCTTCAGACCCAGGCTCTTGCGCGTTGCGCCCCCGGTGAACTCGAATGGGATAACCCCCATGCCGACGAGATTTGAACGGTGGATGCGTTCAAAGCTTTCGGCAATCACGGCTTTGACGCCGAGCAGCGCCGTGCCTTTCGCGGCCCAGTCGCGCGAGGAGCCCGCGCCATATTGCTCGCCGCCGAAGATCACGAGCGGGATACCACGCGCCTGATATTCCATGCAGGCATCATAGATCGAGGTCTCTTTGCCGTCGGGGCCGAGCGTATAGCCGCCTTCCACCCCGTCCAGCATCTCATTCTTGATGCGAATATTGGCGAAGGTGCCGCGCATCATGACCTCGTGATTGCCGCGCCGCGAGCCGTAGGAGTTGAAATCGCGGGGGCGGACCTGTCTGTCTGTCAGATACCTGCCCGCTGGTGTGGTTTCCTTGAACGAACCAGCAGGCGAGATGTGATCGGTGGTGATCATATCACCCAGGATCGCCATGACCCGCGCGCCCCGGATCGAGGTGATCTCTTTTGTCTCCATGGTCATGCCCTGGAAGTAAGGCGGATTCTGCACATAGGTCGAGGCGGAGGGCCAATCATAGGTCTCTTGCTGGGGGACGCTCACGCCGCGCCACTTCTCGTCGCCGGTGAAGACCTCGGCGTATTTTTCCTGAAAGGCCTGGCGCGTCACGGTTTTTTCGACGAGTTCGGCGATCTCCTGCTGGGAGGGCCAGATATCCTTGAGATAGATATCTGTTCCGTCGGGTGTCTGAGTGATTGGATCATGGGCGAGGTCAATATCCATTGTCCCGGCCAAGGCATAAGCGACGACAAGGGGCGGAGAAGCGAGATAATTGGCGCGCACATCGGGCGATATGCGCCCCTCGAAGTTCCGGTTGCCAGAGAGAACAGAGGTTGCCACGAGATCGCCCTCGGCGATGGCCTCTGAGATCTCCTTCTGGAGCGGGCCGGAATTGCCGATGCAGGTGGTGCAGCCATAGCCCACGAGATTGAACCCTATGGCGTCAAGATCGTCTTGCAGCTCGGCCGCTTCGAGATAGGCGCTGACAACCTGGCTGCCCGGCGCGAGAGATGTTTTGACCCAGGGCTTGCGGTTAAGGCCGAGTGCGGCGGCCTTGCGCGCAACGAGGCCCGCGCCGATCATCACATAGGGGTTTGATGTATTCGTGCAGGAGGTGATCGATGCGATCACGACCTTGCCGCTTTCCATCGTATAGTCTTCGCCTGCGACGGTGATTTCCTTACCAAGCGGGCGCTTGAAGGTCTCTTCCATCTCCTTGCGGAATGCGGCTTTCGCATCTGTGAGCGCGACGAAATCCTGCGGGCGCTTGGGGCCCGAGATGGCGGGCACGATGGTGCCCATATCGAGATGGAGCGTATCGGTGTAGATCGGCGCGTAATCAGCGCCGCGCCAGAAGCCGTTTTCTTTTGCATAAGCTTCCACGAGTGCGATGCGCGCCTCGTCGCGGCCTGTTGTGCGCAGATAGCGCAGGGTCTCGCCGTCGATCGGGAAAAACCCGCAGGTCGCGCCGTATTCAGGCGCCATGTTGGCGATGGTGGCGCGGTCAGCGAGGGGGAGCGTATCGAGCCCCGCGCCGTAAAACTCGAAGAATTTGCCGACCACGCCCTTGGCGCGGAGCATTTCCACGACCTTGAGCACAAGGTCTGTCCCCGTCGTGCCTTCGACCATCTGCCCGGTGAGCTCGAAGCCGATCACCTCGGGTATGAGCATCGAAATGGGCTGGCCCAGCATGGCCGCCTCGGCCTCGATCCCGCCGACGCCCCAGCCCAGCACAGCCGCGCCATTGACCATGGTGGTGTGGCTATCTGTGCCCACGAGCGTATCGGGATAGGCGATCTCTTCGCCGTGTTGATCTTTGTCGGTCCAGACGGTTTGCGCGAGATATTCGAGGTTGACCTGATGGCAGATGCCCGTGCCGGGCGGCACGACGCGGAAGTTGTTAAACGCCGACTGGCCCCATTTCAGGAACGTATAACGCTCCATGTTGCGCTCATATTCGCGATCTACGTTCATCTGAAATGCCCGCGGATTGCCGAATTCATCGATCATCACCGAATGGTCGATGACGAGATCAACGGGGTTGAGCGGGTTGATCTTCTGTGGATCACCGCCAAGCGCCTTGATCCCGTCGCGCATGGCCGCCAGATCAACGACGGCTGGCACGCCGGTAAAATCCTGCATGAGAACGCGCGCCGGGCGATAGGCGATCTCACGCGGGTTCTTGCCGCTTTTCTCACCCCATTCCGCGAAGGCTTTGATGTCATCGACAGAGACCGTGCGCCCGCCATCTTCAAAGCGCAGCATGTTTTCAAGCACGACCTTCAGGGCAGCGGGCAAGTTGGCGAAATTTCCAAGACCCGCCTTTTCAGCGGCGGAAATCGAATAATACGAAAGCGTCTGTGCGCCCACTTTGAGCGTGCGGCGGGTTTTGGCTGTATCGATACCAACTTGAACGGTCATCTGGCGGCTCCTTGCTAGGCTATGGCGGGGAGTAAACTTTAGTTTTGAGATGTAAGGTGCCTTGGGCTCGATCAAGAGAGAAGAGGAATTTTTGTATACGACGGCACACTGAGCCCGCTCCTTGCCGGACAACAGCTCTCTTGAGGCGCCTGATCCGCGCCTACCATGACAATCCATCGCATTTCGTTGATTGGTCAAATGCGGCTCGGTCGACTAACTCCATCCGAAGCAGGAGGGATGTCTATGCAGCGCGTTCGAGCGATCATCACAGCCGGTTTGACAAGCCTGTTCGCGGGCATCGCGAGCCTGGGCATGGCGCAAAATGTCACCGTGGTCGAGCTTTATACGAGCCAGGGATGCTCGTCTTGCCCTCCGGCCGACAAACTGCTCCATCAGCTTGCCGACCGTGACGATGTAATCGCGCTCGCGCTTCACGTCGATTATTGGGATTACATCGGCTGGAAGGATGAGTTCGCCGATGCGCGCTTTACCGAGCGCCAGAAAGGCTATGCCAGGGCGGCCGGGGCGAGATCGATCTACACGCCTCAGATGGTCATAGGCGGCCTTGATCATGTGGTGGGAACAAAGCCCAACGAAGTGGCCGCGCATCTCGCCACCCATGGGGCCAAATCACCGCTCGTTAATATTGAGGCCTCTCGCAGCGGCGCGCGCCTTGCGCTGACGGCTGAAGCGGCTGCGCGCAACCTTGGCGGTGTGGCTGTCTATGTCGTCACATATCGCCCGGTCTCGACAGTCGAGATCCAGCGCGGCGAGAATGCGGGACGCACGCTCGACTATGCCAATGTTGTTACGTCATGGACAGAGGCGCAGCCCTGGAACGGGGTGGGGCGCTATGATCTCTCCGCGACGGTGCCAGAGGGCGAGCCGGCGGTCGTTTTGTTT
>JBCCTH010000206.1:0-5038 GCA_039198835.1 Pseudomonadota bacterium | reverse complement strand
GATAACGTTGATCGCGATGCCGCCTCCAAGGCAGGTATCATCGTGATGAACACGCCCTTCGGCAACATGATCACGACCGCCGAACACGCCATCGCCATGATGTTTGCCGTGGCCCGCCAGATCCCCGAAGCCTCGGCTTCCACCCATGCGGGCAAATGGGAGAAATCAAAATTCATGGGCGTCGAGCTTACCGGCAAGGTTCTCGGCGTTATCGGCGCGGGCAACATCGGCGGCATCGTGTGCGACCGCGCCAAAGGTCTCAAGATGAAAGTCATCGCCTATGATCCGTTTCTGAGCGATGAGAAAGCCGCGAAGATGGGGGTCGAGAAAGTCGAGCTTGACGCGCTTTTGGCCCGCGCGGATTTCATCACGCTCCATGTCCCCAAGACCGAGCAAACGGCGAACATGATCACGGCCGAGCGCATCGCCAAGATGAAAAAAGGCGTGCGCATCATCAACTGCGCGCGGGGCGGGCTTGTCGATGAAGCCGCGCTCGCCGAGGCTTTGAAAAGGGGTCAGGTGGCGGGCGCGGCCTTTGATGTCTTTGCGGTCGAGCCAGCCACCGAAAGCCCGCTTTTCAACTTGCCCAATGTCGTTGTTACCCCCCATCTTGGCGCGGCCACCACCGAGGCGCAGGAAAACGTGGCGCTCCAGGTTGCTGAGCAGATGTCGAATTACCTCCTCGATGGAGCCGTGGAGAACGCGCTCAATATGCCGTCGATGACGGCGGAGGAAGCCAGGGTCATGGGCCCCTGGGTCAAGCTTGCCGGCCATCTTGGCGCATTCATCGGCCAGCTGACGGACGAGCCCATCAAGGCCATCAACATCCTCTATGATGGGACCGTTGCGAACATGAACCTGCCCGCGCTCAACTGCGCGACAATCGCAGGGATCATGAAACGCGCCAACCCAGATGTGAACATGGTCTCTGCCCCGCTCATCGCCGAAGAGCGCGGGATCAACATTTCAACGACGAACCAATCAAAATCAGGCGTGTTCGATGCGTACATCAAGGTCACGGTGGTGACCGCCGAGCGTGAGCGTTCGGTGGCCGGAACCGTTTTCTCCGATGGAAAGCCCCGCTTCATTCAGATCAAGGGCATCAACATCGATGCCGAGATCGGGCGCCACATGGTGTATACCACCAACGAAGACGTGCCCGGCATCATCGGGCTGCTCGGCAATACAATGGGCAAGAACGGCGTGAACATCGCGAACTTCACGCTCGGCCGAAACGAGATCGGCGGCGAAGCCATTGCGCTTCTTTACATCGATCATCCCGTCGCGCCCGAGGTCATTTCAGCTCTCGAAACCACGGGCATGTTCGGCCAGGTCAACAATCTTGAATTCGAGGTCGCATGACGCTCTATGCCATCGGAGATATCCACGGTCACCTCGACAAGCTGGACCGCGCGCTGTCTCTGGTGGAGGCCGATGGCGGCGCGTCCGCCCGGATCGTCTTTCTGGGCGATTACGTTGACCGAGGGCCCGAAAGCAAGGGCGTGATCGCGCGCCTCGCAGACGGTCTCGATGCCGGGCGGCCCTGGACTTGCCTGAAAGGCAATCATGATCGGATCATGGAATGGTTCTTTGAGGATGAACCGCGCCAAGATCCACATATGATGATCGAGTATCACTGGTGCCACGAGATGATCGGGGGCCGTGAAACGCTTGCCTCCTATGGGGTCACTGTGCCCGAAAAGATCAGGCTCAGCGAGTTGCACGAGCGCGCGCTGCCCGCCCTGCCCGATCGACATCTCGCCTTTCTGCGGGGGCTTGACCTCTATCATGAGGCGGGCCGATATCTCTTTGTCCATGCGGGGATCAGGCCGGGCCAGCCACTCGCGGCGCAAACACAAGAAGATATGGTCTGGATCCGGCAACCCTTCCTCAGCCATGGGGGGCCGCATCCCTGGATCGTGGTCCACGGCCATACCGCCATCGAGAGCCCCACGCATTATCGCAACCGGATCAACGTCGATGGGGGCGCGGCCTATGGCAATGCCCTCGTGCCCGTAGCCCTTGAGGAAGACGGAAGCGCCTTCGCGCTCACTGAGGAAGGCCGACGCCCTATGGCACCTCGCGATAATCGCCCTTCATGATCTTCCAGCTCGAATGAACGAGAAGAAAGGCACCGAAAAGCGTACCGAACAGGATCGATTCAGACGTCATGATCCCACTCGGAAACCCCATCGTTGCGATGGCGAAAACGACCAGCGCGAGGATCACCGCGCCCGAGACCGCCCGAAACATGTATTCGCCGCGCGTCGGGCCGAATTTACGTTTATTCGCCATTTACATGCACTCCCTGTGAATAGCTTCACGGCGCAGTCCCGCCCTTTATGCGGGCCCTCGCAACCGCTGGAGAGGCCCCGGATCAAGTCCGGGGCTGCGATCTCTCATCTGGTTAAGTGGCGCGCCCAAAGGGATCTTCCAGGGCGGAAAGAACGCGGCCTCGACATTCCCCAAACCCGATCTGATAACCATCGCCCAGCGCCGCGCCGCGCATCACGATCTCATCGCCGTCTTCAAGGAAGCGCCGCGGGCCCGCATGGGTCTCAAAAGGGTCGGACCCGCCCCAACTCAGCTCAAGAAGCGACCCGCGATTTTCGCGCTCAGGTCCTGAGATTGTCCCCGAGCCGAGCAGATCGCCCGGGCGCATCGGACAACCTGAACTGGCATGATGGGCCAGTTGCTGGGCGCTTGAATAATACATCTCGGCGTAATTGGTGCGCGTGAGCGCCGTCACCCCCCCATCGCGCGCGAGATCGACTTCGAGCGCGATGTCAAAAAGCGTGTCATGGGGCTCTTTGAGATAGGGCAAAGGCGCATAGCTGCGGGGCGGGACAGGGCGGCGAAACCCATCAAGCGCCTGCGCGGTAACGATCCAGGGGCTGATCGACGTGGCTGTGGCTTTCGCCTGAAACGGTCCCAGCGGCTGATACTCCCAGGCCTGGATATCGCGGGCCGACCAATCATTGAGAAGCACATAACCAAAGATCATGGCGTCGGCCTCGGCCACGGTCAAAGGCCGCTGAGAGCTTGTCCCGACGATGGCCCCCAGCTCGAGTTCATAATCGAAGCGCGCGGACGCCGAAAAGGTGGGTTGTCGCGCCTCGGGCGCCTTGACCTGCCCCCATGGCCGGCGAATGTCTGTGCCGCTCACGATAACCGACGAGGCGCGCCCGTTATAGCCAATGGGGATATGAAGCCAATTCGGCGGCAATGCATTCTCGGCCCCTCGGAACATCGTGCCCACATTGGTGGCGTGATGGCGGCTGGCGTAGAAATCGGTGTATTCCGTCACGGTAAACGGCATATGGAGCGTCACGTTTGCGAGCGGGCCAAGATAGGGGGTGATGATCTCTCGCGCGCCTTCGCCCTCACTTTCATCGAGCATGCGGGTGAGCTTCTCGCGTAGAGCGCGCCATGTGTCGGGCCCAAGGGCCATGAGTGCATTCCAGGACGGCGCGACGAGCGTGGGCGTCGTGGCGATCCTGAGATGCCCGTCTGCCTCAAGACCGGTGAGATCGAGCACTTGATCCCCGATCGCCACGCCACAACGCGGCGGCGATCCTTCGACGGAAAAGACCCCGTAAGGCAGGTTGTTCAACGGAAACGGGCAATCAGGCGCGTTGGCGGTTTCAACCCAGGAACGTGCGAGCGGCATGAGGACCTCAATGAGCGTCAGGTTGTCGGTCAGGGTGGGCGGCCTGAAAGGCAGGCAGGTTAAGACAGGCTTCCTCAATGGCCGTCAAACGCTCAAGACCCGCCATATCAATGCCCCAGCGATGCCCGTTATAGAGCTGCGCGACGAGGCAGATATCTGCGAGGCTCGGCACCGCCCCGAACGCATAGGTCGTATGGGGCCTGACAAGCGCCTGAAACGCGGTGAGCCCTTCAAGCATCCAGTGGCGCGTCCAATCGAGCGCATCTTCGCGCGTCTGGCCCATGGCCATGAGCCGTTCGCAAGCTTTGAGATTGACGAGGGGGTGAATGTCGGTCGCGAGGAGCAGAGCGGCCGCGCGGATTTCAGCGGCTTCCATGGGATCGGCGGGCAAAAGCGGACAGGCGGGAAAGCTTGCTTCCAGATACTCGATGATGGCCATGGATTGCGTAAGGATGTCGCCGGACGGCAGCTCAAGGGCCGGCAGACCCATGATCGGGTTGATGCGTCGAAAGCTCTCGCTGCGTTGCGCACCGGCGAGGAGGTCAACCGGCACATAGGCAAAGCTGATCCCCTTGAGGGCCAGTGCGATCCGCACGCGATAGGCGGTGGTGGAGCGCCAATAGGAATAGAGCTTCAAGGAACGTCCTTCTTTTTCGGTTTCTTTTTTGTGATGCGCGGGCCGGGGCGTCCGATAACGAGCAGGATGCTGAGGCCGGAAAGCGCGATAAGAATGAGGGTAAGGATGATCTGACTGAGGGTCATGGCGAGAGCTTAGCAGAGGATAGGCGGAGATGCGCGCCTTCCTTGGCTCAGGCGCACCACCTTGCGCTTTGAACGCGGAGCATAGGCCAGGCCCCCAGACCGGGAGGCCCCGGATCAGGTCCGGTGCTGCGATATCGCGGGTGGCGATATTGCCCATTCATCCGGGTGAGACCACCGCACGCTCCCGCGTCTCGGCTTTGCGCAACGATCCCACTCTCCGGTTTCATCTTAAGCCCCGTGATAGGCCGCGGAGGCGCACGGCCAGATGCCGGGCCTCGGCCATATTGCCGCGTGTCATTTCTTTCCCGGGGTTCCATCGAACTTTTTCTCAATCGATGTCCAACACTCGATGTAATCGTCTTGAAGCGGGGCCTCGCGCGCGGCGAAAGGCGTCAGCATCTGGGGAAAGCGCGTCTCAAACATGAAGCTCATCGTGTTTTCGAGCTTTCCCGGCCCAAGGTTTGACGTGCTCGCCTTTTCAAAGGCATCGCGGTCTGGCCCATGGGGCAGCATCATGTTGTGAAGCGACATCCCGCCCGGGACAAAGCCTTCCTCTTTCGCGTCGTAGATGCCGTGGATATTGCCCATCAGCTCGGACATGACGTT
>JBCCTH010000205.1:0-5040 GCA_039198835.1 Pseudomonadota bacterium | reverse complement strand
CTCGCCTGATTTCGCGAAGGTGATGGCGGCAGCCGAAGAGGTTCATAGCCTCTCGGATGGGCATTTTGACGTGACATCAGGGCCCCTCATTGAACTTTGGGGATTTGGCGCGCCCGCAAGCCGGACAGCGCCGCCGAGCGAGGCCGATATCGCCGCGCAGATGGCCTCGATTGGCCAGTCGCGTCATCTCGAGGTCGGCCCGAACACGCTGCGCAAGTCAAACCCAGAGACGGAAATCTATCTGTCTTCCATCGGCAAAGGCTTTGGCGTTGATGCCGTGGGCGACGCGCTGCGCGGCCTTGGCATCGATGATTTCATGGTCGAGATCGGCGGCGATCTTCTGACTGCGGGTCTCAACCCCGACGGAAATTCATGGCAGATCGGCATCGAAACGCCGAACCTCTTTGACAGTTCCGTTCAACGGGTCGTCGCGGTGTCGGGCCAGGGCCTCGCGACATCGGGAGATTATCGCAACTATTTCGAGAGCAATGGCCAGCGCTATTCGCACATTCTCGATGCAGCCACCGGCCGCCCGATCACCCATGAGACGGCATCCGCCACGGTGATCACGGAAAATGCCATGCTTGCCGATGCATGGGCAACGGCAATGCTTATATTGGGCTCTGACACCGGCCGCCAACTTGCCGATGCGCTTGATCTTCCCGTGCTTTTCATCGACCGCGATGGCGACGGGTTCACCACCAAGGCAAGCGCCCGGTTTGACGCATTGGCGGCCTAGCGCTTAAGGAGCCTCGGGATGGAAACGTTCGTCCTTGCTTTCGCAATCTTGCTTCTGGTGATGCTGGGCATGGCGCTCGGCGTCATCTTCATGGACAAACGCATCAAAGGCTCTTGCGGCGGGCTCAACGCGATCTCTGACGCGGATCAATGCCTCGTCTGCAAAAAAGAGGTCGATCCCAACTCGCCCTTGAAAGAGCGTTTGAACGGATGCCCCAAAGCGCGCAAGATGCTCGCGGACATGCAGGCAAACGAAGCCTGAGCTAGACCTGCATCGGGATGAACGCGACAATCCCAAGCCCAAGAGCCGCGCAGACGCCGTAAAACCAAAGCTGCCAGCGCGGGCCTTCCGCCTTCCAGACACTGCGATACCGCATGCCGCTAAGACAGGCGGCAACGAAAAGAGCGGTGGCAACAGCGGGTGTAAGTGTCACGTCTGACATTTGAGATGCGGGCTTCCCAACGGGCTATAACGTCGTCTAGGCTCCTTCTACTCGCATAGCCAAAGAGCGCGCACAACTACGGGAGGGTTCTCCGCCATGCCAGCCAGTTTCCGGCCGCCACTCAAGGCCGACAAAGAGAAAAAGAAGCGCACAACGAGCCAAAGCAAGGCCAGCAACATGATGCAAGATACCGGCACCGTCGCCGATCTTCTCGCGGGCAAGACCGGCCCCGTTATCGCGATCAGCCCGGAAGATACGCTCTCAAAGGCCGTCGCGATCCTTCGGGATAAACGGATCGGGGCGCTCGTAGTGACCGATGAGGCCGGCAAGGTCGCGGGGATCCTGTCAGAGCGCGATATCGTGCGCAAACTCGCGGAGACACCTGGGCAGACGCTCCCTCAAAGTGTGACCGACAACATGACCGCGCCGGTTGTGACATGCGAGGCCAGTGATTCTCTCGTGGATGTGCTGCGCCGCATGACAGAGGGCCGCTTCCGTCACATGCCGGTCGTGGAGGGCGAAAAGCCCGTCGGCATGGTGACGATCGGCGATGTTGTTCAGTATCGGCTTTCCGAACTTGAGCAGGAAACGCTGCAACTCAAACAAATGATCGTGGGCTAGGCGCCAGGGAGCGATCCCAAGCTTGTTCTGAGCGGCGGCCTTGCTAACCTGTCGGCGTTTTTACGCGGGAGGGCGGCATGCTCCGAACGGTTTTACTTTTTGCTTTGATGATCTTTCCAGCCTTGGCGCAGGCGAGCGGCAAACACGCGCTCGTCATAGGCATCGGCGATTATGAGAATATCCGGTCTCTGCGAAACCCTGTGCCGGACGCGATGCTGGCTAGCGCGACCTTCGAGCGGCTTGGCTTTGCGACGCAGGTCGCCACCGATCTCGACGCGGACGCGCTTAGAGCCCAGCTCGATGCCTTCAATGTGCGCAGCACCGGCGCGGAGGTCGCGCTGATTTATTTCGCGGGCCACGGCATGCAGATCGATGGTGCGAATTATCTCCTTGCCACCGATGCGCTCGGGGCCTCGCAAGGTGCGGCGGTGGAAAGCGCTGTGAGCACCGACGAGCTCATCGCCGCCTTCGGCGCGGGCGCGGGCGCCAAGATCCTGCTCGTGGATGCCTGCCGCGATAATCCTTTCGCCGATGATACGCGCTCGCTCCTGTCGGGCGCGAAAGATGGCCTGGCGCGGCTCAACCATGCCGCCTCGGACCTTCTCGTCGTCTTCGCCGCGCAGCCCGGCACCGTCGCGCTTGATGGCGAAGGCGATAACAGCCCCTTCATGACCGCCGTTTCAGACATTCTTGGCCGCAGCGACGCGGTTGTGAGCTTTCAGGACGCGCTCATCGACATTACCAACCATGTGCGCACGAATACCGGGGACAGGCAGACGCCCTATATCGAAGGCACGCTGTCATTTCGCATCGAGCTCGCGCCGGCAACGCCCCCCGCGCCGGAGCCCATGAACGCCGCCCTGACTTGCGAAGGCGGGCGCGTCGAATTGCCGATCACGCCCCATGCCGACGGCTATGTCGAGCTCGACGGCACGGTGGCGCTCATGGATTTCGGCGGTGAAGCAGAGGTTTGCATCGGCGAGAACAAAATCGAGGTCGTTGGCACGTTCTCGCAGGATTTCAGCTGTGAGCAGATCGTCGGAAGCGGAGCAGGCTATTACTTTAACGCCGCCGACGGCACCCGCCAGCATTTCTGGTTTTACGTTGATCCGGACGCCGCCCCGCGTGCGCTTCAAATGGGCGTCTATCGCGACGACGAAGAGCTTTACTGGCTCGCCACCCAACGCGCCATCTGCCAGCCATGATGCGCGCTTTTTGCACGGCGCTCGCCTTGTTTTTCGCGGCTCCCAGCGCGGCGCAATCGCTTGATCCGTTCCTTCTCGCCCAGTTGGAAAGCTCGGGGACGGTTGAAGAAATAGAGGCGGCCATCGGCGCGGCCGAGCGCGCGCAGAGCCCCGATCTTCGTCTCCTTTTTGATCTGGCCGCTCTCCGCATTGATCGCCTTGAAGCTGAGCTCGCACCGCTCGCCGCCGCGCGCGCGCTCACCGACCTGGCCCTCTTTGCCCAGCGCCACCGCGCCATTCTCGAAGAAGACCCGCTGGCGCTTCTCGAACGTGCGCGCGATCTCTTCGCGACGCAGGATCGGCCTGATCTCGCGGCTGAGGTCAGCGGGCGCATTTTGATCGAGCTGCGCGATGTGGCCGCCGATGAAGCCACGATCATCGCCGCCCTGCGCGAGGAAGCGCGCCTCCTTCGTCTGGCGGGCAACTCAGAGGCCGCCGATGCACGCCTCAATGAGGCGACCTTTCTCGAAGAACGGGTCAGCTCACCGTCGCGCAATACCGGCGATGAAGGCGGCTACCGGCTCGTGGATGTGTTTTACGCCACCGACCGCGCGCGAAGCGGAAAAAGCGCGCCATCGCGGTTTTATGGCTCAGATCGGGGCCCGCTGGAGACAGGGATCGCCCAGGTTTCGATCCCCAACGCGCATCGACCCGGCGATATTGAAGCGCCGTCCATCTGGCGGCTTGAATTCGGGCCCTCGCCCGCCAAGCACATTGTGCTCAGATCAGTCTCGCCCCTGGAAAGCGCCCCCTTCTTCGCCCGGTTGAGCGAAGAGATTGATGTCCGCGCGCGCAAGGAGCTTTTCGTCTTTATTCACGGCTACAACGTCACCTTCGCGCAGGCCGCAAAGCGGGCCGCGCAGATGGCCTATGACATGAATTTCGCAGGTATCCCCGTGCTTTATTCATGGCCCTCGCGGGGCGCGACGACGGCCTATATCTCGGATAGCGCGGTGGTGCGCCGCTCGGGCCGGCACTTGCGCGATTTCCTGACCGATCTTCTCGCTGAAACAGGCGAGGCGCGCGTTCATATCATCGCCCATTCCATGGGAAATCGCGCTGTCTCGGACGCGCTCGAGCTTATGGCGACAGCCACGCCCCCCGCGCCGGGCGCACCGCCTTTCGACCAGGTGATCTTTGCTGCGCCTGATGTCGATGCGGAGCTTTTTCAAACCATGCTCAAGGCGTTTCGCCCGCTGGCCACCCGCATGACGCTTTACGCCTCCGATCAGGATTGGGCGTTGAGTGCATCGCGCCGCCTTCACGGCAACGCGCCGCGCGCCGGGCAAGCGGGCGCGGGCATGATCCGCGCCGAGGGGCTTGATGCGATCGATATGTCGTCGCTCGGCGAGGATATGCTTGCCCATTCCTATTTTGCCGATGACGCCTCCGCGCTCGTTGATCTTTCAACGCTTTTCTGGCGTGGCGTCGCGCCCGACAGGCGCTGCGGCATTGAGGCGGAAGAGGAGGCGCTTTGGCGCTTTGTGGGGGGTGTGTGCTCCGATACACGGGTGCTTGCCGCGCTGACGACGTTGCGCACAGCGCAGGTCGAGACGTTGAGCGAGGCCCGTGATGTCATCACCGGCATCATCGATGATGCCACTCTGGCGCGCGATGTCCTGCGGCTCGTCGAAGGGATTATCAGCGAGTAGAGCGCGCTTGCGCACCAGCATCGTTGCATCATGCGCTCATTTCTGGCATGCCTCCCTTTGCCAGACGCTCCGCGCGCCCAGCTTTTCAATGTGGCCAAGGCGGAGCGATGACATGCCCCAGAGGAATGAAAAAAAGAATGGCTGCGGCCAGCGTCCCGGCCAGGGCGAAAGGCGTGTCGTTGAGATGGGCTTTGACAAGACCGAGCGCGCGTTACTGGCGCTGGCGAGGCTCTATTTTCTGACCTTTTCTGATCCGGCCACCCAATCATGGATGCGCGCGAGCGCCTTGGCGCGCTGCACCTTTGGCCCAGCTCTCGGCCCGAGCATCGCCCATGCTTTGTT
>JBCCTH010000204.1:0-5040 GCA_039198835.1 Pseudomonadota bacterium | reverse complement strand
GCTGGGGCGGCATGGCAATGATCAACCATTTCCATGGTGTCGAAAAACACATGCTGGATGCCAAGGCGTTCGGCTGTTTCCGCCACATGAACTTGGTCCCGGACAGCCCTTATTTGCGTGGGTTTTCAGACGATTGCGTGATCCCCGTCAGCCGATGGACCGAAATGCGCCAAGCCGAGATTTCAGGCGCTGGCGGGCTGCGCACGCTTCTGGGCTCGTCCGAGGTGGGCCCATGCCTGGTCGAAGATGCAGGGCACCGCGCGCTCTATATCTTCAATCATTTCGAATATGACAGCGGCACCCTCAAAGACGAATATGATCGCGATATCGCGTCGGGCACGCCGATCAACGTGCCGGGCAACTATTATCCCGGCAACGACCCGGCAAAGCCACCGCAGAACCGGTGGCGCAGCCACGCGCATCTTCTATATGGCAATTGGGTGAACCAGATTTATCAGACAACGCCCTATGAAATCAGCGATATCGGTGGCTAACCCCCTCTTTTTGGCGGTCGTGATCGCGCTGGCTTTGGCTGTGGTCATCGTGCGCGTGGCCGCGGCCGCCCAGGAGGCGCGCGCCGAGGCCGCTTATCCGCCTGAGGGCCAGTTCATCGATGTTGATGGCACGCGCGTGCATGCACTTGTGCGCGGGTCGGGCCCTGATCTCGTGCTGCTCCACGGCGCGGGGGGATCGACGCGGGATTTCTCTTTCGCCTTCATGGATTTTCTGACTGATCGCTACCGCGTCATCGCCTTTGATCGGCCCGGCCTTGGCTATACCGAGCGCCCGCGCAAGTTCTCGATCTGGTCACGCGATGCAGAAAGCCCGCGCGAACAGGTGCGCCTGCTTCAGGCGGCGGCGGCAAAGCTCGGCGCGGATCGCCCGCTGGTGCTCGGCCATTCCTTTGGCGGGGCTGTTGCCATGGCCTGGGCGCTTGAGCGGCCCGATGCGCTCAGCGGGCTCATCATCGTCGCCGGGGCCAGCAACGAATGGGAAGGCGGGCTCGGCACATTCTACAACCTTACCGCATCGCCTATGGGCGTCGCGCTTATCAACCCAGTCGCCACAGCCTTCGCGCCTGATAGCTATATCGAAGGGACAGTCGCCGGCATATTCGCCCCTCAGGCCGAGCCAAAGGGCTATGCCGATTACATCGGCCCGCGCATTTCAGCCCGCCGTGTCACGCTTGCCGCCAATGGCCGCCAGGTCCACGGGCTCAAGCCCCATATCATCGAGATGTCCGCTGAGTATCCTTCAATCACAGTGCCGGTAGAAATTGTCCACGGTGATGCCGATGAGATCGTGCCATTGTCGATCCATTCGATCCCGCTATCGCGCCAGATCGAGGGCGCACATCTCACCGTGCTCGAAGGGATCGGGCACATGCCCCAGCATGTCGCCCCCAAAGCCGTGAGCGACGCCATCGACCGCGCCGCCGCGCGCGCCGGATTGCGCTAGAGCGCCCGGCCACGCATAGTTGCCCACGAGGGAGACCAAGACCATGGGCAAACCATTCGATGCCGCCATCACCCGCTTTTACCAAGAGAAGGCCCCAGCCGATATCCGCGCCGCCATCGCGGAGGCTGAAAAGGGCGAGATCCTCAACGCTGATTTCCCGCATCGAAAGCGGCTTGGCCGCAAAGAGTATGAGGCGCACTATGCCGCGCTTCAGATCGAGCTTGTGAAATGGCTGGCCTGGGTCAAGGAGACTTGTCAGCGGGTTGCCATTGTCTTCGAGGGCCGCGATGCCGCCGGCAAGGGCGGCACGATCAAGCGGTTTCGTGAAAACCTCAATCCACGCTCGGCGCGGGTTGTGGCCCTCTCGAAGCCCACCGATCGAGAGGCGGCGAGCTGGTATTTTCAACGCTACATCGCGCACCTCCCTGCGGCTGGCGAGATCGTCTTCTTTGACCGCTCTTGGTATAACCGCGGCGTGGTCGAGCATGTCTTCGAGTTCTGCACACCAAAAGAGCGCGCCCACTGGTTCACCCAGGTGAGCCCGTTCGAGGAAATGCTCATCGATGACGGGATCCATCTCAGCAAGCTCTGGCTCAATGTCGGCCGCGCCACCCAGCTCAAACGGTTTATGGATCGCGAAGCTGACCCGCTCAAGCAATGGAAGCTGAGCTGGATCGATGCCGAAGGGCTCAACCGCTGGGATGCCTATAGCGCCGCCATCGAAGAGACCCTCACGCGCACCAACACCGCCTGCCCCTGGATGATCATCCGCTCCGACGACAAACGCCGCGCGCGGCTCAACGCGATCCGCGCGGTGCTGAGCCAGTTCGAATATAAAGGCCGCGACGACGCCGTGATCGCGGGCGTTGATCCCGCCATCGCGGGCGGCATTGATCTGTGGCATGGCTAAAAAGCGCGGCTATCACCATGGCAATCTCAAGCAAGCGCTCGTCGATGCAGCGCTCTTGCTCATCGAGCAAAAAGGCCCCACCGGCTTCACGCTCTCAGAGGCGGCCAAAAGCGCAGATGTGACACCGGCGGCGGTTTACCGCCATTTTGAGGGGCGCGACGATCTCATCGCTGAAGCCGCGCGGCAGGGCTATGCGATCTTCGCCGATCTCATGGAGCATGCCTATGACAAGGGCCAGCCCTCTGCGCTGACCTCTTTCGAGACGGTTGGACGCGCCTATCTCGCCTTCGCGCGGCGCTTTCCGGGGCATTACGTTGCGATGTTCGAGAGCGGGATCTCGATCCAGCGCACGCCTGAGCTCAACGCAGTGGCCACCCGCGCGCTCGGCGTGCTCGAGAAAGCGGCGACAGAGCTTTCGCAGCACATCCCCCCCGAAAAGCGCCCGCCGCCGCAGATGTTCTCGGCCCATGTCTGGGCGATGTCGCATGGTGTCGTTGAGCTCTTCGCGCGCGGCTCACCGGGCACGAAGAGCCCCTTCCCGCCAGAGGATCTTTTAGAGACGGGGATAGGGATCTATCTGCGCGGTCTTGGGCTTATCCCGGCCGACCATGATGGTTGAGCGAACCGGTCGCGCGCGCCGCTAATCAGGAAAGAGCACGAGCGCGCGGGGATCCCAGGCAACTTTGACTGTCTCGCCGCTGTCGAGAACCGGGCGCCCGACGCTGTTTTTCATCGAGAGCGTGAGCGGTTTGGGCAGGCCTTCGAGCGCGACGTCATAAAATGTCATGTCGCCATAATAGGATTTTTCGGTGATCGTGGCGTCGGCGATCCGGTCGCGCCCGCCGCCGGTGCCCTCATAGACGACAGAAAGCATCTCGGGCCTGACACCCACGATGCCCGGCCCGGTCTTGATGGGGCCGAGGCATTGATCGGCGCTCAGCTTCGCGCGCCCGAGCCCGGCGATCACCGCGACCGCGCCATCATCCTTGGCGCGCACCTGCGCGGGCAAGAAGTTCATCACGCCGATAAAGTCAGCGACATCTCGCGTCGCCGGGCGGCGATAGAGGGTCTGCGGATCGGCCACTTGCGCGATCCGGCCCTCGAACATCACAGCGACCCTGTCAGACATGATCAACGCTTCTTCCTGGTCATGGGTCACCAGGATGAATGTGATCCCCACTTGCCGCTGGAGGCGGCGCAGCTCGCCTTGCATCTGTTCGCGCATCTTCTTGTCGAGCGCTGAAAGCGGCTCATCGAGAAGCAGCACCTTCGGCTCAAGCACGAGTGCGCGCGCCAAAGCCACGCGCTGGCGCTGCCCGCCTGAAAGTTCGTGGGCCGCGCGCTTTTCAAAACCCGATAATCCAACCATCTCAAGCGCCTCAGTCGCGCGGGTTTCCTTTACATCTTGCGATATCTCGGCCCTTTTGCGCAGCCCGAAGGAAACATTTTCGATGACATTGAGATGCGGAAAGATCGCATAGCTCTGAAAGACCATATTGGTGGGCCTGCGATTGGCAGGCACGCCCTTCATATCTTGCCCATCGAGCATGAGCCGCCCGGCGCTTGCTTTCTCAAAGCCTGCTATGGTGCGCAGCAGGGTTGTCTTCCCGCAGCCTGAGGGCCCGAGCAGCGAAAAGAACTCGCCTTGAGCGATGTCCAGGTTGATATCGCGCAGCGCGTGGTAATCGCCGTAATATTTCTCAAGCCCGGTGAGAGAGATGATCGGTTGGCTCATAGGAAGCCCCCCTTGTCTTTGAGGCCCGCCCGCGCGATCCCGCGGCGGCGAAAATATTCAGCGACGATCAGAAGGATCACCGAGAGCGCAACGAGGATCGTGCCAAGGGCCATCACCGCCGGAAGCTTCTGGGGAAAGCGCAACAGCCCCCAGATATAGACCGGCATCGTCGGCTCAGCCCCGGTGAGGAAAAAGGCGATGATGAACTCGTCTAGGCTGATGGTGAAAGAGATCAGCAGCGAAGAGATGATGCCCGGCATGACAAGCGGCAGCGACACCAGCCGAAAACTTGACCAGGGCGTCTCACCAAGATCGAGCGCGGCCTCCTCGAGCGAGGCATCCATGTTCTGAAAGGCCCCATTGAGAATGGCCACGGAGAACGGCGTGCAGATCAACACATGCGCGGCGACGACTGTCCATGTCCCCAGCGACCAATCCATCAGCTGCACCACCACCACCAGAAGCGACACGCCCACGATGATCTCGGGCAAGACAAGAGGCACCATGATGAGCCCCATCATCGTGCTTTTAAGCGGAAACCGATACTTCGCAGCGGCACGGGCGGCGCAGATCCCCAGAAGGGTCGAAAAGACTGCCGTGAGCACAGCGATCACGAGCGAGTTGCGCAGCGCGGTATGGAGCGCGGGCGTCTCCCAGAGCTCGACAAACCAGCGGAAGGTGAATCCGTCGAGCGGAAAGGCGATGATCGAGCTGTCATTGAACGCAAAGAGCGGCAGCAGGAAGATCGGCAGATAGAGAAAGACAAGATACGTTATGGCGTAGATCCGAAGGCTCATTGCTTGACCCTCAGAAAGCGCCGATTGAGCCAGACAAACACAAGCGCGATCATTGAGACCGACACCATCGCGATTACAGCGAGCGCCGCGCCCATGGGCGCGTTGTTGAGCCTGAGAAACTGCACCTGGATCATATTGGC
>JBCCTH010000203.1:0-5048 GCA_039198835.1 Pseudomonadota bacterium | reverse complement strand
TCAGCCCAGCCTCGCTCAAACCAGCGCAGATGAGACGCTCAAGGTCAGCGGAGGCGCGGGCCTGCATCCCGGCCGGGATCTCATCAGAGAACAGTTCGATCAAAAGATCAGCCACGTCGGCTCCTTACTGCGTTCGGTCCTGGCAATCTTCGCCCGCGGGCGTGCCGTCATAGAGCTTGTCGCCGCATTCATTCACCTGATGCCAGACAAAGCCGCGCCCGTCGGCTGTGATCGCGACAACACGGTCGATCCCGTATTCAAAATTCCGGCTGCCTGTGAAGGCGATGGCACGGCCCTCGCTCAACATCTCGCCGAGCGCGCCCGCATCGAAGCACTCAAACCAGCCCGGCCCGCGCCGAGGCTCCGCGGCCTCGAAAATCTCGTAGGTTTCGGTCAGCGTGGCGAGGCTTGTGGGCGTTGTGAAGCAGGCGCGGTAGCGGATCGGCGAGCTCTCCGCATCGATGGCTTCAAAATCATCAAAGAGGATGGTCTCGGGCCTCTGTGTAACGAGCGATGTCAACTGCACATCGGCCTCCGCCACATCTTCATAGAATCCATAAACCTGCGCGTAATAGACCCCGCCCCCCATCGCGAGGGTGACGAGCGCGAGAAGCACGATGATGATCTTACCGGCCATGACAGACCCCATGAGATGCGCACTGCTTCGGGCGCTTTGGGCGCTTCGGGCATGGCGCTTTTCGTGCGGGTCCCATCAGGCTGCCTCCCACCCGCCTGCTTTTGTCTCGACAAAAGCATCGGCGCAGCGTTTGGCGAGCGTGCGCACGCGCAAGATATAGCTCTGTCGTTCCGTGACCGAGATCACCCCCCGCGCATCAAGAAGATTGAAGAGATGAGAGGCTTTGATGCACTGATCATAGGCCGGATGCGCCATCACAATGCGCTTGCCGGTCTTCGGATCATCATGGGGGCTATCCAAGATCGCGTTGCAGGCCGCTTCGGCATCCTGGAAATGTTGCAAGAGCGTCTGGGTATCGGCGACGTCGAAGTTCCAGCGGCTGTATTCCTCTTCGGTCTGACGGAACACATCGCCATAGCTCAGCGCGATGGGCGTTTGCGGATCATTGTAGGGCATGTCCATGACATGATCGATGCCCAAGACATACATCGCCAACCGCTCAAGCCCATAGGTCAGCTCGCCGCTGACAGGGTGGCAATCATGGCCACCGACTTGCTGGAAATAGGTAAATTGCGAGACTTCCATCCCATCGCACCAAACCTCCCAGCCGAGCCCCCAGGCGCCCAATGTCGGGCTTTCCCAATCATCTTCGACAAAGCGAATATCATGGAGCGCCATATCGATCCCAATGGCTTCAAGCGAGCCAAGGTAGAGCTCTTGCAGATCAGGCGGTGAGGGTTTGATCAGCACCTGGTATTGATAATAGTGCTGAAGCCGGTTTGGGTTCTCGCCATAACGCCCATCGGTTGGGCGCCGCGAGGGCTGAACATAGGCGGCCGCCCAGGGCCGCGATCCTAGCGAGCGCAGCGTCGTGGCAGGGTGAAATGTCCCCGCGCCGACTTCCATGTCATAGGGCTGGAGCACAGCGCAGCCCCGCGCGCCCCAGTAGGATTGGAGACGCAGGATAATTTCCTGAAACGATCGCGGTGGGTTTTGGAGATCAGACGGCATGACGCTTCCTCTCAGGGCGCGTGTTCCCTAGCCGCCGCTCAGGTGCGGGTCAACTCGGCCAACCGCGCAGAGGCGCATGATTTGATATCAGCGGGAGCACGCCGCGCATTTGTGAAGGCTTTGCCACGAGATGCTGCGGTTTTCCGCTTCAAAATCGCCTTCATCTTCAACATAGTGTGCAAAACCGGTTGAGGGGTGTGGGCATGCGAAAGCTGTTTTTGGCGGTGGCGTTTTGGAGTATGGGCGTGGTGGCGGCCCTGGCTCAGGGCCAGCAAAACATCTGGATCCAGATCGAGGCGCAGCCGAGCCTCGCAGCGGCCGAAGGCAGCGTGCGCGGCTACGCAGCGCAGCTCAGAGACGTGGCCGGATTTCAGCTCTCGGCGCGCTGGTATGGCATCGTGCTTGGGCCCTATGAGCGGCTCGACGCCCAGCGACGGCTATCTTCGCTGCGCGCGCAGGGCCTGATCCCGCGGGATGCCTTTCTGATCGAAAGCGCGCGCCTGAGCCGCCAGTTTTGGCCCATCGGCGCAAATGATCTGGCGCGCGCCGCTGAGCCCGCAGCGCCGTTGACGACACCTGTCGTCGAAACGCCCATCGCCCCGCCTGATGAAACGCCGCGCGAGGCCCGCGCCTCCGAGAACCTTTTGACACGCGATGAAAAGCGCCTGCTTCAAACGGCGCTGGCCGCCGAGGGTTTTTACACCAGCACAATAGATGGCCTCTTCGGGCGCGGCACACGGGCCTCGATGGCCGCTTGGCAGCGCGCGAATGGATTTGAAGAAACCGGGGTCATGACAACCGCCCAGCGCGCCGCCCTCATTGATGAGTATAACTCGATCCTCGACGGGCTCGGATTGGCGCTCACCACCGATGCCCAGGCCGGGATCGCGATGCAGATGCCCATGGCCCAGATTTCATTCAAGGAATACGAGCCGCCTTTTGCGCATTATGAGGTTGCGGGCGATCTGGGCATCCAGCTTTCGCTGATTTCGCAGGAAGGATCGCGGGCGCGGTTCCAGGGGCTTTATAATGTGCTCCAAACGCTTGATCTGGTGCCCAGCGACGGGCCCAGATCGTTATCGCGCGACAGTTTTGAGATCACGGGCATCGATGCTGAGCGCCACACCACAATCGATGTGCGTTACCGCGACGGCGTGATGAAAGGGTTCATGCTCGTCTGGCCCGCGGGCGATGAAAAGCGCCTGGCGCGCGTGCTCGCGGAGATGCGGCAGAGCTTTCAGATCTTGCCCGGCGCGCTCGACCCCGCGCTTTCACCGCCCGGTGAAGATCAAAGCATTGATCTCTTGGCAGGCCTCGAAATCCGGCAACCGCAACGCTCTGCCACCGGGTTTTTCGTCACCGCCTCCGGCGCTGTGCTGACAGCTTCCGAGCCTCTAGGCGCGTGCGAGCGGGTCTCCATTGGCGATGATCTCGACGCCGACGTTGTCTTTTCCGATGCCGAGCTTGGCCTGGCGCTTCTGCGCCCCCAGCAATCGATTGCGCCGATGGCTGTCGCCCGGTTTCAGGCAGCTGTGCCGCGTCTGCGCGATGAGATTGCCGTTGCGGGCTTTTCATATGGCGGTGATCTGGGCGCGCCGACGCTGACTTTGGGCGAACTCGCTGATCTGCGCGGCCTTGAGGGCGAAGACACGGTCAAACGCCTCGTTTTACAGGCTGAGCCGGGCGATAGCGGCGGGCCTGTGCTTGATCGCGGCGGCGCTGTTCTCGGCCTCTTGCGGCCCGCACCGAAGCCCGAAGGCCAGATCTTGCCCAATACGGTGCGCTTTGCCATCGATGCCGAAACGATCCGCGACCGGCTCGCCAGCGAGGGCGTGCCGATCTCGGAAGTCAACGCGCTGGGCCCGATCGACCCGGTTGAATTGGCCTCCCTGGCCGCAGATATCGCTGTTTTGGTTGAGTGCTGGTGATCAGCCGATCTCGGGAGTGAGATGAATGAGCGTGGGCGCCGGGGCTTTGAAGGCCGCGCGCAACGCGCCTTGCATTTCGCCGAGCGTTTTCGGGGCTATACCGTTAGCGCCATAAGCGCGCGCCAAGGCCACAAAATCCGGGTTGCGCGCCGTCACTGCATTGGGGCTGATCTGGGCGGCGATCATCCCGTCTTCGATCTCCTTGAGCGCGCCGTTATCCCAAATAATGATCGGCAAGGATAACCCGAGCTCGATGGCTGTCCCCAGTTCTTGGAGGGTGTATTGAAACCCATAATCGCCGGCGATGGCAAGCGTGGGCGCACCAAGACGCGCGACCGCCCCGCCAATGGCTGCGGGAAGCGCATATCCCAGCGTGCCAAAGCCGGTGGGATGATGCCAAGGGCCGGGAAAGGGCATGTCCCAGCATTCCTTGGCGGAATAGGCGAATTGGGTCATGTCAGAATAAATCATCGTGTCTTTGGGCAAAGCGGCTTTGATCGCCTCTGCGACGCGCATGATACCGGGGCGTTCCGCTTCAACAGCGTGCCGCCACAGCGCGCGATACCGGGCGATCTCTTCAGGCTGCCATCGCGACATCGGATCAAGACCGTCAAGCGCGCGCTCAAGATCGGTCAAAAACCCCGCCGCATCGGCCTTGATGCCCACATCGCCCGGTTGCGCGGCTGCCAAAACCTGGGCGTCAATGTTGACGATGACAGCGCCGGGGGCATGGCCGGCCTCCGCGCGCCAAAGATCGCCCTCCGAGAGGTCTGTGCCCAAGATGAGCACGAAATCCGCAGATGCCAAAAGCTCGGCGCTTTCAGGCCGCGCGAGCGCGGACCCAAAAGAGAGCGGATCATCGGGCAGAGCGATCCCGCGCCCCGCATAGGTCATGAAACTCGCGGCCTTTGTGCGCGCCAAGACCCGCCTGGCAACCCTATCTGCCCCGCGCGACCGCGCAACGCCCCCGCCAAAGACGACGACAGGGCGGCTGGCGGCCATGACGCGCGCGGCGATCTCAACCGCTGCGTTATAGTCTGCGCGCTCAGACGCAGGCGAGGCCACCCGCCCCGGGGTTGCGGGGCGTGCGGCAGGTGCCTCCAAGAGCGGGATCGGCACAGAAAGGTGCTTGGGGCGGGGGCGCTTAAGCTCGAATTCGGTGAACGCCCGGTCAATGAGCGCAAAAGCCGCCTCGGCGCTACGCGCCGTTTCTGACCAGTCGCAAACAGCGCGCGCCGCGCCTTCTTGGTCTCGCATTTGGTGAAGCTGGCCCTGTTTTGCCGCAGTCTCAGCCAAACATGACGAGATCACCAACATCGGCACGCTGTCGGAATAAGCCTGCCCCATCGGCGTCATTGCATTAGTGACGCCCGGGCCCGTGATCACATAAACGATGCCCGGCCTTCCCGTGGCGCGGGCATACCCATCGTCCATGAAACCCGCGCCCTGCTCATGACGCGCCAAAATATGGC
>JBCCTH010000202.1:0-5067 GCA_039198835.1 Pseudomonadota bacterium | reverse complement strand
GTTGGTGGATGACTTGGTCGAAAGCGAGCAGCTCTCGATGCAAGGCGATATCAGCCTGAATTCGGAAATACCCAAAGGCATGGCTGTCCGCGCGGATGGTGAGCAGCTTTACCGCGTTATCGGCAATTTGACCCGAAACGCGCGCCAGGCTCTGGAAGCGGCGCAGCGCCCGGGCACCATAACGATCTCGAGCGAGCAAGATGCCGAGGCCTGGTGGATCAGGGTCAAAGATGACGGCCCGGGATTGCTGCCCAAAGCGCAGGAAAAGCTCTTCACGCCCTTTCAGGGCGGCGCTCGGAAAGGTGGGTCGGGGCTTGGGCTCGCCATCGCCGCCGAACTCGTGCGCGGCCATGGCGGCACGCTCGACCTTGAAAAGACCGGCCCCCATGGCACGACCTTCTCGATCTGCTTGCCCAAGGCGCGGCTCGCGGATCAAACGGCCCATCAGGAGGCCAAGATTGGGGTTGCAAAGCTAAAGGCTGCCGCGTATCCCGCCACTCCACGGACTGATAGCTCAGCTGGATAGAGTACTTGACTACGAATCAAGGGGTCGGGGGTTCGAATCCTCCTCAGTCCGCCACTTACCAAGTACATTTAGCATGGTGTAGTGTGAGGGTAACGTCGCCAGGTTGTCCGCGACTTTAGTGTTTCACGCATAGCGGTCGCTCGTTTTCCAAGATCGCAGAAAAACGGGTCAGTCTCGGCTTGCGAGCTGGCTATATGTTGACCTGACGCGCGCGTCCGTTCACCTTGCGCTTGGGAACGTGCGGGTGGGGTCGCAACTATTGAAGGCGAAGACCACTTATTATGACGGATGATAGGATCGTCCGCGGCGTTGTAAAATGGTTTGATCTAGCTAAAGGCTTTGGTTTTGTAATCGCCGAGGGCGTAGAGCAAGACGTGTTATTGCACGTCAATGTTGTGAGACGATTTGGTCGCTCTGTGATGTCCGCGGGCGACGAGGTCGAGATTAGCTATGGCGAAACCTCTAAAGGCCTTCAGGTCATAGAGCTTGTTTCTGTCGCGGCGGCCGACGAGAAAAGCGCCGATGGCAACCCGCCTGCGCCGCATGTCGATGACCCTCTGGTGCCCGCGCGCATGAAATGGTTCGACAAAGGCAAAGGCTATGGCTTCATCAACGTCTTTGGCGAAGATGAAGATGTGTTCGTGCATGTCGATGTGTTGCGCGCCGGGGGGCTCCTTGAGGCGCAAGTGGGCGAAGCGATGTGCGCCGTGATCACGCGCGGCACCAAGGGTGCCTCTGCCACCTCGGTTTACCCGTGGGATGCCGCGTTGGCCTGGAAAACGGCTCAGCAAGCCTCTTAGATATCGAGCGCGACGTCGGGCAAGTTCAAAGTCTTCATCAGATCGCGCAGCTCCTGGCGCGCGGCCACGTTCGAGATATTCATCCGTGTGATGCCGATATCGCGCAAATCAAGGAGCGTCAGCCCACGCGGAAAAAGCTCGCGGAAGATCACGCGCTCGGAAAATCCGGGCACATGGCGAAAGCCGATGCGTTTGGCCAGCTTATCAAGCGCCATCCCCATCTTCTCTTTGTTGAGCATTTGCTGCGCGCCCAGACGGTTGCGCACGACGATCCAGTCGATGGGCTCAAGGCCGGCTTGTGCGCGCAGCTGGCGCGCATGCCAGACCATTTCAGAATAGATGGACGGGCCCAGAATGCTTTCCCCGTCGCTATCGATCTTTGCAAGCACGTCGAAATCGACAAAACTGTCATTGAGCGGCGTGATGAGGGTGTCGGCGAGAGAGTGCGCGACCTGGCTCAGACGCGTATGCGAGCCCGGGCAATCGATCAGGATAAAATCGCTTTCAGGCTCGAGCTTGGCGATGGCCGCTGAAAGCCTGTGATCGAAGATGTTCTCACCTTCCTTGAGCTCGGTGGGATCGATCTCCGGAAGGTCAGTGTAGTTCGGCGTCGGCAACTCGAGCCCTTCCCGGCGCGCAAACGCTGTCCGGTTCTCGATGTAGCGCCCCAGGCTGCGCTGGCGGATATCGAGATCAAGCGCGCCCACGCGCTTGCCCGAACGTTCGAGTGCGGTCGCGACATGCATCGATGTCGTAGACTTGCCCGAGCCGCCCTTCTCGTTTCCAACGACGATGATATGCGCCATCGGTCTACCTTCCGTGATGTGCTGCCCGCACCATATGTTGTGGCCTTTGATTTGAGAAGGGGAAGCACTCGTTAATTCATAGCCGTTTTTCGCGCCGGCGCTTGGGAGCGCGTGACTTTTGTAGGCCGTGTGCCAAATCCCAAGGCAACAGGAGGATGCCATGCCGCTCGACCAAGCCCTTTCGCCCACTGCCTTTGATTTGCTCGCCGCGCTGGAGGCCAACAACGAAAAGGCTTGGTATGACGCCAACAAGGCAGAGTTTGAGGCTCAGGTCCGCGCGCCTTTTGCGGACGTTCTTGAGGCGATAACAGCGCGGCTCGACGGATCTATCGCGCCGCTCATGGGCTCAAAGAAGACGATGTTCCGCCAAAATCGCGATGTCCGCTTTTCCAATGACAAGAGCCCCTACAAGATCAATGTCTCAGGGCTGCTCACCCCGACCGGGACAAAATCTGATATGGCGGGCATTCTCTACCTGCACATGGATAAGAGCGGCGGGTTCATCGCGACCGGGTTTTACCAGTTCCCCACCGCCAAGCTCGGCCTCATCCGCGACCGCATCGTGGGCAATCCCGCGCGGTTTCAGCAGATGCTCGACAGTCTCGCCGAGCATGATCTGGCGCTTGATATGTCATCGAGCTTGACGCGCATGCCCAAAGGCTATGCCGAGCATGAAGACCACGCCCATGCCGCCTATATCAAGCTCAAGAACTTTATAGTGATGCAGCCGGTCACCCGCGACGCATGGACAAGCGGCGCAATCGTCGATGACGCCACCCACCTCGCCCTTGCCTCCGCCGATTTCCTCGGTTTCTGCGCGACCGCGCTTCTCAAAGACGGGTGATTGCCCGCGCCATACGCCGCTGGGGCCGTGGCACGCGCAGAAGAAAAGAGCGCCGCAGCTTTTTGCGACGCTCTCGTTCTCTCGGCTGAAGCGGCGATTTTAGAAGCCCAGGCCTTCGTATTTCTTCTTGAACTTCGAGACGCGGCCGCCGGTATCCATGAGCTTCGCGTTCCCGCCGGTCCAGGCCGGGTGGGCGGACGGATCGATGTCGAGCGAAAGCGTATCGCCTTCCTTGCCCCAGGTGGAGCGCATCTTGACGATGTCACCGTTGGTCATTTTGACGTCGATGAAGTGGTAGTCGGGATGGGTGTCTTTTTTCATCGCCCTTACCCTTTCTTCGGCTTGTAGGTTGTATCTTCCGCGATCCGGGCAGATTTGCCACGGCGCGAGCGGAGGTAGTAAAGCTTGGCACGGCGCACGCGACCGCGCCGGACCACAGTGATGCTTTCGATATTGGTGGAATGCAGCGGGAAAACGCGTTCAACACCTTCACCGAAGCTGATCTTGCGCACGGTAAATGACCCGGCGATGCCTTCGCCGTTCTTGCGCGCGATGCAGACGCCTTCATAATTCTGCACACGTGAGCGCGTGCCCTCGGTGACTTTGTAGCCCACGCGCACGGTATCACCGGCTTTGAAATCGGGGATGTCCTTGCCCAGAGCGGCGACTTGCTCCGCCTCGAGCTGTTCTATGAGGTCCATTTCGGCCTCTCCTTTCATGTGACGACGCGGTTTGCCCGCGGATGATTTTTTCTTTGCTGCGGAGCACGCCCCCGCGGGCGAGCGCATACGAGTCGCCCCGTTTGCGCTGCGTGCCGTGTAAGTTCGCCCGCCCGCGCTGGCAAGAGCAGGATGCCTCTGGCGAACGTATTTGGAGCGTGGGGACGCGAAGGGTTCACCTTCCTTTGGCGCGAAATACTCAGGGGGGGGTGTGGGGGGCTGGCCCCTCACTCCCTCTCTTGCCATTTGGCCCAGAGGTCAGGGCGGCGCACTTTTGTGAGCGCCAAGCTGCGCGATTTGCGCCATTTTGCGATTTCGCCATGGTGGCCCGAAGTCAACACATCGGGGATGCGCATGCCCTGCCATTCGGCGGGCTTGGTATATTGAGGGTGCTCGAGGAGCCCGTCGGCATGGCTTTCTTCATGGGTGGAGGTCTCATTGCCCAGCACCCCGGGCAAGAGCCGCACTGTCGCATCGAGGATGACCTGCGCGGCCAGTTCCCCCCCGGTGAGCACGTAATCCCCGATCGATACCTCTTGCATCCCGTAATGCGCGATCGCGCGTTCATCGACGCCTTCGAAGCGCCCGCAAAGCAGCGTGCAGCCGGGCCCCTTCGCCAGCTTCTGGGCCATCGATTGGGTAAAGGGTTCGCCGCGTGGAGAGAGATAGAGGATCGGGCCATCTCGATGGGTCGCCTCGACAGCGCGCCCGACGACATCGGCGCGCAAGACCATGCCCGCCCCGCCGCCCGCGGGCGTATCATCGACATTGCGATGCTTGCCGTCTCCAAAGGGCCTCAGATCGGTGGTGTGAAGCTGCCATTTCCCGTCTTTGAGCGCTTTTCCCGTGAGCGAGGCCCCAAGCACCCCGGGAAAAGCATCGGGAAAAAGCGTTATGATCCGCGCGGTCCAGGCCGCGGCGAGCTCTTCGCGCTCCATGAGGGCGCGGGGCTGGAGTGTCGCGCGGATCGATTTTCGACCGTGGGATTTGCTTTCCATCAAAATACCCCGTCAGGCGGGTCGGCCACGATCCGGCCCGCGCCCAGATCGACCAGCGGAACCGCCTCCTGCGTGAAAGGAAGCAGGGCGGTTTCCGAAGACCCGGGGCGCGTGATTTCAAGAATGTCGGTGGCTCCGTGGTTCACCACGGCTTTGACATCGCCCAGATGCAAGCCGCCTGTATCAAAGACCGACAGACCGATGAGATCGGAATAGTAATATTCGTCATCGGGTAAGGCGGGAAGCTGGCCCCGGTCGGCATAAAGCCGCGTTCCTTTGAGCGCGTCGGCGTCCTCGTTTGAGCGCACGCCCGAGAGCCGCCCGATGAGGGCGCCCTTTCCGGCTCTGTCGATCTGTACCGTGAACGCGCGCGT
>JBCCTH010000201.1:0-5134 GCA_039198835.1 Pseudomonadota bacterium | reverse complement strand
GCCGGTGACAGGCGTGGCGGTTTTGGTCAGGTCGAGATCGGGCTCGACGACGTTGACCACGGCGGTGTCAGAGTAGCTCAGCGGGTTGCCCGTATCGGGATCGCTGCGCACACCGCCACGCTTTCCCTCCTAGACGGCAGCGGCAATGCACCCCCGCCGCCGAGGTGAGGACGGTGTTGAGAAGCTCGCCGCCGCGGGCCTGGATCGTTTCACCCACGGACACGAGCGATTGGCGCGCAACGCTCGTTTCATCCATCAAGGTCGGGTAGCGCTCGGTCAGAAAGTCTCGCAGGTTGGTAAAAATCTGCGGCGCGGCATTAAAGAGCGCCACCGCCTGCTGCACGAGCGCCGGCACGACGAGCACCACCATGAGAACAAATATCAAAACCGCCACGATCGTAATGAGCACCGTGGCGGCAACCCGGCTGAACCCGAGCGCCTCGAGCCGGTCGGCCGTTGGATCAAGGAAATAGGCGATCGCGGCACCGATGATGAAGGGCATGATCACCGAGCCGAGATACCAAAGCACGAGCGCGAACAGGATCGCGATGATGCTCCAGTAAAGCGTTTGGGTTTTGTTGGGCAGCGCCATGGGGCCTCGCAATAACGCCTTTAGGCTGGGCTGCAAAGCGCGCCCTTGCAAGCAAAAAGGGGGACGGGCTTTCGCCCGACCCCCTTTTCTTTGAGCAGCGCTCGCTTAGTGGCAAGCGGGGCGCGTGCCGGGGAGAAGGACTTTGTCGATCACGTGAATGACGCCGTTATCGGCTTCGATGTTGGCAATGATCACATTGGCTGTTTCGCCCGTGCCGTCTGCGATGGTCACGCCAGCGGCAGAGGCATCAATGCACAAACGCTCGGTCGCGTTAACCGGGCGATAGGTGTTGGGGCCTTCGGCGAACGAGGTCGACAAAAGCTTACGATCATCGACATGGTAGGTGAGGACAGCGGTGAGCTGATCGCGGTTCTCGGGCAGAAGGAGCGTGTCGACTGTGCCTTCGGGGAGCGCCGCGAACGCGTCGTTGACCGGGGCATAGACCGTGAACGGGCCGGGGCCAGAGAGCGTTTCAACGAGGCCAGCGGCGGAAACGGCGGCAACCAGCGTCGAAAACCGCTCATCGCCCGCGGCGATGTCAACGATCGTATTCGCGGAGGCAGCGGCACCCGCGAAAGCGAAAGCGGCAGCGGCGGCGGTAGTCTTCACAAAGTTCATCATCGTTCATACTTCCTGTTTTGTTGGCCATGCCTCTTGCGGCATGTGAGAGGGATACGGCGCGCCACGCCGACCGGTTCGCATCATCACGGCGGCGTGAAGGTGCGTCATCTGCTTCTGCGTCTTTGAAACAAAATGCGGCGCAAAGGGGCGGGCGGCGCGGTGCCTCGCCTTATGATCGCGCCCCCATCGGGCTGAAATGTTACAGTCTTCGCGCGGCTTGCGGCAGGTCTTGCGCGCTCTGGGGCCTCAAACGCCCCGTCTGACGGGCTTGAGCCCCCCCAAAGCTTGGCCTATGCGGGCACGGCACGATCAAGGAGGTCGCCATGCGCCTGAGCCGCTACTTTCTGCCGGTCCTGAAAGAGACGCCCGCGGAAGCAAAGATCGCCTCACACCGGCTGATGCTGCGCGCGGGCATGATCAAACAGGCCAGCGCGGGCATCTATTCGTGGCTGCCTTTGGGCTACAAGGTGTTGAACCGGATCAAAGCGATCGTTGACGAGGAACAGGAGCGCGCCGGCCATATCCCCATGCTGATGCCCACGCTCCAATCGGCTGACCTCTGGCGCGAAAGCGGCCGATATGACGATTACGGCGAAGAGATGCTGCGCATCACCGACCGCCATGACCGCGATATGCTCTATGGCCCCACCAATGAAGAGCTCATCACCGATATCTTCCGCTCTTACGTGCGCAGCTACAAAGACCTGCCGCTCACGCTCTATCATATACAATGGAAGTTTCGCGATGAGCGCCGCCCGCGCTTCGGCGTGATGCGGGGGCGCGAATTCTATATGAAGGACGGCTACAATTTCGATCTCACGAAAGACGCAGCCCTCCATGCCTATAACCGCCATCTCGTCAGCTATCTGCGCAGCTATGAACGCATGGGTCTCCAGGCGATCCCGATGCGCGCCGATGGTGGGCCCATTGGCGGCGATTATACCCATGAATTCCTCGTGCTCGCGGAGACGGGCGAAAGCGAGGTCTTCTATGATAGCCAGATCACCGATCTGAAATTCGGAACGCGGCAGATCGATTATGACGATGTCGCGGAATGCGAGAGTGTCCTTGAAGAGTTCACCTCGCGGTACGCGCGCACGGACGAAACCCATGACGCCGCACTCTTCGAAGAGATCCCAGAAGAGCGCCGCCGCTCGGCGCGCGGTATCGAAGTCGGTCAGATCTTTTATTTCGGGACAAAGTATTCCGAGGCCATGGGCGCAACGGTGCAGGATGCCGACGGGAAGCAGGTGCCGGTTCACATGGGCTCTCACGGCATTGGCGTGAGCCGTCTGGTGGGGGCGATCATCGAGGCCTTCCACGACGACAAAGGCATCATCTGGCCCGAGGGCGTCACCCCCTTCCATTGCGGGATCGTGAACCTCAAGCAAGGCGATGCGGAGGCCGATGCCGCCTGCGAAAGCCTTTACAGCCAGCTCAAGGCAGCCGGGCTTGACCCGCTTTATGATGACCGTGACGAGCGCGCGGGCGGGAAGTTCGCGACGATGGATCTCATCGGTCTCCCCTGGCGCATCACCGTGGGCCCGAGGGGCCTTAAGGCTGGCGTGGTCGAAGTGGGCTCCCGCCGCACCGGCCAGAGCGAAGAGATGACGCCCGAGGCCGCCATCGCTCGCATCGCAGAGATTTACGGGGTTTAGGCCGCATGGGCGTTTTACCTGCCCGCGCCGTTCCGCTAGAGTCATGCTGTAAAAGGTTGCGGTAAGGGGCGCCCGGGCCGGGCGTGTAAGGGCGAATGATTTTACGCATCGTGGCGATGGCATGCGGCCTCACCGGCGCGGCGGGCATGTCGCAATTCCCCGAATTTGCTCAGCAATATCTCCAGCGGCTGGCGGGAAAGGTCGATCAGCTTGAAAGCCAGGTCGCCGAGATCGATGCCTCGGCGGCGTCCTTTCAGATGTCGCGCGACGAATATCTCGCCGATCTGGGCACTTCGCGCACCGGGGCTGAGGCCGCGCGCAAGGCCGAAGGCGAGATCACGCTCTTTCAGCGCTTGGGCGACAATGTCGATGCATTTCGCGAGGCGGGCCCCTTCGGCAGGCTGGTTCAGGCCTATCGCGTCGCCGATGTTGATCTCGCGCAGCGCACATTCGGAGATTATAAACCCGCCCTCCCGCTGACCGCGGAAGGCGCGGCGTTCGCGGGTCTGGGGTTTGCGGCAGGCTATGGTATCTGGTCGATGATCTGGGGGCTTTTGGGCTGGCCTATCCGGCGCCGTCGCCGCCGCCGCCTGGCAGAGCTTGAGCGCCACCATGCCGAGGCCCATGCCGATGATGCGCGGTTTGAAGATCACTCGCATGATGACGACGATGACGCCTTTATTGAGTATGAGGGCGATATCGCGGCGGCGATGTCGAAAACGATCCCCGACATCACCTTGCGGGCGCATGACGGGT
Organism: Pseudomonadota bacterium; assembly: GCA_039198835.1. Taxonomy (GTDB): domain Bacteria; phylum Pseudomonadota; class Alphaproteobacteria; order Rhodobacterales; family Rhodobacteraceae; genus Shimia_B. Next base: position 1,507 of record JBCCTH010000201.1, on the reverse strand, counting down.
CGGTCGTGGATCTGTCGATGCTCACAGCCCCGATTGCGATCTTCACCTACCCGCTCATGGGGCGACCGGGCGTTGCCTTCCCCGAGGGTTGGGAAGAGGTCGACGATGCCGATAACGCCACCGCGATGGCCTGCTCGTTTCGCGATGCCTATGACATGATGCGCCAGGCCGGCATCGAAGAGGTCTTCGGGATTTCGTCGCAAGATACCGATGACCAGCGCGAAGCGGTTTATCGCCTGTCTTTGCCCTATACGCTCTTGAGTGACCCGGACATGGCCTTTGCCTTCGGGCTCGATTTGCCCCGCTTCATTCTCGATCATCAGCGCTATGTTTCGCCGAGTGTTTTGATCCTTCAGCAGGGGCGCGTTCTGGCCGGGCTTCACCCGATCAAGGATGCCTCCCGCGCCGCCCCGCGCCTTCTTTCGAAGCTCGAAGAGGCCCGTGCGGCGCATCAACAAGCGATGGCTGAATGAGCGCAGCGCGCCCTTTTTCACGATATGAGTGGATGATCGCCTGGCGCTATGTGCGCGCGCGGCGCGCGGAGGGCGGTGTGAGCACGATGACGTGGATCTCGGTCATCGGCATCATGCTCGCTGTCGCTGCGCTGATCATCACACTCGCCGTGCGTTCTGGGTTCCGCGCTGACTTTGTCGATACCATTCTCGGGGCCAACGCCCATGTGACGGTCTATCAATCCGCCACCTTCGAGGACCCGTCGCGCACCATCGCCGATTACCGCGAAATGGCCGACCGCATCGAGGCCCTCCCCGGTGTGACCCGCGCGGCCCCTCTCATTCGCGGCCAGGTGATGGCCAATGCGGCAGATCGCAATACCGGCGTTGAGGTCTATGGCATCACCCCCGCCGATCTCGCGGGCGTGCCGCGTGTCGCCGCGCCAGACGCATCTAGCGGAGCGCTTGCCGATTTCGCCGAAGGTGCCGCCGTGGGATCGGGCGTTGCGCGCGAGCTCGGCCTTGCCGTTGGCGACCGCATCAAGCTCATCTCGCCCAATGGTGTGCGCACCGCCCTTGGCACATCACCGCGCGTAAAGTCTTTCACCGTCACCTATATTTTCACCGCTGGCCGTTTCGATATCGACCAGACGCGGGTTTATCTGCCTTTTGAAGAAGCGCAGCTCTTCTTCAATCGCGACGGGGTCGCCGACGAAATCGAGGTCATGGTCGAGGATCCGGAGGAAGCCGAAAGCTATAACGCCGCGCTGATCGAGGCGGCGGGGCCCCGCAGCATAATCTGGACCTGGCAGGACAGCGCGGCCAATTTCCTGCGCGCGCTCACCATCGAGGACAATGTGATGTTCATCATCTTGTCGGTGCTCGTGCTTCTTGCTGCGATGAATATCGTGAGCGGCATTATCATGTTGGTGAAAAACAAAGGCGCCGATATCGGCATCTTGCGCACGATTGGCCTGAGCGAAGGGGCCATCATGCGGGTCTTTTTCCTGTGCGGCGCGGGGATCGGCCTTGTGGGGACAGCGCTCGGGGTATTG
>JBCCTH010000200.1:0-5137 GCA_039198835.1 Pseudomonadota bacterium | reverse complement strand
TGGGGTTTTACGATGGATAAGAACCGCACCGCAAAATCCGATCTCAGCGATGCAGAGCTCGAACGGCTCTTTCAGGCATCCGATGCCGAAGCCTCCCTGCCCAGTGGCGATTTCATGGCGCGCATCCTCGCCGATGCGCAGGCGCTCCAGCCGCAACCATCGCTGGCTACGGCCCCGGTGCCACCGCGCGCGCTGACCCAAAGCCCGTTTGCGGCCCTGAGCGAGGCGTTGGGCGGTTGGCGGGGGCTTTCCGGGCTCGCCGGGGCGGTTGCCACGGGCCTTGTGATCGGGGTTTTTCCGCCCGAGGCACTTGCCACCTATGCCGATGGATTGCTCAACGGAGAGGCTCTTTTTTCCGAATATGTGCCAGGGCTCGGCGAGGTGAGCTTCGATGGGTGAGGCGGGTCAAAACGGCGATCAGGAGGGCGCAAAGGCCCTGCGGCGCGGCCCCAGGATCTTGCTTTATGTCTCGCTCCTGATGAACCTCATCGTGATCGGCGTGGTCATAGGGGCCTTGATCAATGCGAGCTCAAGGGCTGCCGATGAGCGCCCACCGCGCGCGGGAGAGACGGGCCTTGGGCCGGTGATTTTGGCGCTGGAACCATCGACCCGGCGGGCGCTCGGCTTTGAGATGCGGCGCGCGTTGCGGGGCAGGGGCCGCGACCGGGGGCAGCAGCGCGCCATAACCCGGGCCATGATCTCAGAACTCAGGGCCGAGCCCTTCTCGTCCGAAGCCGTTTCATCGCTTCTTGATCAACAGATTTCAGAAGCCGAGCTCAGGCTCACGATCGCCCGTGATCTTTTTGTCGAACATATCATTGCGATGAGTGAAGAGGATCGCGCAGCCTATGCCGCGCGTCTCGAAGCGGAACTGGAAAAGCGCCGCGGCCCGCCGCGCGATGGCACTGGCCGTGATGAGCCGCCGCGCGAGAGGTCGGGCCGCGAGGGTTCGGGAGAACGGCCTTGAGTGTATTTCGAAACGCCTGTCGATGCCTCGTTTTTCCAACGCGTTCCAAGGCCGCTTAAGCTTATCCAAGGTCTCAAAAGCTGCTCGCCGTGACATGGCATAGAGCGACCGTCGCAAGCGCCTCTGGCCCACGCTCGCAAGGGCCGGCAGCGCGCCCAATGACACGGTTTCGCTTCCGCAGCCGAGCGCCCAGAATGGCCAGCCGCGCGCCCTATGACACAGTTGCGCTCCCGCAGCCGAGCGCTCGCAATGGCCAGCCGCGCGCCCAATGCCCGCCCTCTGCGCATCTTGGTTTCACCTTGTCGCGCCCACGCGCCTTGGCATCAAAAAGGGAGCGATCCGCCCGTTCCATGAGGGGGCGCGTGGGCGCCAAACTTTCTGAGATTTTAGTCGCAAGCGTTCACCGTATCGGCACCGCCGAAGGAGGCCCAAGGCGATCTGTGTTTAGCCAGGGCTCGACAGGGTTACGCGCAATGACCCGGCATTAAGCGGCCGCCGCGTGCGCCAGTAGCCACCGCGCGCAGCGTATTGTGCGCCGCAGGTCTCAGCTACGCTCACGCGGCAGAGCGCCCGATGCGCACGCGGTCGCGCCCTCGCTCCTTGGCATCGAAAAGCGCATGATCGGCCTGGTCAATGAGCTGGGGCACGCTCGTTGTCAGCGGCGCGCCCGTTGGAGCGCGACCATGGCCGCCGAGAGAGAGGCCAACAGAGACAGAAAGCTTGATGCCACCGTCAACGAGATCGCACGCGAAAGGGCGTGCGCGGGTGAGCTCGCAAAGCCGCTTGGCGGCGCGCGACGCATGGCCGAGCGGCGTGTCGGGCATGGCGACGATGAACTCCTCGCCGCCCATCCGCGCAACGAGATCGACCGATCGCAAATTGTTTTGCAATCTGCGCGCGAACTCGACCAGCACAGCATCGCCCACGCCATGTCCATGGAGATCATTGACCCGTTTGAAATGATCGAGATCGAGAACCATGAGCGCGAAACACCGCCGCGCCTGTTTGGCCTGATGCGCCATCCTATCGAGATAGGGCATCGCATAGCGGCGGTTGAAAAGCCCGGTGAGTGGATCGGTCACCGCGGCTTCGAGGCCCGCCTTGAGCGACCGGCGCAGCGAGCGTTCTTCGCAGCGCTGGCGCAGCAGACGACAGAGCCTCTGCGCCGCTTCGGCATGTTCAAATCCCGAAGCCATCAAATCACCCGCGCCGGTATCAAGCGCGGTGATCGCAAGATCGGCTGTTTCGGCGGGAGATACGGCAAGCACAGCGGTATGGCGCGTTTCCGGGCGCGCCCGCAGCGATGAGACAAAATCGAGCCTTTGTTGCGCGTCGCGCCCGCTGATCGCCACCACAAGCGCATCATAGCGTTTGCCTTCGGCGCCCTCGCCCACGATCTCGCCGGGGCTTGTGACCTCTGTATCGTGGTGCAGCGTCTCGGCGAGCGCGGCTTTCCAGGCGAGGCTCTCGGCCGGGGTTTCGGCAACAAGGCCAACCCGCGCCAAAGGCACAAAAGAAGGGGCCTTTTCTGCAAACCCCAGTGCGGCGGATGTATCTGCGCGCAAACGAAGCTCGTCGCGCGTTGTGCGCGCGCGCAAGAGGTTGCGAATGCGCGCAAGGAGCGTTCGATCGTCATAAGGGCGCGAAATCACATCTTGCAGGCCCGCTTCGAGCGCCTCCGCCCTGCGGTTGCCCGGCTCTTCGGGAAGGAGCGCGATAATCGGAATGCCGCGCCCCCTGAGACGGGCGCGCAGCGCTGACGCCCCGCCGCCCTCCATCTCGTATTCGCACAAGACGACATCAGGCGCGGCCTGGTTGATCTCTTCCAAAGCCTCGGCAACAGAGCCAGCCTGATCAACCGTGAAATACGCGCTCGCCAGCTTCACCTTGAGCACGATGCGCGTTGTGAGCATCGGATCGACTATGAGAACGCGTCCCGCCATGGAATCCTCGATCAAGCTTTACTTGCACGGCAAGCTTTGCGACTGAAGTCTTAACAAACCCTTTCCAACTCGAGGCATATTTGCGTCGAAAGATGAATTTCGCCGAGTGGCCCAGCTTGCCCCCGGCGAGAAGGAACATGGCCGACGTGAAACAAGAGAAAGCGCAAAGCATCGCCATTGAGGTATTTACCTGGCTTTTGGGCAACGACGAGCTGTTGGGCATCTTCATGGGCGCATCAGGCGCCTCAATAGACGATCTGCGCGCGCGCGCGGCCGAGCCTGAGTTTTTGGGCTCTGTCCTCGACTTTGTCTTGATGGATGATGCCTGGGTCGTGGCTGTCGCTGATGCCCATGGCTGGGCATATACCGATCTCATGGCAGCACGCGCCGGATTGCCAGGGGGCGGGGAAGTCCACTGGACTTAAGTGGCCGCAAGAGGCGGTGCGCCTCTCAAGAGACGGCAACGCGCGCGCCATAACGGGCACGGGAAAAAACGACACGGAACGTCGCCTTCGGAAAGGCCCACGCGCGATGCGCACGGCACGCTTTGCCCTAGCAGACGGAGGCACCATGGCAGACACTCTCGCACCGACGCGCCGCCGCAGAGGCGGGGGCCGCGCAGGCAACACAAGAGGCTCGGGCCCGGCCATCGCGCAGATGCCCTGGCGCTTGATCGCCAATAGCGACCGCCCCACAGAGCCTTTAAGCGAAGAAGGCTTGGCCGCCATCCATGATGGTGCGATGCGCATTCTCGAAGAGATCGGCATCGAGTTCCTCAATGATGAAGGGCGCGAGATCCTGCGCGCGGCGGGATGTTTGGTGGATGGGCTCAATGTCCGGATGGGCCGTGATTTTGTCATGGAGATGGTGGCGCGTTGCCCCTCAGAGTTCACGCTCACACCGCGCAATGAGGCGCGCGAGATCACAGTGGGGGGCAACACGCTCCTTTTTGGGAATGTCTCGTCGCCGCCTAATTACTGGGATCTCGAAACCGGCAAGGTGCCCGGGACGCGGGAACACTGCCAAAACCTGCTCAAGCTGACGCAATATTTTAACTGCATCCACTTTGCTGGCGGATATCCTGTGGAACCCGTCGATATTCATGCAAGTGTGAGGCATCTGGACGTTCTCTTCGATAAGCTCACGCTGACCGACAAGGTGATGCATGCCTATTCGCTGGGCAAAGAGCGGGTCGAGGATGTGATGGAGATGGTGCGCATCGCGGGCGGTTTGAGCGAAGAAGAGTTTCGCGCCAAGCCGAGGATGTATACCAACATCAATTCGACTTCCCCGCTCAAACATGACGAGCCCATGATCGATGGCTGCCTGCGGCTGGCGCGGGCGGGTCAGGCTCTCGTGGTGACGCCGTTCACGCTCGCGGGGGCCATGGCCCCGGTGACGATGGCGGGCGCTGTGGCTCAATCGATCGCTGAATCGCTCAGCGCGATCGCGCTTTTTCAATATGACAGCCCCGGTGTGCCTTGCGTCATCGGCACATTCACTTCCAACGTCGATATGAAAAGCGGCGCACCCGCTTTCGGGACACCCGAATACATGCGCGCCACACAGATGACGGGCCAGATGGGCCGGTTTTACGGCTTGCCGATAAGATCATCGGGGGTCTGCGCGGCAAACGTGCCCGATGGGCAGGCGATGTGGGAGACATCAAACTCGCTTTGGGCGGCGGTGCAATCAGGCTCCAACATGGTCTACCATGCCGCCGGCTGGCTTGAGGGTGGGCTCATCGCCAGCCCCGAAAAGTTCATCATGGATTGCGAAGTGCTCCAGATGATCGAGCGCTATTTCGAGCCCGCCACCTGGGCGACTGGCGAAGATGACATCGCGCTTTCTGCGATCAAGGATGTGGGCAGCACAGGCCATTTCTTTGGGGTCGAGCATACGCAACAGCGCTATGAAACGGCCTTTTATCAACCCTTTGTCTCGGACTGGCGCAATTTCGAAGGCTGGGAGATCGCCGGAGGCGTTTGGACGGCCGAACGCGCCAACAAGCTCTTCAAGGAGATCACAGGATCGTTTGAAGCGCCCCCGCTCGATATTGCGATCCGTGACGAGCTCGCTGAGTTTGTGGCCCGGCGGAAGGCCGAAGGCGGCGCGCCGACCGATTTTTAGCGCCGACCGAGTTTTAGCGCCTGCCGATTTTTAGCGGCTGCCGGGGCCTGAAAAAGAAAAAACTTTATCTGTCAGGCTTTTCTTAAGCCGCGCATGC
>JBCCTH010000199.1:0-5152 GCA_039198835.1 Pseudomonadota bacterium | reverse complement strand
GATCGAACGGGAGTTCGAAGATCATCGCTTTGGCGCGATTTATGACGAGGGCGAGATGCAGGAGGGCGATGTCGATCTCTTTCGCGCGCTCGTGGACCGCGCGGTGAATGAACAGGCCAGGATCGATCAGATGACTGACCGGGCGCTCGTCGCAAAATGGCCCATTGCGCGGATTGACCCGACGCTGCGCGCGCTTTTCCGGGCCGCCGGTGCCGAAATCACGATAGGGGATACCCCACCACGCGTCGTGATTTCCGAATTCATGGATATCGCCGCCGCGTTCTTTCCCGAAGGCCGTGAGCCGAAGTTTGTCAATGGGGTCCTTGATTTCATGGCGCGCGAAGCGCGGCCCGAGGCCTTCGCTTGAGCGATCTTGACTGGGTCCATGGCGACCCTGTCGCGTTGCGCCTGGCCTATGCCGCCGAGCGCAAACCGCTCGATGAGACAGCCCCGAGCGATGTGCGCGTGAGCGCCGATTTGCCCGGCGCTCTGACGGGGCTGCATTTTCTCCCGGACGCGCCAAAGCAAGCGCCCATTCTCTATTTTCATGGCGGGAGCTGGATGCTTGGCTCGCCTGCGACCCACCGCGCGCTTTGCGCATGGCTGGCAAAGCTCACTGGGCGGCGGGTCGTGTCTGTGAGCTATCCACTGGCACCCGAACATCCATACCCCGCCCAACGCGACGCCGCGCGCCGCGCCGCGCGCGCCATGGGCGAAACCTTTGGTGCATTTTTCGTCGCAGGCGATAGCGCCGGCGGGGCGATGGCGCTTTGGGGGGCAGCGGCGGCAGGGGGCGGCGAGATCCTCGGCGTTGCCGCATTCTATCCCGCTTGCGGCCTCACGGCGTCGCGATCCATCGAGGCCCATGGCCCCGGCAACCCCGCGCTCAATAGCGCAGCCATCGCCGCCATGTATGCCCGCTTGGGCACCGCACCGGGCGCGCTGCAAGCTGATATCCCCCAAACAGGCGCGCCCGTTCTGATCATCGCCGCCGAGCGGGACCCGCTCCATGATGATAGTCTCGCGCTCAAAAGCGCGCTCAAACGCCGCGAGGTCACGCTTTGGGAAGCGGAGGGCGAGGAACATGCCTTTCTGCACCACGGCGGCGCGCGCGCAACCGTGCGCCATTGGCTCGCGGGGGTTGGCGATTGGATGGACGAGCGCGCCTGAGGCAGTTGCCAGCAAAGGAGCCCTGCGCATGCGGGCTGAGACAGGGCCGCGCATCGCCCGGGAGCCGTGAGTGGGAAAGCGCGGTAAGCCCGGGGGGATATGATCCGCGCCTGATGGTCTTCGCTGGCAACTCACTTTGATACGCGCGTCGCGCAAGCTTCCGTCGCGGCGGGTTCAGAAAAGTGGCGGGCCCGCAATCGCAGCCGTGCGGCATGCAAAATTCCCGAGGACCTGTATATACAGGTGGGTGCCAGGTAACAGGACCAGGATCCTGACAGAGCCAGCCCCCTCGGATTTGCTTAAGGCCACCGGAATTTAACCGACACGAGAAGGGCAGAACCCGCCACGCCACGACATAGGCGCGCTTGGCTGTCGGGGCAAGCTGGCAAGGAATATTGGCCCGCCATACCTCGACAAGGCCAATTCGGGCCTTTAAATGCATCTCCAAGGTTATTTTTTGGAAGAATTATCATGAAGACGAGCATCGAGAGCCTGCTCAAGGCGCTTGGCGCCCTTTGCCCCGCCGGTTATGCGATCGGGCTCCACATCCGCTTTACGTCGCCATCCTATCTGTTGCAGACCTATCCCGAGGCGTGGAACGAAGCCTACAGCGCGCGCGGCCTTGTCATGCTTGACCCCGCGGTGGCCTGGGGCCTGAGCAATGTGGGCGCGCAAAGATGGTCAGGTCTGGCGGGCGAAGATCGCGGCGGCGTGCTCACTTTGGCCGCCGAGCACGGGCTGCGCTATGGCGCGGCCGTGGCCGCTTTCAGCGCTGGCTCGCGCAGCGTTGCGGGCTTTGCGCGCGGGGATCGCGAATTTGCCGATGATGAGCTTGAGCAGCTTGTTGAGGCCCACACGGACCTTCATGATCGCACAGCCGATGAGACGCGCATCTCAGACGCTGACCGTGCGGCTCTTCGGCGGCATTCGGAACGGGGCTGAGGCTTTTTCTTGCATTTGTTCGTAATTCGTTCACATTTGCGCGTCGAACGATGCAGGAACATATGCCATGCCGCCTCTCCCCAAGCCTGCTGATTTGAAGCCTGGCCAGCTTTTGGCGCGGGGCGTGTGCCGCCATCTTTTGAGCTATGATTTTGTCTCGGTGGAAGAGCTGATGCCGACCAAGGGATTACGCGTGGATGTGATGGCGCTCGGCCCCAAAAGCGAAATCTGGATTGTGGAATGCAAATCGAGCCGGGCTGACTTTCAAGCAGACCAAAAATGGCAGGGCTATCTGGAATGGGCTGATCGTTATTTCTGGGCGGTCGATGAAGACTTTCCCAGTGAACTTTTGCCTCAGGAAACCGGGCTGATCATCGCCGATGCCTATGGAGGGGAGATCATCCGCATGGGGCCGGAGACAAAGCTCGCGCCGGCGCGTCGCAAATCGATGCTACAGACCTTCGCGCGGCATGCCGCCTTGCGCCACCACGCCACCAGAGACCCCGATCTTGCGCTCGTGTGGGGCTAGCCAAAAGAGCCTAGCGCTTAGTGGCTTCCGCCATCTTTGCTGCCGCCAAAATCTCTTCGGCGATCTCGCGCGCCTCCGATGGCTCAAAATCCATGGGGATTTCGGTTTTGCCCGCCTCAATGAAGAGCCTGACCATGCCTTGATCGGTCGGGCCGATCTGGAGATTGGCTTCGAGATTGCGTACGGTGTTGATGCCCATGGCCTGGCTCCCTTGCGCGGTGCGTGGCGGCTCTAGCGCAGGTCGCGCGCGCTTCGCAAGGCCGCGCGCTCTCAAAGGACCCCGATAATAATGAGGCGCTCATGGGCGCCCGCGGGCCCGCGCGCCATGTCAAGACGCTTGCAACGGGCAGGGCCGCTATATATGACCGCCACGCGTGCCGCCTTAGCTCAGTAGGTTAGAGCGCCTGATTGTGGATCAGGAGGTCCCCCGTTCGAGCCGGGGAGGTGGTACCACTCCCCCCGAACATGGAGACGCGTCATTCAAAGGCAACTGGGGCAAGCGTGATGCGCTGCCTGAGCTCTTCGCCCTGCGCGTCGAAAATCAAAAGCTCGTCTTCCTCGGTGATCACAAGGATTCGCTCTCGCGTATAGGTGACCGCAAGGGCGCGCGTGCCCGCTGGAAGCGTGAGCGCCTCGGGGAGCGGCATGGCCGCCGGTTGCGCCTGATTGAGCCGCAAGAAAAGGAGCGTCGTGATCGCCAGAACGCCCAGGATCATCGTCGCTGTCAGCACGCTCACAAGGCGGCGCAAAAAAGCGAGGTTGCGCATTTCGCGCGCTTTCATCACATCGGGGTCATTCTGAGGATCGTCGGCCATGGTGCAGAAGACACTCACCTTTCTGATCGGACCAAACCCGCCCGCGCGGCTTGATAAGGCTTTGGCGCGCGATGTGCCAGCCGATGCTGCGCTCTCGCGGTCAAGGCTTGCGCGCCTTCTCGCAGACGGGGCTGTGCGCCTCGATGGCGTGGTGATCCGCGATGCGAAGGCGCGTGTGGCAGAGAGCGCCGAGATCGCCATTGATCTGCCCGCGCTCAAAGAGGCTGAGGCCGGCCCCGAAGACATCGCGCTCGACATCGTTTTTGAAGATGACGATCTCCTCGTCGTCAACAAGAGCGTGGGGATGGCCGTTCACCCCGCGCCGGGCACACCGGGGGGCACGCTCGTCAACGCGCTTCTTTTTCACGCGGGCGCGCGGCTCTCGGGCATCGGGGGCGTCCAACGCCCGGGCATTGTGCATCGGATCGATAAAGATACGTCGGGCCTCTTGGTCGTGGCCAAGAATGACGCGGCGCACCATGGCCTGGCCGCGCAATTTGAAGCCCATAGCGCCGAGCGGCGCTATCTTGCGCTGGTTTTCGGGGTTCCAGAGGCTGCGAGCCCACGTTTGCGGGGCCTCAAGGGCGTGAGCTTTGAGGCGGGCGACACGATGAAGATCACCAGCCGGCTCGCGCGGCACCGCACGGACAGGCAACGCCAAGCCGTGTTTTTTAACGATCACGGCCGCCATGCCGTGACACGGGCGAGGCGGCTGGCGCAATATGGGCAACCGCCCGCGATTTCTTTGCTTGAATGCCGTTTGGAGACGGGGCGAACGCATCAGATCCGCGTTCATCTCGCCCATACCGGCCATGGTCTCATAGGCGATCCGGTCTATGGCGGACGCCGCAAGATCAGCGCGAGAGCTTTTGACGAAGCCGGCCACAGCGCGATCTCTGCATTTGGGCGTCAGGCGCTCCATGCCGCGAGCCTTGGCTTTCGCCACCCGGCAAGCGGGCACGAAATGCAGTTTGAAGCGCCCATGCCCGCTGACATGGCCGCTTTGATCGCGGCGCTTGAAATCTGAAGGATGCCTGAAATGTTACAGACGCCCCCGCGGGCTTTCCCCACCATGGCAGGGGCGGCGCGCACTGCCATTCGCGCCGAAGCTCAGTGAGAAATTAGCGTAAAGTGTTATATTTGAGGGATATATTGCGTTTCTGATTTGCGCTCAGCGGGTCGCATCCGCCAGTTTGGGCCCTTAAACGCCGTCAGTTGGCGCGATAACGCCACCTTTGATGTAACGCACAGCACAGGTGCGTGAGGGCCGTGGACCTGCATAAATGCACAAAATAGATAAGAGCGTGAGACAGGGGCTCTGAGAACGTCTTGAAAGAGGCGGGTCAGCTCCCCACATGAATGTTAACGAGCGTCACATTGAGACGCAAAGAGGAGACAGGAAAAGACCATGGCCAATTATGCAAACCTCCCCGCGCCGACGCCGGAAGGTGGCCTCAACCGCTACCTTCAGGAAATTCGCAAATTCCCCATGCTTGAGCATGAAGAGGAATACATGCTCGCAAAAGCGTGGGTCGAACAAGAAGATACGGCAGCCGCGCATAAAATGGTGACCTCGCATCTGCGCCTGGCGGCAAAGATCGCGATGGGCTATCGCGGCTATGGGCTGCCGCAGGCAGAGGTGATCTCTGAGGCCAATGTCGGGCTCATGCAGGCGGTCAAACGCTTTGACCCTGAG
>JBCCTH010000198.1:0-5155 GCA_039198835.1 Pseudomonadota bacterium | reverse complement strand
CTGTCGCATGCGCATGCGGCTCTTATTCATTCTTTGTTGCGGTCTGGGCGCGCCGCCCAGCGCCATCGCGGCCCTAAGCGATCTTAATTGCGATGATCGCACACGTCTCACAGCGACGCTCGAAGGCAGCCTGCGCGCCAAGCGGCAGGGCGTCGGCCTGCGTGATCCGGGCACAACGCTCGAGGTTTGGGTCACACCGGAAAACGGCGACTGGATAATCGTTCAGCATTATGCCAGCGGAACGTCCTGCATCGTTGCCATGGGCGAATACTGGGAGACAGCAAGGCCCAATCCGGCGTGAGCGTATCGATCATTGGCTAAACCTGTCGACGGGTGGAAGAGGGGCTCGGCAAGTATTTGGCGCTTTGCAAAGCGCGAGAAAACGCGCGCGATGCGCCCTGGCGGCGCTCAACAAAAAAAGAGCTCTTTGAATTCACGCCCGCTTTGCGCCTATCGGGCGGGCTTTGCGAAGATCATCAGGGTGAAGCGCACCGGATCTAACGGCGTGACGCGCCGCATGGCGCCGCTGCCCCCGCCCTGTGACGGCAAGTTCGCGTGTGGCACGTTAAAACGGCGGGCCTTGCAGCATTGACTGCCCTCGCTCTTGGCGAGCGCGCAGTTGATTTAGCTGAAAAGAGTGTCGTCTTCTTCGAACTCATCGACATTTTCGAGCACGATGCGCCAATTCGCATTGAGCGATGAGCTCAAAATCGTGTCGGTGCCGCCATTCTGGCCCGTGAGGATGTCGATCACCTCTTCATCGGACATTTTTGAGAGGATCAGCGCGTCCTCGTCGGAGAAATCAGTGATCGTTGTCTCAGCGTTCAAGGCTGTGTTTGCCTGGAACGTGTCAGCACCCGCGCCGCCCGAGAGGCTGTTGATGCCTGCGCCCCCATCGAGTGTGTCATCGCCCGTGCCGCCGCGCGCGGTGTCATTGCCGTAGCCCATGATGAGGGTATCATCACCGGAATTGCCGAAGGCGGTATCGTTGCCGACATTGCCCAGGATAAAATCATCTCCCGCGCCGCCTTCATGGCTGTCATTGCCACGTCCGCCATGGAGCCAGTCATTACCATTGCCTCCAATGAGGGTGTCATCGCCATTGTTGCCGCCAAGATTGTCTTTTCCATCCCCGCCCTCGAGCAGGTCTTCATTGGCACCGCCGCGCAGCTTGTCATCGCCGTCGCCGCCGGCGAGAAGGTCATCGCCCTGATTTCCGGCGAGCACATCATTGCCGCCGAGCCCGAAGACGCTGTCATCCCCGCGCCAGCCGCGGAAAAGCTCATCCTCGTGGGTGCCCACGAAGAGATCGGCCTGGCTCGTTGAACTCGCTAGTCCGCCCACCACTTCAACGCCGCTAAAGACGGTTTCGTTACCGTCCGGTTGCCCTTCGGCGTCAAGAAAAACGACCGTGCCTTGCCCTTCGCCTGTTGCCTCGATCCGGAAGTCGCGCGCGCCCAGACCGAGGATATCAAAGCCTTTTCCGCCTTCGATTTCAGCGGCGGTCGCCTCATCGAGAAGGAGCAACGTATCATCACCGTCGCCCGCCTGGATCTCGGCGATCTCGGCTCCTTCGGTTATCTTGATGTCGTCATCGCCCGCGCCAGTATTGAGCGCGCCTTCTATGGCGGCCTTGCCTGCGACCGTGATCTTGTCGTTGCCGGCCCGTGTGATGACATCGTCTCCCACGCGGGCGACCCCGTCCATGCGAATCGCATCGTTGCCCGCGCCGGTTTGAACATCGTCGCGCACGAAAGCCGTGCCCGACAGATCGACGACCTCGCGGTCATCGGCGCGGCCCATATCGATATCATTGCCGACACGACCCGATGACATGAAGACCTTGTCTTCGCCGTCACCCATCAAGACCTTCGCGCGCAGATCAGACCCGCCTGTGATCGTGACCGTGTCATCGCCCGCGCCCATGCGAACCGTCTCGCTCACGGCTGCCGCCTTGAAGGCAAAATCATCATCTTCGGGTGTGCCAAGCACCATGTCGCTGAATGTCAGACCGCGCGGCGCGGTGAGAAACGGGTCGTCCTGGAGGTGATCGATATCGGTGGTGCGCAAAATCACCTCTTTCATCCCTGAGGCCTTCACCTCGGCGAGCAGCGCCTCGCTCAAGCGGGGATCAAGCTCGCCAAAGGTTTGGTCGGCGGCCGCTGTGCGATAGAACTGATCGCTGAGGATGAAATGAAACAGCGGGCCTGATTGCGCGCCGTCGAGATTATCTTCGGCGAGCCCGCCCACCCAGAGATCAACCTGGTGGACACTCTCATAGACGCCCGCGAGTTCGGCTTGCAGCTCTGGATCGGCGGTGATGACGCTGAAATCTTCCGGGTCGACCGCCTCAGGATCGATATCGCCCAAGAGCTGCGCGCGGACCTCCAGGTAGCTGCCCATGCCGTGATCAGCGCCGCGAATGAGGTTGAGCGCGGGCAATGAGAAGCCGCCGACGCCGTCTGGCGTTGCCAGGAAGAAATTGAGATCGTCGATGACTTTGGTGTCGAATTCCTGCGCGTGAAGCGCCGCCTGCCCGCGGATCAGGCTGTCGATGCCCCCGGTCTTGACGGGTTCGGGGTTGAAAAAGCTATCGAGCAGCTCGAGATGCCCATCGGCAAAGATCGATCCGTCTTCATTGAGCCGGGGCATATGCCCGGAGACCAGCGTATGCCCAAAGCGGAAGGCCGCGGTTGAAAACTCAAGGCTGACCTGGCCGTCTGCGTCAGGGTCATGGGCGATCTCATCGGGCAACGTATTGCCGATGAGATGGGGCAGCCATTCATCATAGGTGATGGCTTGGAGTTCGTATTCCACGATTGAGCGCGCCACCTCGAAGAGATCTTGGTCAGACCAATCCGGGTTTTCCTCGGCGAGGCGCTCGGCCCAGTAATTGTGTTCGCGCGCGAAAAGCGTGTGGAGCGACAGCAGGTTCGGGTTTTCAGAGGCGCGGATATCACCGGCGAGAAAGACGGCGTCATCGCCGGATGTGTCACCGGCCATCACCGTGTCTTCCGTCGCCAGGGGCAGGAGGCCGTGTGTCGAGGTTGGATCGTCGATCATGCGCAACTTGCCGTCCTCGAAGCTGCGGACATCGGTTTCACGCACATCGTTTGAGCCATAGATCTGGCTGCCATCGATCTGCCAGGTGATCGCATTCCCAAATTGCAATGGCCCGGTTTCGCCGGTGCCATCGAGCGCCTCGGAGCGTGCGATATCGCGGGCGAAGCCATCCACGGCGATCTCTTCACCGTGCTCATCTTCGGGCGTCAGGCTCAGATCATGGTCAAGGAACTGGCCCCATGTGGTGAAAAGCGTGCTTAAGCCGCCCGAATTCGGGATGTCTTCACTCCCCTGCGCGAAGAGCCCGAGCGCGACATCGAGCGGGTCTTGCTGTTCGTAAAGCTCTCCGAGGCCATCGGCATAGCGCGCCTCGGTGAGGCGCGGCATTTGCTCTAATTGTGCCAGAAACGGACAGCGCGCGGACATCGCCTTCACCCCACTCTTCGAACCCCCGAAGACTGGGTAGGAAAGCGATCACAATCGCGTCAACAGAGCTGTGTTTTTTGGGGGGTATTGTCCCCCCGTGCGCAACGATTGTGCGAGATCGGTAAAATTGTCGAAAGAAAGCAAACGCAAAAGCGCGTTTTGCTTATCGGCCCCAGGTGCGGACAGGGCCGCAATCGACATGAACAAAGTTCGAACCGGAATAGCGCCCGACACCGCCCGCAGAACATGACGCAGCCGCGCGCGCCACTTGCGACACGGAGCGCCCGTTCAGCCGCAAGTCTGCCGCCTTGGCATCCATATGAAGCGATCGCTTGGCCACACCAGAGGAGCGCGCGCGCAGCATCGCGTTTGTCTGCGCCGTGCGATAGCCTGAAAGAAGCATGAACCCATTATCGGTGTTCAGAAGGTTGCGCGTTGCGGCGATGATATCGACAGTTCTGGTATCCATGTTCGCGGCGGCATCTTGGCGCCAGTCGCGCATGAAATAATTCACTTCCTTGAGGGCATCGGAGATGTATTTGCCTTCAATCCAGTAAATCATATCGAGGTGCTCGCCGGTCCGCCCGGAATACATCTTGATGCGCCGAACATCACCTGCGCCGCGCAAAAAGCCCGCAGCTGCCGTGTAGGTCGGCGCGGCGGTCACAGCGGTCGCGGCGAATGCTCGTAGAAGTCCTCGCCTTGAAAGGCGCAAGCCTGTTATGTCGGTCATAGCCTCATCAGTCCCGTTCATCTACCGCGCCGTTCTTGCGACGATCGCAGCTTTCCCCAGATGCAGCATCCGTATGCCACAAAAAGAATCGCATCCCAAGGCCCGATTGTTGCGCGAGCATCAAACCAGGGGAAATTGGCAAGAATTTGCGCATCCTTTGAGAGGTGTTGCGTATTGACACAGGAGCGCGGTTTTTGGGCCACAGCAATAGCTCGGTAACGAACGTTCGCGTAAACGTGAGTGGACCGTGCCGCGCACGCGCCGGGAAGGTCTCAGCGTCAGGTAGTGAGGATTTGATCATATGAGCACGCTCGCGCAGGTTGCCAACGGTATTAGAATACGTCTTACGCTCGCATTGCTTTTCATAGCGTTAAGTGTTCCCGCTCACGCGCAAGTCACCGCCTTCAAGCAGGCCGTCGCGGAGGCAGCGGCGAGCGATGAGGCCATCGCCGCGTTTTATCAGGAGCGGGGCTATCAGCCGATCTGGACAGGGAAGGGCGCAAAAGATCGCCAGCGGCGCGCCGCCCTCATCGAAGCGGCGTCGGGCGCGGGTATGCATGGGTTGCCTGCCGGGCTCTATGACCCCGCGCAGATCAAGGCGCGGATCAAGGCGGCGCGCGGCCCCGATGCTCTCGGCAAGCTTGAGGTCTATCTGACATCGCTCTTTCTGGACTATGCGCGCGATGTCCAAACCGGCATTCTGACGCCCTCGCGTGTCGACCGCGAGATCGTGCGCGCCGTGCCTTACCGCGACAGGCAAGCCACGCTCGTCGCTTTCGCGAAATCCTCCGCCAAGGGCTTTATGAAGGCGTTGCCGCCGCAATCGGGCGAATACACCCGCCTGATGAAAGAAAAGTTCGACATGGAGAAGCTGATCGCGCGCGGCGGGTGGGGGCCTCAGGTTCAGGCCCGGTCGCTCAAGCCCGGGCAGAG
>JBCCTH010000197.1:0-5173 GCA_039198835.1 Pseudomonadota bacterium | reverse complement strand
CGGGCGGCACGCTCTACGCCGCGCCGTTTTACGGCGAAAGCTCGATGGTCATGTACCGCAAGGATCTTACCGATGCGGCCGGCGTCACGATCTCCGACAATGACAGCTGGGAAAATATCCGCGCCGCGGCCGCCGCTATCCACAACCCCGATGACGTCTATGGCGTGTGCTTGCGTGGCAAGCCGGGCTGGGGCGATAACATGGCCTTCATCACGACTGTCGTGAACTCCTTCGGCGGTGCCTGGTTCGACGCTGATTTCCGCCCGCAGCTTGACAGCCAGGCCTGGAACGACGCGATCACATTCTACGTTGATCTGCTCGGCACCTATGGCCCTCCGGGCTCGGAAGGGAATTCGTTCAACGAAATCCTCGCGCTTTACAACGAAGGCAAGTGCGGCATGTGGATCGATGCCACGATCGCGGCTTCCTTCCTTGAAGTGGACGGCGTGGCCTATGCGCAATCGCCCAATGCGGGCAACCCCGTCGGCGCGAACTGGCTCTGGGCCTGGGCGATGGCCGTGCCTGCCGGGTCTCCGAATGCCGATGCCGCCAAGGATTTCATCGAATGGGCCACGTCCAAGGATTATATCCAGGCCGTCGCCGATCATCCTGACTTCGGCTGGGGCTCGGTGCCCACGGGCACGCGCGCGTCAACCTACGCTTATCCTGAATTTCAGGCAGCGGCGGCCTTCGCCTCCGCAGAGCTCGCGGCAATCGAATCCGCCGCGCCTGAGGCGACCGATCTGAAGCCCTATGTGGGCGTCCAGTTCGCCGCCATCCCGGAATTCCCGGAGGTCGGGTCCGCTGTCGCGCAGGAAATGGCAGCCGCTCTTTCGGGGGCAAAGTCCGTGGAAGACGCGCTCGCCGATGCACAAAGCGCCGCTGACGCCATCATGCAGGAAGCAGGCTACTACTAAGCCTCCTCCCCGGGTCTGGCCCTTTTGGGCCGGGCCCACCTTCACCCCCCGCCATTTGCACGTTCCCCAACGCGCGGCATAACGGAGGCAACCGTTGTGCCGAGAGGAGAGGCTTATGTCAGAAAGACGGCTTCCACGCTTGCTTCAGACACCCGCAGTGATCCTGCTTTTGATCTGGATGCTGATCCCCCTCGGGATGACGCTTTACTTTTCGTTCATCCGCTATGTGCTCAACAGCCTCAGACGCCCGGAATGGACAACGCCATCGCTCAGCAATTGGCGCGGTTTCGGGAATTATGAGTTTGTTCTCAACAACAAAGACTTTCTGCTCGCCATTCAGAACAGTCTCTTCATCGTCTGTTCGATCCTCTTTTTCACGGTGATCCTGGGGATCGCGATCGCTGTTTTGATCAATAAGGCCTTCGCGGGCCGCGGGATCGTGCGTGTGCTGCTCATTTCTCCCTTTTTCGTCATGCCCGCGGTCAATGCTGTGCTCTGGATCAACATGATCCTTGATCCGGTCCTCGGCCTTCAGGGCCTCGCCGTGGCCGGGATCAACCAGTTTATCGATGGCTTACAGGCTGCGCCTGTTGTGGGCGGCTTTTTCTCGCTCTGGCCCGAGCTCGAGCCGATTTCCTTCCGCGCGACCCAGACGTCCGCCTGGGCGGTGATTATCATGGTGACCTGGCAATGGACCCCGTTCGCTGTCTTGATCTTCATGACATCGCTTCAATCGGAGGATCAGCAGCAAAAGGAGGCTGCGATCCTCGACGGGGCGGGGGCATGGTCGCAATTTCGGTTCCTGACGCTGCCGCATCTCGGGCGACCGATGGCGATTGTCATCATGATCCAGGCGATCTTTCACCTGTCGCTCTACGCTGAAATCGAGATCGTGAGCCGCGGGAACGGGAACAAGAACCTGCCCTACCTGATCGGCGAATTCGCCAACAACAATATCGGCGCGGCGTCCGCTACCGGCATCTTCGCCGTCATCCTCGCCAACATCGTCGCGATCTTCCTGCTGCGGATGATCGGCAAGACTCTGATGGAGTAAGCGGATGCAAGATGTTTCCAACCTTCGCAGATCGGCGCTCCGGTGCCGATTTCTTAAAAAGAAATCGGACCGAACTCTTTCAAAGAGTTCGGTGACCCCGAAGAACGAAAGGCGGCTCTGACATGGCCATTGTTGCGCAATCATCGAAAGCAGGTCGCATAGGGCGGGCCTCACTCGCCTGGATCGTCGCCCTCATCTTCTTTTTCCCGATTTTCTGGATGGTGCTGACGAGCTTCAAAACCGATGCAGATGCGGTGAAGCCTGAATTCCTGATCTTCTTTCAGCCCACGCTTGAGAACTATCTGAACATGACCGCCAATTACGATTATTGGCGCTTTGCGACGAACTCGGTCATCACGGCTGTTTTCGCCACCATCTTCGCGCTCGCCGTGGGCATCCCGTGCGCCTATGCGATGGCCTTCAACCCGAGCCGCGCGACAAAAGACGTCTTGATGTGGATGCTGTCCACAAAGATGCTGCCCGCCGCCGCCGTGCTTTACCCAATGACCTTCCTGACCAAGAGCGCGGGTCTCTTTGACACGCACTTTCTCATCATCGTCGTGCTCATGCTCATCAATCTGCCCATCGTGATCTGGATGCTCTTCACGTATTTCAAGGAGATCCCCAAGGAGATCATCGAGGCGGGCCAGATGGACGGCGTCAACACCTGGGGCGAAATCCGGGAGATCCTCATCCCGCTCGCCTGGGGCGGGATCGCCTCAACCGCGCTCCTGTGCTTCATATTTTGCTGGAACGAAGCCTATTGGACAGTGCGTCTGACCACCACCGACGCGGCCACGCTTTCAAAGCTCATCGAAGGGAACCGCGCGCCAGAGGGGCTCTTTTTCGGGCGGCTCTCCGCCGTCTCGACAGCCGCGGTGGGCCCCATCGTCGTGCTCGGGTGGTTTTGCCAGAAACAGCTTGTCCAGGGTCTCACCTTCGGCGCGGTTAAATAGGAGAAGAACATGGGACAGATTGTTCTGAAAGACGTCACCAAGAGCTTCGGCGAGGTTGAGGTTATCCCGCCGCTCGATCTGACCATCGAAGATGGAGAATTCGCGGTCTTTGTCGGGCCTTCGGGCTGCGGGAAGTCAACGCTTCTGCGCTTGATCGCGGGGCTGGAAAACACCTCGTCCGGGCAAGTCATGATCGATGGGTCGGATGTGACGGAGGTGTCGCCCTCCAAGCGCGGCCTCTCGATGGTGTTCCAGACCTATGCGCTTTATCCCCATATGACCGTGCGCAAGAACATCGCCTTTCCCATGCGCATGGCGGGCCTGAGCCAGGAAGAGCAGGACAAGCGCATCATGGCCGCCGCCGAGAGCCTCAACCTCGTCGATTATCTTGATCGCAAGCCCGGGCAGCTTTCCGGGGGCCAGCGTCAGCGCGTGGCCATCGGCCGCGCGATTGTGCGCGATCCATCCGCCTTTCTCTTCGATGAGCCGCTCTCAAATCTCGATGCCGCGCTGCGCGTGGGCATGCGCATCGAGATCACCGAGATGCATGCGCGCATGAAAACCACGATGATCTACGTCACCCATGACCAGGTCGAGGCGATGAAGATGGCCGACAAAATCGTGGTTCTTCAATCCGGCGTGATCGAACAGGTCGGCTCTCCGCTTGAGCTTTACCGCGCGCCAAAGAACCTCTTTGTCGCCGGGTTCATCGGCTCGCCCAAGATGAACTTCATCGAGGGGCAGGAGGCCGCAAAGCACGGGGCGCATACAATCGGCATTCGCCCCGAGCATATCGATGTCACGGCCAAGGGCGGCACATGGACAGGCAAGGTCGGGGTCGCCGAGCATCTGGGGTCGGATACGTTCTTCCACATCCATGAAACCGGTCTTGCGGAAACGCTGACCGTTCGCGCCGTGGGGGATGTCGCCTTGCGGCATGGAGATACGATCCATCTCAATCCGCGTCTGGAGGAGCTCCACCGCTTTGATGAGGGTGGTGCGCGGCTCGCATGACGCGGCTGGCTGGGAAATCCGCGCTGATCACCGGGGCGGCGCGCGGCATCGGGCTGGCTTTCGCGAAAGCCTATATCGCCGAAGGCGCGCGCGTCGCGATCGGCGATATTGACGGGCCCCGCGTGCGCCAATCCGCCTCAGAGATCGGCGCGCTCGCGCTCGAGATGGATGTCACCGATCAGGCAAGCATAGATGCCGCCATCGCCACCACCGCCGCCGCGCACGGTCAGATCGATATCCTGGTCAACAACGCGGCCGTTTTCACAGCCGCGCCCATCGCTGAAATCGAGCGCGGCGCATATCAGCGCGCGTTTGATATCAATGTCGCGGGAACCCTCTTCACGATGAAAGCCGCCGCCGCGCACATGCGCGCCCAGGGGATCAAAGGGAAGATCATCAACATGGCCAGCCAGGCTGGCCGCCGGGGGGAGGCCCTTGTCGCGGTCTACTGCGCGACCAAAGCCGCCGTCATCAGCCTCACCCAAAGCGCGGGCCTCAACCTGATCGCCCATGGCATCAACGTGAACGCGATCTCGCCCGGCGTCGTGGACGGCGCGCATTGGGATGATGTCGATGCCTTCTTCGCCCGGCACGAAGGAAAACCGCGCGGCCAAAAGAAAAAGGAGGTGGGCGCGGGCGTCCCCTATGGTCGGATGGGGCGCCCCGAGGATCTCACCGGCATGGCGGTCTTTCTGGCGAGCGATGCATCCGAATACATCGTCGGGCAAACGTATAACGTGGATGGCGGCCAATGGCTGAGTTGAAGAAAGAGACAGGCTCTCAAGCTTTGCCGCTCAGTGATGCGACGCTGGCAGAGCTTCCGCCCGCCATCCTCCGCCCGGCCTATGATCGCGCCGCGCTGACGGCGGGCATTGTCCATATCGGGCTCGGCAACTTTCATCGCGCGCACCAGGCTTGGTATGTCCATCGCTTGATGCAGGCTGGCGGCGCGCGGGATTGGGCGATCATCGGCGCGAGCGTGCGGCCCGAAGACGAGGCGCACCGCCAGCGCCTTCTCTCACAGAATTGCCTGAGCACGATCATCGAGCCCACGATCTCTGCGGAGGTGTGCGTGGGATCAAGCTCGATGAGCGTGCTCAGGCAATTCTGTGCGAGAAGGCGCTGGCGGTGCGCCTCGTCTTCGGGCCGCACGCTCGCGCCGATGATCGCCCAATCCCGCGCGCCGCCAGCCTGCATCAAGCGATGGACATACCAAGCCTGGTGCGCGCGAT
>JBCCTH010000196.1:0-5217 GCA_039198835.1 Pseudomonadota bacterium | reverse complement strand
CCTGCAGTTGCGCCTCTAGCACCATTTGCTCGGTCAACCGCGCGTCATCGGCGGCGCGCAAGGCCTTTTTGATATTAGCAAAAGCGAGCGTCGGCCCCTGCGCCAGATGCGCGGCGCGGCGCTTCCAGTGTTCGGCAAACACCTCATCGGGCACGGCTTCCCAGATCATGCCCCAGTCGCTGGCCTGCTTGGCGCTGATCCGGTCGGCGAAAAGCGCCGCGCCCATCGCCTTGGCGAGCCCGATCTGGCGCGGCAGGAACCAAGTGCCGCCAGCATCGGGGATAAGGCCGATGCGCGTGAAAGCTTGGAGGAAAAACGCGCTTTCGGTGGCAATCACCACGTCGGCGCAAAGCGCAAGATTGGCCCCTGCCCCGGCGGCCGCGCCGTTGACCGCCGCGATTGTGGGGACAGGGCATGCCACGATGGCTTCGAGCATGGGGACATATTCATCCCGGAGCGTGCGCTCAAGATCGATGCTGGCGGCTGTCCCCCGATCTCCAAGATCTTGGCCCGAGCAGAAGCTGCGCCCTTCGCCCGTGATCACAACCACACGCGCTGTTCGGCTGGCTGCCTTGACCGCATGGGTGATCTCGGCGCGCATCTGGCCGTTGAGCGCGTTCATGACCTCGGGGCGCGACAGCGTTATCCGGGCTATGCCCTCTGCTTCGCGATATTTGATGTTCTGATAATCCATGATCGCCCTATTGATCGCCTTGGCCGCTTCGCCCCTTCTTAGTGGCCCCCGGTGACCAGGGAAAGCCCGGCCTAGCGTTCCGCTTCGTCAGATAAAAGGGCGGCAAGCCGCGCCTTCTCTTGGTCTGAAAGCGGGGCCTCGGCTTCACGTTGGCGGCGCGCGAGAAGAAAACCGCCCGCAACCAAGACGAGCGTCAAAGGCCCCGCGAGCCAGAGAACCAAGTTTGCGCCGCCGGTGTCGGGTTTCAAAAGCACAAACTCTCCATAGCGGTCGACGATGTATTGCAGTGTTTGAGCGTCGCTATCGCCTGCGAGCAGCCGCTCGCGCACGAGAAGCCTGAGATCCTTGGCGACAGGCACGCGGCTCTCATCGATGCTCTCATTCTGGCAAACCGGGCAGCGCAGGCCCTGGCTGATCTCTCTGGCGCGCGCTTCGAGCGCGGGGTCCTCAAGGATCTCGTCAGGCTCTATGGCCGCGAGCGGCGCGGTCAGCATGAGAAAAAAGAGCGCGAGCGCGCAACGCCGCATCATCACTCGGCCGGAACGGGTTTGGTGTGCTTTTGCACGGCGGGCCCGGTGCGGTTGCGCGCCCCCGCCGCCACGCGAAGCCGTCGATCTGTCAGAGAAAGCGCGCCGCCCAGGGCCATGATGATACAGCCCGCCCAAATCCAATTTGCGAAGGGTTTGATGAATGTGCGCACGGCCCAGCCGCCATTGGTCTGCGGCTCTCCGATCACAAGGTAGACATCGCGCCAAACCCCATTGCGGATCGCGGCCTCTGTCGTGGGCATGCCCGCCACGGGATAGATCCGTCGCTCCGGGCGCAAGACAGTGATGGGGCGACCAGCTCTGGTGGCCACCCTCAATACAGCCTGCGTGGCGATGTAATTGGGGCCTTGCACCTCAGCGACGTTTTCGAGCGTGATCTCGTAACGGTCCACGGTGAATGTCTCGCCGATCTGCGCGACGCGGATATCTTCGAGTTGCCAGGCCACGAGGGCCGCGACGCCAAAGGTTGTGATGCCAAGCCCGCCATGGGCCACGGCTTTGCCCCAATCAGAGCCCGGCAATCGGCGCAAGGCGCGCCATTTCTTGCCCGCGCGTTCCCAGATCTCCTTAATCGCCCCGACCACGAGCCAAACGCCGAGCCCAACGCCCAGAGGGCCGATCGCGCTGCGCCCGGTTTGGAGCGCCCAGACCAGCGCCGCGAGCGTCACCGCAAAGAGCGCCACATAGCGCAGCTTCCAGGCCACGCGGCGGATCTTTGCACGCTTCCAGGGCAAGACCGACCCCAGCGGCAAAATGAGCGCGAGCGCGACCATGAACGGCGTGAAGGCGATGTTGAAAAAGGGCGGGCCAACGCTGAGTTTGCGATCCATCACAAGCTCGGCCACGAGCGGCCAGATCGTTCCAATAAAGACAACGAGGCAAGAGACCGCCAAAAGCACGTTATTGGCCACGAGCGCGCTTTCGCGGCTCGCCAGCCCAAAAACCCCGCGCCCCTGCATGATCGGCGCGCGCCAGGCAAAGAGCGTGAGCGCGCCGCCGGTGAAGAGCGCGGTGATCGCCAAGAGATAGACGCCACGATCAGGATCGTTTGCAAAGGCATGCACCGACGTCAAAACGCCCGACCGCACGATAAAAGCCCCGATCAGACAAAACCCGAATGCAAGGATCGCGAGAAGGATCGTCCACGCTTTGAGGCTCTCGCGTTTTTCGACGACAACCGCAGAGTGCAGAAGCGCCACCGCCAAGAGCCACGGCATGAAAGAGGCGTTTTCAACCGGGTCCCAAAACCAGAACCCGCCCCAACCAAGCTCATAATAGGCCCACCAAGAGCCAAGCGCGATCCCGATTGTCAAAAAGAGCCAGGCTGCCAAGGCCCAGGGCCGCACCCAGCGCGCCCAGGCGGCATCGACCTTGCCTTCGAGGAGAGCGGCGACCGCGAAGGAGAAGGTAAGCGAGAGCCCGACATAGCCGAGATAGAGAAACGGCGGATGAAAGGCGAGGCCGGGATCTTGGAGCAGCGGGTTCAGATCGGTCCCGTTGAGGGGCGGGAAATTCAGGCGCTCGAAGGGGTTCGATGTGAAAATCAAAAAGGCGAGAAACGCCGCCCCAACAGCGCCTTGCACGGCAAGAACCCGCGCGCGCAGCGTGTCTGTGAGCTGCGTGCCCCACCAGGCCGCCATCGCCCCGAAAAGCGCCAGGATCAGCACCCAAAGCAAGAGAGAGCCTTCATGGTTCCCCCAAACGCCGGTGATCTTATAGAGCATCGGCTTGGCTGTATGGGAGTTATCGGCGACGATCTTGAGCGAGAAATCCGACGTCACAAAGGCATAGGTCAGCGCGGCGAAGGAAAACGAAATCAAGATGAACTGGAAGGTGGCCGCGGGCTCGGCCACCGCCATCCACCCCGGCAGCCGGCGATGCGCCCCCCAAAGTGGCACCACCATTTGAAAGAGCGACAGCGCAAAGGCGAGGATCAGCGCGAAATGTCCGAGTTCTACGACCATGCATGAGAGTATAGCGCGCCGCGCCACGCGCATCTATGCCTCGCGCGCCGTGTCGCAGGGCGCGGCAATCACTTGTCCGTTGGGCGCGGGCTTTGTGTGGGCTGGGTGTGAAACCATTCCATGAGCGCCGCGTTGTCTTCCGCGAATGCGGCATCCTCCGGCGTCTCGACGGGCAAGACATGCGGGTGCGCGGCGATGCGCTCCACAAGCGCGCGCTGGAACTCCTGTCCTTTGAGCTGGTGGCGCGCACCGAAATAGAAAGAGACAATCGCCCCGAGGAGCCACCAGAGCGGCTCAGGCACGAGCGCGATCCCCGCCATGCGCGAGACAAACCACTCCGGATCGACCATCGCCGCCACGAATAGCCCGATAGTGCCCAAGGCCATCGCCGGGCGCGGCACGCGGTTGAGCCCGTCCATCAGCGCATCAAAGCGCGACCGGCGCGGCTGCGAGAACTCGCTCGCGAATTGGCGCAAGGCCGCAACCTGAACATGCATCTCGCGCTGCGCGCCTGCTTCCGCATTTTCGCGAAAGATCTCGGCCGTCTCTTTGACAATGTTGCGCCCGCCCCCAAAGAAGAAATCAAGCGCCCGGTCGATCAGCCCCATGATGCAACCCTCCTTGCATGCTCGGCCGCGCTGAGATGAAAGCGCGGCGAAATAAACTCTTCAGCCCGAACGATCCAGCCGCCTTTGCCGCCATCGCGCCGCCGCGCATATTTGCGGCTCGCCGGGCGGCGATCGCCCAGGGCATAATAGTAATTGCGCCGCGCGATCCCGTAGGCATCGGGCATAAGGCCCGGCGCGGCGGCCATGGCGCGCTCGATCGCGGCAAGCGTCACCGGCCCGATCACACCGTCAACCGAAAGCGGATGCCCCATCTTGCCCAAAAGCCGCTGCAAGATTTTAACGGCGTTCGCCCCGGCATTGACATACATGTCAAAAACGCTGGCTTGAAGCGGCGCGGGAAGCGCATGGAGGCGCGGGCGCTCAAAGTAATGCTTGAGAAAGATATCGGTGGCCTGGTCTTTTGAGAGCAGACGCACATCGCGCTCTGAAACGCTGCCATCGCCGTCAAGATCGAGCCCGAGACGGCGCATCGTATGAAGGGTCACGCCAAAGTTCGTCGCGCCGCCGGGGTCATCGGGGTCATTCACATAGCCGCCCTCACGGGCGACGATTTCTTCGGCAATTTTTCTGACGTCCCGCATGTCTGCCCCCTTGCGCATGTGCGGCGCGAGGGTGGCGAGGCGCGGTTAATCAAATGGAAGGCGAGCGCGCGGTGCCTAGCTTTCAGGCTCTTGATAGACCCCTTGTTCCTTGAGCGCGTCGATCACTTCTTTGGGCATGTATGTCTCGTCATGGCGCGCGAGGATCTCTGTGGCTTGAAAGACGCCAGACACAAAAGACCCGGTTCCAACCATCCCTTCGCCTTCGCGGAAAAGATCGGGCAAGATCCCTGTGTAAGTCACCGGGACAGACGCGCCGCCATCAGTGACGCTAAATGTTATGGCTTCGCCTTCTCCGCGCACAAGTGTCCCCTCTTCGACGAGCCCGCCGATCCGGAACACTTCAGTGGGCGATGGCGGCGCTTCCATGACCTGGCTCGGCGAGCGGAAAAAGTTGATCCCGTCCTGAAACGCGAAGATCACAAGGCCCGTCGCCGCGACAAGCGAGGCGAGCGCGAGCGCGATGATCTGCATGCGCTGTCGTTTCTTCAGGCCCCGCATCAGGGATAGACCGGCGCAAGCATCAGCCCGGCGGTCTCTTCTTCTCCGAGCATGAGATTGGCATTTTGCAACGCTTGCCCGCTTGACCCCTTCGTCAGGTTATCAAGCACCGAGACAACCATCGCGCGCCCCGGCAAGCGATCTTCGACAACACCCAAATGGCAAAAGTTCGACCCCCGGATATGTTTCATCGCGGGAAGCTCGCCCAATGGCAACACTTCGAGAAATGTCTCATCCTCATAGGCATCGGCCAAGGTGCGATGGATGATCGCGGCCTCACCT
>JBCCTH010000195.1:0-5237 GCA_039198835.1 Pseudomonadota bacterium | reverse complement strand
GAACGGAATGTCGTCCACGACGGCGAGCTGCATCATCATCATTCGCGCGACCCAGAAGAACAGGATATCCTGCCCGGTGATGAGATCGGCAGTGGGGAAGTATTTCTTCAGTTCATCGGTGTCTTTCGGCCAGCCCAGCGTTCCGATGGGCCAGAGGCCTGAAGAGAACCAGGTATCGAGGACGTCGGGGTCGCGGAACAGCGGCATCGGCGGCTCGTGGTCGTCACCGGCATATTCCTCAAGGAACGTGAGCGCCTCTTGCGCGTCGCCCACTTCGACGACCTCGCGCCCCTCATGGGTCGCGCGCGCGTGTTCGGCGGCCTCTTCGTATGTGGCCGCGCAAAACTGATGCCCCGCGAGGTTGAACCAAACCGGGATCTGGTGCCCCCACCAGAGCTGGCGGGAGATGCACCAGGGCTCGATGTTCTCGAGCCAGTGGTAATAGACCTTCTCTCCGCTCTCGGGGAGGATTTTGACGTCGCCGTTACGCACCGCATCAAGCGCGGGGCCGACGATCTTGTCGGTGTCGACGAACCACTGGTCGGTGAGCATGGGTTCGATGACGACTTTCGAGCGGTCGCCGAAGGGCTGCATGATGGGTTTGGCTTCAACGAGGGGCTCCCAAATGGGTTCATCCTCCTCGGTGTTCTCGACCATCACGGCCAGGCCCTCAGACGTGATCTGCTCCACCACCTTCATGCGCGCTTCAAACCGATCCAGCCCGCGCAGATCGTCCGGGACGAGGTTGATCGCGTCCACTTCGTTCTCGGTGAACTCTGCCCCCTTGGCGTGGGCCTGCGCCTTGGCTGCCTCTTCGGCATAGGGCGCGCCATCGGCGCGCATCGACCCGTCAAACGCCATCAGGCGATACATCGGGATGCCACCGCGCTTGGCAACCTGATAGTCATTGAAGTCATGCGCGCCCGTGATCTTCACTGCGCCAGAGCCGAAATCAGGGTCTGGGTAGGGGTCGGTGATGATCGGGATGAGCCGCCGATGCTCTTTCGGGCCCACGGGAATTTCACAGAGTTTTCCGACGATTGGAGCATATCGCTCATCCGATGGATGCACGGCGACCGCCCCGTCGCCCAGCATCGTTTCAGGCCGCGTCGTGGCGATGGAGATATAGTCGCGGGTCTCGCGTAGCGTCACGGTCCCGTCTTCATCTTTCTCCAAATACTCATAGGTCTCGCCGCCCGCCAACGGGTATTTGAAGTGCCACATATGCCCCGGTGTCTCGATATTCTCGACCTCGAGATCGCTGATCGCCGTCTCAAAATGCGGGTCCCAGTTGACGAGCCGCTTGCCGCGATAGATGAGACCTTTGTTATACATCTCCACGAAAACGCGGATCACCGCGTCGTGGAAATTGCCGTCATTGCCCAAAGGCGCGCCGGGGGCGCCTGACATCGTGAACGCCTCGCGCGACCAATCGCATGACGCGCCCAGGCGCTTCAACTGTTCGATGATCGTGCCGCCGGATTTGGACTTCCAGTCCCAGACGCGTCGCAGGAACGCTTCGCGCCCCAGGTCCTTGCGCCCTGGCTCCCCGGCTTCGGCAAGCTGCCGTTCGACGACCATCTGCGTGGCAATGCCCGCATGGTCCGTTCCCGGCTGCCAGAGCGTATCGAAGCCGCGCATCCGGTGCCAGCGAGTCAGGATATCTTGCAGCGTGTTGTTGAACGCGTGGCCGATATGGAGAACACCCGTCACATTGGGCGGGGGGATCATCACGCAATAGGTGCCCGTTTCCGCATTCTTCACATGCTTGCCCGCCGTGAAGCAGCCCGCCTCTTCCCAGGCGGCGTAGAGGCGGCTTTCGGCCTCGGCGGCGTTGAATGTCTTTTCCATGGCCATGGGTCGTTCCCCGGTGCTGCGATGCCCGCGCGGACTAGCCCATGGCCGCGGGAATTTCTAGCGGTGTCTGGTCAGAAGCAGGATGTGCGTGGCGATGGCGAAGGGCACCTGCACGAGCGAGATCATCGCGAGCGCGCCGAACCCCATGCCAGAGGGGGCGGGCGTGAGGGCGAGGATGCCGAAAAGCGAAGCGTTGAGGAAGATGATCGCGCCCGCGAAGTCAGCGAGGCCCAGGATGTTCCAGAGCCGCGTGTTCGACAGGGCCGTGGCGGCTGTGAGGCCGATGGCCACGTCGAGCGTGCCGGACCACAGCGCCAGTTCCCAAGGGGCGAGCCCTGCCGCCGCGAGGAAAAAGAACGTGCCCCCAAAGATTCGGTAGGTCTGGATACGGCGGAGCGTGAGGCTGGGCGTTGCGTTCACCAAAGCGCGAAAAGCGGGGCTGATCCGATGGGCGAGGATGAGGCTCAACACGGGCACGAAAAGGAGCGTGCCGAAGAGTATAAAGCCCAACGTATCGCCCTCGCTCCACGCGCCAGGGCGCGCGAAAAAGCCGATGCGCGAGGCGGCGAAGGCGAGCGCGAGCCAGGCCAGCGGCGCGAGCGCCCAGATGCCGAGCGCGCGCAGGCGATAGGCGAGCCAGAAGCAAATGGCGGCAGAGACGCCCTGAATGGCGATTTCGAGGAGGTGGATCATGGCGCGGCCTATCTTGATAGTGACAAGATGAGCATATGAGCGAACTTGACGGCGTCAAGATAAAATTTTGACAGTGCAAAGATAAGGTTTTATTCGGAAGTATCGAGCAGGAAAAAGCATATCATCACGGGGATTTACGCGCCTCGTTGCTCAAAGCGGCCAAGGCCGAGCTCGTTGAAAACGGGCTTGAGGGCTTTTCGCTGCGCAAAGTCGCGCGGCGTGCGGGCGTGAGCCATGCCGCCCCTGCGCACCATTTCAGAGATGCCGGCGCGCTTCTCACCGCGCTTGCCGCACAGGGATTTCGGGATTTTGTCGCCCTCAAGAAAGCCAGGGAGGCGCTTGCCGCTGATGCACCCGGCGCGCAGCTCGTGGCGCAGGCACTGGGTTATGTGGCCTTCGCGCGCGATGAGACAGCGATTTTCCGGCTCATGTTCGCCTCCGAGCGGCTTGATTTCACCGATCCTGAGCTCAACGAAGCCGCGAGCTTGGCCTATGGGCGCCTCATGGCCGCTGTCGCCCGCGTCACCGGCGAGCATCGTGATACCGCGCGCCAGGCCAATGCCTTCTGGGCCTTGGCCCACGGCATGGCCGACCTCAATGCCTCGGGCCGCATGGCGTTGCCGCAGAACGCCGATCAAGAGGCCGAACTCACAGCCATATTCACCGCAGCCTTGCCCACCGGCCCGCGCGCATGAGCACCGCAGATCGTCGGCTCGCGCTGCTCACCACAAATTGCCTGGAACGCGCGCGCGCCTTTGCCGATATCCATGCCATGGATCACTTGAGCGGGCCTTTGCGAATATGAGATTGCGCGAAAGCATCCTGGCCCTCTTTGGGCAGCGCCGGGTGCAAGAGGCCGCGCCCTTGCCCGAAAGAGGCGCGCGCAAGCTTGTCATCATCCTCGATGGGACGTTGTCTTCACGGGAAGCGGGGCAAGAGACCAATGCCGGGCTTGCCGCCAAGCTCCTTGAAAGCCAGGGCCAGAGCGATC
This sequence comes from Pseudomonadota bacterium, assembly GCA_039198835.1. Taxonomy (GTDB): domain Bacteria; phylum Pseudomonadota; class Alphaproteobacteria; order Rhodobacterales; family Rhodobacteraceae; genus Shimia_B. The sequence continues at coordinate 1,696 of JBCCTH010000195.1, read as the reverse complement.
TTGCCGTTTATTACGAGGCCGGTCTGCAATGGGAAGATTGGGGCGACACCATCGGCCTGATGACCGGGCATGGCATCAATGGCCAGATCCGGCGCGCTTATGGCTGGCTTGCCTCGCGGTACCGCCCCGGCGATCAGATCTTTCTCATGGGGTATTCCCGCGGGGCTTATGCGGCGCGCTCGCTGGCGGGCATTATCGGGCGCATCGGGCTGCTTAAATCCGCGAGCGCCACCGAGCGGAACTTGCGCGCGCTCTACCGTCTTTATTGCGAGCCCGGGCGCTGGGAGGCGGCGCGCGCGTTTGCGCGGCGTCATTGCCACGACGAGGCAGAAATCGCCTGCGTCGCCGTTTGGGACACCGTCAAAGCTCTGGGTCTGCGCTTGCCCCTCCTTTGGATGCTCACCGATAAGCTCCATGCGTTTCATGACCATGAGCTTGGCCCCCATGTGCGCGCCGGGTTTCAGGCGCTTGCCCTTGATGAAACGCGCCGCGCCTATGCGGCGGTCTTGTGGCGGACGGGCACAAGCCTGCCCGTCCGCGTCGAGCAGGTTTGGTTTCGGGGCACCCATGGCGATGTGGGCGGGCAGTTGGGAGGGCGGGTCGCATCGCGACCCTTGGCCAATATTCCGTTTGTCTGGCTCATGGAGCGGGTGGCCTTTTGCGGCATCGCACTGCCGGAGGGATGGCAAAAAGCCTTCCCGCGGGACCCCGACGCGCCATCGATCGGGCCATTTGCGGGGTGGTCTAAGCTTTTTTGGAACAGATGGCGAAGACGCGTCGGCACCGACCCGTCAGAGGCCATTCACCCCAGCGCGCAATCGGCCCGGCGCGCCAAGCGCGCGCAGGGCCCGCGCATCAGGCGTCGATCTTCATAATCAGACAGGTCGTTGAGCCCGACGCATAGAGCTTGCCATCGGCGCGCCCGCGAATTTCTCCATTGGCGATCCCCGTCGAGCGCCCGCCATGGATCACCACGCCGCGGGCTTCGATCTCGGTCCCCAGCGGCAGCGCGCGAGTGATGTTAATCTTGTATTCGAGCGTGGTGTAGATGCTGCCTTGCGGCACGGTCGTCATGACAGCGCAAGCCATGCAGCTATCGAGAAGCGTCCCGTACCAGCCGCCATGGACGCCCCCCATCGGGTTGGAATGCGCGAATTCCGGCGCGCCCCGAAACGTGACCGAACCGGGGCGCACCTCATCGACATGGTAATTCAAGAGGCCGGAAATGGGTGGGCGCGAGATTTCGCCGCGCGCCATCCGTTCCATGAATTCGAGCCCAGAAATCGAAAGGAGCGTTTCCCGGCTGGGGAGGTCCTCTGGTTTTTCAGCAATGAACATGCGCCACCTCCGCTTTGGAGGCCGAGCGTATCGTTTAGGCCACCTTGCGCAAGGGCTCCTGGCTTTGAATGCCAAGCGCGCCGCAAATCTGGCGCGCGAGCGTGGGCCGGTTGAGCGTGTAGATGTGAAGGTGCTCAACGCCCTCATCAATCAGATCAGAGCAAAGCTCGGTCGCGTGGGCGAGCGCGAAAAGCTCTGCGCGCCCGTGCCGTTCTGCGGTTTCAAACCCCTCCGCGAGCTCCGGCGAGATCGCAACGCCGCATTGCTTGGAGAAACGCTTCACCGCCGACCAGTTATGCACCGGCAAAATGCCCGGCACGATCGGCGCCGAAAGGCCCGCATCGGCGCAAGCATCGCG
>JBCCTH010000194.1:0-5309 GCA_039198835.1 Pseudomonadota bacterium | reverse complement strand
ATGCAGCTCGCCGTCGTGGACGACATTCCGTTCAAAAACATCTATCTCCACGGCCTCGTGCGCGACGCCAAGGGCAAGAAGATGTCGAAATCCACGGGCAATGTCGTGGACCCGCTGGAGATCATCGATGAATACGGCGCAGATGCACTGCGCTTTTCATCGGCGGCGATGGCAGCGCTCGGCGGCGTTCTGAAGCTCGATATGAAACGCATCGAAGGCTACCGGAATTTCGGCACGAAACTCTGGAATGCGGCGCGGTTTGCAGAGATGAACGGCGCGCTGGGTGGCGGGACGAAACCCGCCCCCGAAGCCACCGTCAACCGCTGGATCATTGGCGAGGTCGCGCGCGTGCGCGAAAGCGTGGATGGCGCGCTGCACGCCTATCGCTTCAACGATGCCGCCGCCGCGCTCTACGGATTTATCTGGGGCAAGGTTTGCGATTGGTATGTTGAGTTTGCCAAGCCACTGCTCGATGACGCCGCAACAGCCGAGGAAACACGCCAGACGATGGGCTGGGTGCTCGACCAATGCTTCATCCTGCTTCACCCGATCATGCCTTTCATCACCGAAGAGCTTTGGGGCCAGAGCGCGCGCAACGCCATGCTCGCGCAGACCCAATGGCCGACCTATGGCGCGGAGCTCATCGATCAGAATGCGGATCGCGAGATCAATTGGGTCATCGCGCTGATCGAAAACATCCGATCGGCGCGCGCGCAAATGAATGTGCCGGCCTCGGCGCGGGTGCCGCTCGTAGCGGTGGACCTGAGCGATGACGGGCGCGCGGCGCGCGATCAGAACTGGGCCCTCATTGAAAAGCTCGCCCGCGTGACCGGGCCGGAGGCGCAAGCCGCGATGCCCAAAGGCGCGCTCGTCGTCGCCGCGCAGGGGGCCACGTTCGGCCTGCCCGTGGCCGATCTGATCGACGTGGCCGCCGAAAAGGCCCGGCTCGAAAAGGGGGTCGCCAAGCTCGAAAAAGAGATCAAGGGCTTGGCCGGGCGGGTCAATAACCCGAAATTCGTGGCCGCCGCCCCGGAGGAGGTCGTCGAGGAGGCAAAAGAGAACCTCGCCGCGCGCAGCGAAGAGCGTGGTAAGCTCACCGAGGCCCTGGCCCGGCTGGGTGAAATGGCCTAGCGCGCGATGAGCGAGAAGCGCCTCACAGCCTTGGCGGCTTCGTTGCCGTCTACGGTGCCCTTCGTGGGCCCCGAAGCGCAAGAGCGCGCGCGCGGCGCTGCATTCGAGGCGCGGCTCGGGGCCAATGAAAGCGTCTTCGGCCCGTCACCCCGCGCGATTGCGGCGATGGCTGAGGCCGCGCGCGCGGCTTGGATGTATGGCGACCCGGAAGGCCACGATCTGCGCCATGCGCTCGCAGAGCATCATGGCATCCGCCCCGAACACATCGCGCTTGGCGAAGGGATCGACGGCCTTTTGGGCCTCATCGTCAGGCTCACGATGGAGCCGGGCGCGGTGGCCGTGACGTCAGAGGGCGCCTACCCCACCTTCAATTACCATGTCGCGGGTTACGGCGGCAGGCTCCACACGGTGCCCTACCGCGGAGATTGTGAAGACCCGGTCGCGCTCATCTCAGCGGCGCAGACACAAAAGGCCCGACTGATCTATTGGTCGAACCCCGATAACCCCATGGGCACGTGGCACAATGCGGGCATCGTGGAGCGCACCATCAGCCATGTGCCCGAAGGCTGTCTGCTTCTTCTGGATGAAGCCTATGTCGATACAGCCCCCATGGGCACCGCGCCGCCCTTGAACCCGAGCGACCCCCGGCTTATCCGCTTTCGCACCTTCTCAAAGGCCTATGGGCTGGCGGGCATTCGACTGGGCTATGCGATCGGCCCTGCTCCGCTCATCAAGGCCTTTGATAAAGTGCGCAACCACTTCGGCGTTGGCCGGGTGAGCCAGGCGGGCGCGCTCGCTGCCTTGCACGATCAGGCCTATCTGCGGGAAGTGAAACAAAAGATCGCCTGGGCGCGGGCCGAGATCTACCGCGCGGCCCGCGAAAACGGGCTCAAGGCGCTGCCATCGGCCACGAATTTTGTGACCATCGATTGCGGCGCGGACGCACGCTTTGCTCAGGCCGTTCTCGCGGCGCTCCTCGAACGCGGGGTTTTCGCGCGCATGCCCGGCGTGGCTCCGCTCAATCGCTGCATCCGCATCTCTTGCGGCGGCGAGAAAGAGCTGAGTTTCTTTGCAAAAGTGCTTCCCGAGGCGCTTGAGGCGGCACACGTGGCCCAGGGCGCTGCCTCGTAACGAAAGTTTCGCTTTTCTGTCTCTTAAACGGTGCTAGCCTTTGCGGCGACGGAGAGACAGCGCCATGAGCCATGAAAATTTCACACCCAAGGAAGCGCCGAATTATACGACGGCCTTTCTCGTTTCGCTTTTGCCCATCGCCTTCATGACGCTCTGGCTCATTGCCGGTCTCTTCGGCTTCGTCTGGGTGATTTTAAGCGCTACGGCGGTCGAGATCGTGTATCGCGCCCGTATCGGGCGCTCCTGACGCAACGCGCGCCGCAGCAGCCGCGCCACCGGCCCCAAAAGGCAAACCCAGCGCGCTCAAACCCGCTTCTATGCTTGTCAGCGTGCCCAAGACCATATGCGCGTTCACATGGCCCATATGGCCCACGCGAAAAAAGCCATGCCAAGCGGGATCGCCCGGAGGAGCCATGCCAAGGCCGATCCCCAGCGTGATGCCCGCACTCTGCTCAAGCCAGTCGCGCAACGCGGTGCCGTGGGGCGCGCCGATGCGCACGCTTGTCACTGCATGAGAACGATGCGCGGGATCGGGCACATTGAGCTCCACCGGGCCTTCTTTGCCCCAGGTCTCAAAGGCGGCCCAGATCGACCGCGCGAGCACGGCATGGCGCGCTAAAACGGCATCGAGCCCCTCTTCATGGCAAATCATATCGAGCGCCACGCGCAAGCCATAGAGATGGTGTGTTGGCGCGGTCCCGTCGAAATGCTGATAATATTCGGCCGGGCGCGACCGCGGACGCCAATCCCAATAATGGGTCAGACAACCGGCTGTATCGCGCGCCGCATCGGCTTTGTGCGAAAAGAACACAAAGGCCATGCCCGGCGGTGTCATCAGCCCTTTCTGGCACCCCGCGACCATGACATCCACGCCCCAGGCATCCATCTCGAAATCATCACACCCCAAACACGCGATGCAATCTACCATGAGAAGCGCGGGGTGAGCGGCGGCGTCAATGGCGCGGCGCAGCGCGCCGACATCGCTTTTGACAGATGTGGAGGTATCGACCTGCACCGCCAGGACAGCTTTGAACGCGTGCGCTTTGTCAGCGCGGAGCGCCTCTTCGACCTGCGCCATATCAATGGGTGCGCGTTTGCCAAAATCGAGGATCTCGCAATCGATGCCCATGACGCTGGCCATATCCGCCCAGCCATGGCCGAACCGCCCCGTTGCCAGCACCAAAACCTTGTCGCCGCGCGACAGCGTGTTCGAGACGGCCGCTTCCCATGCGCCATGCCCGTTTGAGATATACATCGCCACGTTTTGCTCTGTGCGCGCGACGGCTTTGAGATCGGGGATGATCGAGGCTGTGATATCGACCAATTCGCCCGTGTAGATGTTTGGCGCGGGGCGATGCATGGCCTGCAAGACGCGATCGGGGATAACCGATGGACCGGGGATCGCCAGGATCGGGCGGCCATTGGCAAGGCTCGTTTGGGTCATGATCGCTCCTTTCCAGCTTGCAACGCACCTATGCCGCAGCGGGCCGATGGTCAAACCGCTACATCGTCTTCTTGTCAGCGCGCATTGCAGCCAATAGAAGGCGCGAGCGCAAAAGCCACGGGTGCCATGAGCCAACTCCCCCAAGAAAGCTGGAAGGACCGCCTGCGGATGACGCGGGAGGTGACGCCAGAGATGCTCTCGACGCGCCTTGGGCGGCTTTGGGGCTATGTCGTTTTTAACTATATCGATCATGCCTATCTTCGCGTCTGGTGGACCAATCTCGATGAAATCGCGCCCGGCGTCTGGCGCTCAAATCAGCCGGGGCCGAGGCGTGTGCGGCGCATGTATAAAAGGCTTGGGATCAAAACGATCCTGCTCTTGCGCGGCTCGGGCACAGGCACCCACCTCAATTTCGAGATCGAAGCGACGCGCGATGCCGGCATCACGCTCAAGACAATCAACCTGTCGGCCCGCTCCGCCTATCCGGCTTCCGCGTTTCTTGACCTGCTCGATCTTTTCGAGACGATGGAGCGCCCGTTTTTGATGCATTGCAAATCGGGCGCGGATCGCGCGGGCATTGCCTCGGCGCTTTATCTGCTCTCAATCGGGAAACCGCTTTCAGACGCCCGCAAAATGCTCTCTTTTCGATATTTTCATCTCAAGTCCATCCGAACGGGGATCCTTGATGTGATGCTTGATCACTATGAAGAGGATCTGGCGAACGGGCCCATCGGCATCAGGGAATGGCTGAGCACCCGCTATGATGACGCCCGTCTTCAGCGGGAATTCGACCAGGGACGCCGCCATGGCAAAGCCTGGCCCTAGCCCGACGGACGGCGCGCGCCTCTCCTGGCTTTGGCGCGCCTATGGCCGCCGCTTCACACCGCTTCTGTTGCTCGCGCTCTTTTTCATGATCGTGGAGGGCTCTGTTCTGGGCGCGGTGAGCTATCTGATGCAGCCAATGTTCGACGATGTTTTTGTCGCCGGGTCGGACCAGGCGATGATGCTCGTGGGGCTTGGGATGCTCGGGGTCTTTTCGCTCCGCGCGGTCGCGGCGACGAGCCAGCGGGTTATCATGACCAATTTGAGCGAGCGGATGAGCGCGGCTATGCGCCTTGATCTGCTTGATCATGTCATGCAACTCGACGGCGATTTTCATGCCCGCCACCCGCCCGGTTACATGATCGAGCGTGTGCAAGGCGACGCGATGATCGCGGTCGGCGCGGCTGCGCAGATCGCGCTGGGGCTCGGGCGCGATGTTGTCGCGCTCATCGTGCTATTTGGCGTGGCGATCAGCGTCGATCCGGTTTGGACAGCGGTTGCGCTTATCGGCGTGCCGCTCCTCTTCGCGCCCGCCCTTGCGATCCAGCGCTACATTCGCAAAAAATCGGCCGCAGCGCGCGAGGTCGCGGCGCGGATGTCGCTGCGCCTCGACGAGATCTTTCACGGCATCACAACCGTCAAGCTCAACCGGTTAGAGCGCTATCAGGGCGCGCGCTACGGGTCTGAGAACCAGGCGCGCATCGAAACTGAGACAAAAAGCGAGCTCGGGCGCGCGCTTTTGCCCGGCCTTATCGACGTTCTCACCGGGATCGGGATCTTT
>JBCCTH010000193.1:0-5322 GCA_039198835.1 Pseudomonadota bacterium | reverse complement strand
TGACGGCCCGATGCGAAAAGCCCCCGACGACCCCGGCGGGACGCCAGCCGATCACCAAGGCTTGACGGTCAACGAGGTCGCCGCCAATGGCGTGGCGAGCGCCCCGCGCGACAGGCTCGTTCTGGCCCCGCCCGCGCTGGCGCTGACTGAGGAAGACGCGCCGCTTTCTGCTTTGACGCCCGCGCCTTCCCCCGAAGCGCTCCCTGATGTTGAGGGTGCCACAGATGTCTCGGTGGCGCCGCTGCCAGATGCCGTGCCCACCGATATCGATGAGATCCTCAATTCGTTGGCTGATGCACAACCGCTTGAGCCTTTGGCCCCGGTGGCAACGCCCGCGCCTCAAGCCGCGCCCGCGGCAGCGGGGCTCACTACCCCCGCCGTGGCCGCAGGCCCGGGCCTGGCGCGGTCGCTTCGCCCAAAGGCGCGCCCCGCTGCCCTGGCACGGGGGGTATCGCCCACGCCCACGCCATCGCCCGGCGCGGCGCGCGCCAGTGATCTTGACCTCGATCCCGCGCGTATCCCTGCGGGAACACGGCTCGTTCAACTTGGGGCCTATGACAGCGCAGAGGTGGCCCGCTCGGAATGGGAGCGGATCGATGCCCGCTTCGGCGATTTTCTCGAAGGCAAGAAGCGCGTCGTGCAACGCGCCACCAATGCAGGGCGGACCTTTTATCGGCTGCGCGCCCACGGCTTTGCGGATCTCGCCGATGCACGGCGCTTTTGCTCTGAGCTCGTGGCTCAAAATGCCGCCTGTATTCCTGTCAGGGTGGAATGACACGTGACCGGCGCATTCATCCTAGGCTGCGCCGGGCTTGCGCTTTCACCCGCTGAGGCGCGCTTTTTTCGCGAGGCCGACCCTTGGGGCTTCATCCTCTTCGAGCGCAACGCGTCAGACAAAGCCCAGCTTCGCGCGCTGACGCAGGAGCTGCGCGAAAGCGTCGGGCGCGACGCGCCTGTCTTTATCGATCAGGAGGGCGGGCGCGTGCAGCGGCTCTGGCCGCCGGTCTGGTCGCTTCACCCTCCCGCGCTTGATCTTTGCGCTGTCTCGCCCGATCCGGCGCGCGCGATGTATCTGCGCAGCAGGCTCATCGCCGCGGAACTCCGCGAGCTGGGCATTGATGGTAACTGTGCGCCGCTCGGCGATCTGGCCAGAGAGCCCACCCACCCCCGCCTCAAGAACCGGTGTTACGGCTTCACGCCCGCCGATGTTATCGCCCGGGCGCGCGCTGTGGCCGAGGGGCAAAAGGCCGGCGGTGTTCTATCGGTGCTCAAGCATATGCCCGGCCATGGCGGCGCGACCAAAGACAGCCATATTGATTTGCCCGTTGTGCGCGCCGATAAACGCGCTTTATCGGCGACAGATTTCGCGCCCTTCAAAGCGCTCAACGATCTGGCGCTCGGCATGACCGGCCACGTGGTCTTTGAGGCTTATGACAAAGAGCAGCCCGCGACGACATCGCCTGTCATGCACCGCGTCATCCGCGAGGAGATCGGCTTTCAAGGCTTTTTGATGACCGACGATCTCTCGATGGATGCGCTCCGCGGAACCGTCGCGGAGCGCTGCGCGGCGGCGCTTTCGGCGGGGTGCGATGCGATCCTCCATTGCAATGGCGACCTGCAAGAGATGGAAGATGTGGCAGCCTCGGGTCAGCTCACGCGCGCGGCAAACGAGAGGGCCGAGGCGGCCCTGGCCGGGCGCACAAAGCACGACGAGATTGACATGTCCGCGCTAGAGGCCGAACTTCAGAGCTTGTCGAGGGGAGCGCTGTGAGCGAGGGCGAAAGCATATTGGAGACATCCGTCGCCGAGCGCCTCTCAGCGGAAGCGCTCATCGTCGATGTCGATGGCTTCGAGGGGCCGCTCGACCTCTTGCTGACGCTGTCGCGCACCCAGAAGGTCGATTTGCTTAAGATCTCGATCTTGCAACTGGCCGAGCAATATCTTGCCTTCGTTGAGAAGGCCAAAGAGCTCAGGATCGAACTGGCGGCGGATTATCTGGTCATGGCGGCCTGGCTCGCTTTCCTTAAATCCCGGCTGCTTTTGCCCCCCGACCCGGAAGAAGACGGCCCATCGGGCGAAGAACTTGCCGCGCATCTGGCCTTTCAACTTGAGCGATTGCAAGCCATGCGCGACGTCTCTGCCCGGCTCATGGGCCGAGATCGCCTGGGTCGCGATTTTTTCGCGCGCGGCATCGTCGAGGATGTCACGCGCTCGCGCCGCGTCACGTATACCGCCAATATCCTTGATCTCATGCAGGCTTATGCACGCACGCGCACGAAGGACGAGTTTCGCCCGCTCTCCATCGATGTGCGCGACAGCATTTTGACTATGGAACAAGCGCTTGACCGGTTGCGCGGGTTGATCGGATTTGCCGGCGACTGGACCGATATCATGGCTTACCTGCCCGATGAATGGTCGGGCGACCCGCAAAAGAGGCGCTCGGCGACCGCCTCAACTTTTGCCGCGACGCTCGAACTCGCCAAAGAAGGCAAACTCGAAATCAGGCAGCAAGAGAGCTTCGCAGCCATCGAAGTGCGCGCGCGTCGCGCGAAAGGCTCGGGCGATGGATGAGCCCGAAGAAAGCCTCTTTCAGGCCCCGCCCATGGGCGAACAGGAGCGGATGGTTGAAGCCATTCTCTTCGCCAGTGCGGCGCCTGTGAGCGTGCGCGAGCTTGCAGGGCGCATGCCCCATGGCTCAGATCCGGCCGAGGCACTGCACCATTTGCGCAAAAGATACGAGGGAAGGGGCGTGCGCGTCGTCAAGATCGGCGATGCATGGGCGCTACGCACCGCGCCTGATCTCGGCTTTCTGATGCAAAGAGAGACGGTCGAAATGCGCAAGCTGTCGCGCGCGGCCATCGAGACGCTCGCAATCATTGCCTATCATCAGCCCGTCACGCGCGCCGAGATCGAAGAGATCCGGGGTGTGAGCGTGAGCCGGGGGACGGTCGATCAACTTCTCGATCTTGAGTGGATAAAGCTCGGCCGACGTCGTTTGACGCCGGGCCGCCCCGTTACATTTATCGTCACAGAAAGCTTTCTAGACCATTTTGGCCTGGAATCGGCCCGCGACCTGCCGGGCCTCAAGGAGCTGCGCCAAGCTGGCCTGCTCGATAACCGTCCGCCGCCAGGCGGCGACCTAGAAGAACTTGAACCGGGCGAAGAAGAACCCGATCTCTTTGAAGAAGACGAGGCCCCAGCCGACAGCGTGGGTGTCATGGATAATGAGGCATAGTGATGAATCAGATCGTGAATATGGTCATGCGCATTTTCATGCGCAAAATGATCTCCAAGGGTATGGATAAGGGCTTTGAGTTGGCCGCGGGCGGCCGCAAGAAAGCCAAAGGGGCAAAAGGCGGCGAAGGCGTCAGCGACGCGGATCGCGCCGAAATGGCCGCAATGAAAGAGAACCGCAAGCGCGCCAACCAAGCGATGCGGGTCAGCCGCAAGATCGGGCGCTTCTAAGCGCGAAAGTGCTTTGAAAGCTTGAGGCCCTGGCCTTGGTAATTCGACTTCAGATCGGCACCGTAGAGGGTTGTCGGGCGCGCGCTCATGCGCTCATAAACGAGCCGCCCGACGATCTGCCCGTGTTCGAGCACAAAGGGCGCTTCATGGCAGCGCACTTCAAGCACCCCGCGCGAGCCCTGGCCGGCCGCGTCTGAATGGCCAAAGCCCGGGTCGAAAAAGCCTGCATAATGCACGCGAAACTCGCCCACCATCGCCAGATAAGGGGCCATCTCGGCGGCATAATCGGGGGGGATCGTGACAGCTTCGCGGCTCACCAAGATGTAAAATGCGCCCGGATCGAGGATGATCCGGCCCTCCGTGGTGCGGATCTCTTCCCAAAACTCCGACGGCGGATACTGCCCGATCTTGTCGAGATCGATGATGCCGGTATGGGGTTTGGCGCGGTAGCCGACGAGATCGCCGGTGCTCGGCTTTAGATCAACCGAAAAGCCCAAACCTTCGGCGATGACCGGCTCCTGATCGACGAGCGCGCCATCGGCATGGAGCGCTTTGAGCTCGCTATCTGAGAGTGTCGCATCGCCATCGCGAAAGCGAATCTGGTTGAGGCGCATGCCGGGGCGCACGAGCACCGAGAACGAGCGCGGGCAGATCTCGGCGTAAAGCGGGCCGGTATAGCCCGCTGATATGCGATCGAATTCGACGCCTTCATCTGTGATCGTTCGGGTCAACAAATCGAGCCTGCCGGTCGAGCTCTTTGCATTTGCCACCGCCTGGATAGCAGGCGGAAGGGCGAGCGACTCCATCAGTGGCACAACATAAACACAGCCCTTTTCGAGCACAGCGCCCGCGCGCAAATCGATCTCGTGCATGACAAAAGCATCAAGCCGATCAGCGACGCGCGCGCCCGCGCCCGCCAGAAAAGAGGCGCGCACCCGGTAAGCTTTCACCCCCAGACGCATATCAAGCGAGGCGGGCTGGATCTGTTCATTGAGAATGGGCGAGGCGGCCTTGATCTCGCCTCTGGCGATCATGCGCTCCAAGGTTTGACTGGGTAACACGCCCATTATTGTCCCTCGCAAAGCGCTTGCCCGCAGGCTTGGTAGCGGACGGTATCAAACATCGGATGAAGTGGTTTGGTCGGGCTAGCAGGACTTGAACCTGCGACCTTCCGTCCCCCAGACGGACGCGCTACCAGGCTGCGCCATAGCCCGACTATCCGCGCCGTATATCGCAATGAACCAGCGACACAAGCCGCAAATCAAAAGCCGCCCGCGTCTGCGGCAAGTCTTTTATAGATCTGTCGAAGGCGCGCTAGATGCGGCACCAGCGCGGCAGGCTCAACGCCAGGCTTCAGTTTAAGAACGGCCCGCAACCCAATGATATCATGCGCCTCTTCTTCGGAGATAGTGACTTGTGCCATGGTCTCTTCTTCCTGGCGGCGCGGCTCTGGCGCATGCTCCTGGTGCGGCGTGGGCGCGGGTTCGCCCGGGTCTGCATCGATCTCAGGCGACAGCCCCGACACATATTTGACCCCCTGTTCGCGCAAGATCTTTTGAGCCCCTTTGATTGTCAGGCCGTCTTCGTGAAGAAGCTGCTTGATCCCGCCCAAAAGCGCCATGTCAGCGGGGCGGTAATAGCGGCGACCCCCGGCGCGCTTGACCGGCTTTACCTGGCTGAACTTGCTTTCCCAAAAACGCAACACATGCGGCTGTGTGCCCAGCCAATCCGCCACCTCCGATATGGTGCGGAATGCATCGCGCGACTTTGCCATGACTATCTGCTCTTGTTGCCGTCCGCGACACGGTCTTTCATCAAGTGCGAGGGGCGGAAGGTGAGAACACGGCGCGGCGAGAT
>JBCCTH010000192.1:0-5344 GCA_039198835.1 Pseudomonadota bacterium | reverse complement strand
CGGGCGCTCTTGCGCCGGGCGTTCCTGAACGCGATCTTGTTGTCTCGCCCAACCATGCGCTTCTCGTGACGGGCGCGCAAACGCAGCTTCACTTCGCCGAGCGCGAGGTCTTTGTTGCCGCCAAACACCTTGTGGGCAATGAAGGGATATCGCGCCAAGGGGCCGCGCGCGTGCGATACTATCACCTACTCTTCGAGAGCCATGAAGTGATCCTTTCGAACGGGGCGTGGAGCGAAAGCTTCCTGCCCGGAAGCTTTGCCCTCTCCAGCGTAAAACCTTCGACCAAGCGCAAGCTTCAACGGCTCTTACCGGACTTGGTTCACCCCCGCTCAAGGCGCCGGATGGCCCCGGCGCGCCGGGCGCTCAAGGCCCATGAGGCGCGCCTTTTGCGCGCGTGATTGCAAAGCTTGCGGGCGGGGGCCGGCACGGGGCATAATCTCATCATGAAAACGCCAATCATTGCCCTCGCCCTGCTCATCGCCCCGCCTGCCATCGCGCAATCGATGGAAGAGATATCGCTCGCCAAGGCCGCGTTGAGCGCGCTCCAAGGCCCGTCATTCGACCAAAACCGCGAATTCTGCGGTTACTTTGCTTATGATGAAGACGACAATCTCGTCGCCACGCCCGCAACAACCGGAGAGCGAGATTCCTGCCTTTATGAGGGGCCGGAAGAGGGCTTTGTGATGGTGCTGAGCTATCACACGCACGGGCGCTTCGATCGGGAATATGCCGCGGAGGTGCCGAGCGTCGCCGATATTGAAGCCGATGAAGAAGAGGGCATCGATGGCTTTGTGGCGACGCCGGGAGGGCGCCTATGGTATGTCGATACGACCGATATGATCGTGCGCCAGATATGTGGCCTTGGCTGCCTCCCGCAGGACCCGCGCTTCATTGCGGGCGATAGCGGCCCCATTGAGATATCTTACACATATCAAGAGCTTTTGGAATTCGAAGGCAATTAAGACGCCGTTCCATCGCCCCTTGACCATGGGGCTTGCGGGGCGCGTTGCATTGGGGTGAGCACGGGCGACCGGCGACTGGCCTTTGACGAAGTTCGCGCCCCGTGTCTGCGTCTCTTCAGGGTCGCGCCGCGAGGATTTCGAGACAAACGCGGATGCCCAAAGCCTCGGGCCGCAGAAGGCTTTCGTGGAACATCTCTCGAAATCCGAGGAGGCTTAACAAAATTGTAGCAATTATGTGGATATCCTTGGGGACAACGCTGGGGGGCGCTCCGCGCTATTGCGTGGTCATTCAAAAGGAACGGCCTGTGGGGACGATTTATTGGACGATACTCACCTGTGCGATCCTGATCGCCTATCAGCTCACCATGCTCCGGCTGGCGCGGCGCGCATATCGGCGTGCTTTCGGGGGAAACGCATCGCTTAAGGGCGCGCGAAATCCACATCATCGGCTTTTTCCACGTGGAGCGACCCATCCGGGAGCGGCGTCATGAGCGCGGCCGCTTTGCTTTGATCTTCCCCAAACCCAGCGGCGAAATGATCGGGAAAGAGAATAAAGCCCCACCAGTGGTGAATATCCCGGACATCCCCGTTCGGCGGGCAAGTCACCGTCGCCACCTGGGGGACTTCGATCCCGCCGGGCCCGCGCCAAACATCATAGATCGCGGCGAAGGCCATCGGTGTCCCTGAAACATGCCTGATCCGCCAAGGCTGTTTTTTGCGTTTCTCCCCAGTCCACTCATACCAACCATCGGCGGGCACAAGGCACCTTTGAACCCCCTCATAGGCGCTTTTGTCAAAAACCGTCTCCGAACGCGCATTGACCAAGACTTCCATCACCGGGCGACCACGCGCGTTTTTACGACCTTGGGGTATAAGCCCCCAGCGCATCATGCGCGGGCCAGCCTGCGTGATCGTTAGAATGTCTTCGCCGGGCGATACGTTGGCGCGCGCTTCAAGCGGCGGAAGCAGCTTTTCATCCACACCGGCCCATGCCGCTATTTCACCCGCGCGAGACAGTAAGAAAAATCGCCCGGGCACGGGTTATTCCAGCGTCGCGATCAGATCGAGCACCAGAGGCCCCATATCCGCGACAATCGCTTCAACTCCCTGAGCGGAGGGGTGAATTCCATCTGCCTGAATGAATGCGCCGAGCTCCGCGGGCACATCTGCCTGCCCCTCAAAAGCAGCGAAAAAGCTCGGGTAATAGAGAGCTCCATATTGCGTGGCGAGCTCGGGGAAAATGGCGTCAAAGGCCGCTTTGTAATCGGGGCCGTAATTGCCGGGCGCTTCGATACCAACGAGCATCACATTGACGTCGGCGGCTTGCGCCACCTGCAAAATACCTTCGAGATTTTGCCGCGAAAGCGCGGGGTCGATTCCCCTCAAGAGATCATTGCCCCCAAGAGCTAAGATGAGGCCATCGACATCGGGCGTGAGTGTCCAGGAGATGCGTGAAAGGCCGCCCTGGGTTGTATCACCCGAGACACCGGCGTTTATCAGCGTCGCTTCAACCCCGTTGGCGCTCAACCAATCCGAAAGCTGCGGCACAAACCCGTCTGCTTCGGGAAGCCCAAACCCTTGGGTGAGGCTATCGCCAAGCGCCGCGATCGTGATCTCGGATTGCGCCCAGACGGGATTTGACAGGGCAACAAAACCAATCGCCGCGATGCTGCGTATCATAACAAATATCCCATATCGCGCTCTACGAGAGGAGCCCGCCATGCCAGACCTTGTGCTCAGCCTTGAAGATGTATCGCTTTCCCTAAAGGGAAATGCTGGCATGGTCGACATTTTGCACGCGATCTCACTCGATGTGGTCGCGGGTGAGACGCTCGCTTTGGTCGGCCCGTCTGGCTCTGGCAAATCATCGCTCCTCATGGTCATGGGCGGCCTCGAACGCGCAACCGGCGGCACGATCAAAGCCCTTGGTGAAGATCTTTCCGCCCTCTCAGAAGATGAACTGGCGCGGTTTCGCAGAGATCATATGGGCGTCGTATTCCAGTCGTTCCACCTTATTCCGACAATGACCGCGCTTGAGAATGTCGCGGTTCCGCTTGAACTGGGCGGGGTGTCAGACGCGTTTGAGCGCGCCGAGGCTGAACTTGAAGCAGTGGGCCTGAGCCACCGCATGGGCCATTTCCCATCGCAGATGTCGGGCGGGGAACAACAGCGCGTGGCACTTGCCCGCGCTGCGGCACCCCGGCCCAAGCTGCTTTTGGCCGATGAACCCACGGGCAATCTCGATGGCTCGAACGGTGCCGCGATCACCGATCTGCTTTTCGGTCTGCGCGAACGGCATGGCGCGACGCTCGTGCTCGTAACTCACTCGCCTGAACTCGCCGCGAAGTGCTCGCGCGTTATCCAGCTGCGTGACGGGCGTGTGGATGATGACGGGCTCTTGGAGGCTGCGCAATGAAGCTGGCATTTGCCTTCGCGCGGCGTGAACTGCGGACTGGTCTGAAAGGGTTTGGCATCTTCCTCGCCTGCCTTGCTCTGGGGGTCGCGGCTATCGCGGCGGTCGGCTCGGTGCGCGCCTCCATCGAAGAAGGGCTTTCGCGCGAAGGGGCCGCCCTTCTGGGGGGAGATGCGGAGATCGAATTCACCTATCGGTTTGCGACATCAGAAGAACGCGCCTGGATGGAAGCCCGCGCGCTTTCCGTCTCTGAGATCGTTGATTTCAGATCGCTTGCCGTCGCCGAAATCGACGGGGAAACAGAGCGCGGCCTCACCCAGGTTAAGGCGGTTGACGGCGCATATCCTCTCATTGGCACGGTGGTCCTTGACCCTCCGATGCCTTTTGAAGATGCGCTTTCAGATTTTGGCGCGGTCATGGAGCGCGTTCTAGCTGACCGCATGGGCCTCGCCATCGGCGAGAGCTTCCGCCTTGGCACGCAGGATTTCACATTGAGCGCTCTCATCGTCAGTGAGCCAGATAGCTCTGCGGGTGGTTTTGGGCTCGGACCGCGCACCATCGTGCTGCGCGAGGCTCTCGCCAATTCGAGCCTTCTCGAACCGGGCACTCTCTTTTCAACCAAATACCGCCTCGCCTTGCCCGAAGGGTCTGATCTCGCGGCGCTTGAAGCCGAAGCGGAAGCGCGCTTTGCCCAAAGCGGTTTGCGCTGGACAGATGCGCGCAACGGCGCGCCCGGCATTTCCGAGTTCGTTGATCGCCTGGGGGCGTTTCTTATCCTCGTGGGCCTTTCCGGGCTCGCGGTGGGCGGTGTGGGCGTGAGCGCGGCAGTCCGCGCCTATCTGGCGACAAAGACATCCGTCATCGCGACCCTTCGCACACTGGGGGCCTCCCGTGGCGTGATTTTCCAGACCTACTTTATCCAGATCGGCATTCTCACGCTCGTCGGGCTCGCCTTGGGCCTCGCGCTTGGCGCGGCGCTACCGATGCTCTTTGCGCCGATTATCGAGGCGCGCCTGCCCGTTCCGGCGGTGTTTATGATCTATCCCCGCCCCCTGCTGGAGGCCGCGATATATGGGCTCCTTGCTGCGCTCATCTTTACGCTTTGGCCCCTCGCGCGGGCTGAAGAGATCCGCCCGGCCGCGCTCTTTCGCGATGCGCTGACGGCGGGCAGCCTCCTGCCGTCTTGGCGCTATCTGCTGGCCACAGCTTGCCTGGCGGTCGCGCTTGTGGGCGCGGCGGCCGTTTTCTCGGAAACCCTGTTTCTGACGCTCTGGACAGCGGGCGGGATCATCGGGGCGCTCATTGTGCTGGCTCTGGCATCGATCGCCATCCGCTATCTCGCCAAGAAGCTCGCTGCCACGCGTGCCGCACGGGGCCGCACGGCGCTGAGACTGGCGCTCGGCGCCATCGGCGGGCCAAGAGAAGAAGCCGCATCTGTCGTTTTGTCTCTCGGGCTGGGTCTTTCGGTGCTGGCTGCGGTCGGGCAAA
The DNA here is from genome assembly GCA_039198835.1 of Pseudomonadota bacterium. Lineage (GTDB taxonomy): Bacteria > Pseudomonadota > Alphaproteobacteria > Rhodobacterales > Rhodobacteraceae > Shimia_B. The sequence continues at coordinate 481 of JBCCTH010000192.1, read as the reverse complement.
TCGATGGGAACTTGCGCGGCGCGATCACGGGCGAGTTGCCCGATGTCGCGCCCAGCTACTTTTTTGTCGACATCCAAAATGATCAGCTCGCCGGTTTCATGGCGCGTCTTGAGACCGATCCCGAGGTGAGCCGGATCGATAGCGCGCCGATGCTTCGCGGTATCATCACGCAGATCAATGGCCGTCCCGCCGCCGAGGTTGCGGGCAATCATTGGGTGCTCGAGGGAGACCGCGGCGTGACATATTCCCAGGATGTGCCGGGCAACACCCGTGTCACCGAGGGCACATGGTGGGAGGCCGATTATTCTGGCCCGCCGCAGATCAGCTTCGCCGCCGAAGAAGCCGCCGAGATGGGGCTTGAGCTCGGCGATACGATGACGATCAACATCCTCGGACGCGACATCGCAGGCGAGATCACAAGCTTCAGAGAAGTCGATTTCTCGAATGCGGGGATTGGGTTTATTCTTTCGATGAACCCGGG
>JBCCTH010000191.1:0-5369 GCA_039198835.1 Pseudomonadota bacterium | reverse complement strand
GGTTCACATCCGCATAGGTCTGGGCCACTTCATGCCAGCGCTCCTCAAGCCCAAGCGAGCGCGCCTGGGCTTTGAGATTGGTGAATTGCCCGCCTGGCATCTCGTGGAGATAAACCTCTGAGGCGGGTGCCTGGAGCCCTGATTCAAAGGCCGCGTAATGGCCGCGCACTGTCTCAAAGTAGTTCGAGATATCGCGGATTGCGGCGATCGAGAGGCCTGTATCTCGCTCTTGGCCTGATAGCGCCTCGACGACCGTGCCGAGCGTGGCCTGCGAGGTGTTGCCAGAAAAGCTATCCATCGCGGCATCCACGGCATCCACACCCGCCTCGGCGGCCGCGAGGATCGTTGCGCAGGCGATGCCGGCGGTGTCATGGGTGTGGAAGTGAATGGGCAGGCCCACTTCTTCCTTGAGCGCCTTGATCAGAATGCGCGCGGCGGCGGGCTTGAGAAGCCCTGCCATGTCCTTGAGCCCGAGCACATGCGCGCCCGCTGCTTCAAGCTCTTTGGCCATGGCCACGTAATACTTCACATTGTATTTCGCGCGGTCCGGGTTGAGGATGTCGCCGGTATAACAGACGGTGCCTTCACAGACTTTGTTGTTGGCGATCACGGCATCCATGGCGACGCGCATGTTTTCGACCCAGTTGAGGCTGTCAAAAACGCGGAAGACATCGACCCCGGTTTCAGCGGCCCGCTTGACGAAAAACTGCACGACATTGTCCGGGTAATTCGTGTAGCCGACGCCATTGGCCCCGCGTAGCAACATTTGGGTCATGATGTTGGGGACACGCGCGCGGATATCGCGCAGCCTCTGCCAAGGGCATTCCTGCAAGAACCGATACGCGACATCGAAGGTCGCGCCGCCCCAGCATTCAAGCGAGAAAAGCTGCGGGAGATTGGCGGCGTAGCTCGGGGCGACATCGATCATGTCAATCGAGCGCATGCGCGTGGCCAAAAGCGATTGATGCCCGTCGCGCATTGTTGTGTCTGTCACGAGCAACTGCTTTTGATCGCGCATCCAGTCGGCAACGGCTTGCGGCCCGAATTCTTCGAGAATTGTGCGTGTGCCGGGCTGGATGGCTTCGGTGAGGGGCGCGGGGGGGCGCGGATCCTTCACATCGGCGCGCGGTGCGGGGCGGTCGACTGTCTCGGGGTGCCGGTTGACGCTCACATCGGCGATATAGGTGAGGATCTTTGTCGCCCTGTCGCGGCGGCGGCGAAACTGGAAGAGCTCGGGTGTCTCATCGATGAATTTTGTGTGGTATTCATAGCTGCGAAATGTCGGATGCTTGAGCAGGTTTTCGACGAAGGAGATGTTGGTTGAAACGCCTCTGATGCGGAACTCACGCAAGGCGCGGTCCATCCGGGCGATGGCGGCCTCCGGTGTGGGGGCCCAGGCCGTGACCTTTTCGAGCAGCGAGTCGTAGAAACGCGTGATGACGGCCCCTGAATAAGCTGTGCCGCCATCGAGCCTGATGCCCATGCCCGTTGCGCCGCGATAGGCGGTGATGCGCCCGTAATCAGGGATGAAATTGTTGAGCGGGTCTTCTGTCGTGACCCGGCACTGGATCGCATGGCCATTGAGCTGAACGTCATATTGCGACGCGATGCCGGTCGCCTCCACGAGGCTCTTGCCCTCCGCGATCTTGATCTGCGCCTGGACGATATCGATCCCGGTCACCTCCTCGGTGACGGTGTGCTCGACCTGCACGCGCGGGTTCACCTCGATGAAGTAAAAAGCGCCGGTCGCCATATCCATCAGGAACTCGACCTTGCCCGCGCATTCATAATTCACATGTTCGCAGATCTTGCGTCCAAGCGCGCAGATCTCTTCGCGTTGGGCATGAGAGAGATAGGGGGCGGGTGCGCGCTCCACGACCTTTTGATTGCGGCGCTGGACCGAACAATCCCGCTCCCACAAGTGATAAATCGCGCCGTGGCTGTCACCCAGGATCTGGACCTCCACGTGACGCGCGCGTTGGATCATCTTTTCCAGATAGCCCTCGCCATTGCCGAAAGCGGCTTCTGCTTCGCGGCGTCCTTCGAGGACCTTTTCCTCAAGTTCGTCTTCCGACAAGATCGGCCGCATCCCGCGCCCGCCGCCGCCCCAGGAGGCCTTCAGCATCAGCGGATAGCCGATTTCTGCGGCTTCCTTCTTGATCGCGCCCATATCCTCGCCGAGCACGTCTGTCGCCGGGATCACCGGCACGCCGGCCGCGATGGCGACGCGCCGCGCGCTGGCTTTATCGCCGAGCGCGCGCATGGTGTCTGCCTTTGGCCCGATGAAAGTGAGCCCATTTGCGGCGCAGGCATCCACGAAGTCCGGGTTCTCGGAGAGCAGGCCATAGCCCGGATGCACCGCATCCGCACCAGACATTTTCGCCACGCGGATGATCTCATCGATGGCGAGATAGGCCTGCACGGGGCCCAGCCCCTCACCGATCCGGTAAGCTTCGTCGGCCTTGAACCGGTGCAGCCCCAGCTTGTCTTCCTCCGCATAGACCGCGACGGTCTTTTTCCCCAGTTCGTTTGCCGCCCGCATAATGCGGATCGCAATCTCGCCCCGGTTCGCGATGAGGATTTTCTGGAATTCTGCCATGGATGCCCCCGACTTTGCAGTTGCGGCACGGTTAAGCGGTTTTCCGGGGCCAAGCAATCAGTGGAACTGGGGAGATGCGCGCGGTTGGCGCTCGTGTCCAAGCCGCGGTGTCGCCGAGCGGGACCGGCATCGCGCGCATGCGGCAGATTTTCACATCCGTCTCGCTTTCGACAAGGGGCTTTCTGCCACAACAGGTTTACGTTGCGGTAACCATGCTTGCCTATGCCTCTGGAAGTCCGCAACCCAAGGTAAAGTTATGTTCACCAGTCAAGACCCCAACAGGCTCAGCTCTGAGCTTGAAGTGTTTGAGATGCCTGCTGCACTCTTCGAAAGCTCCATAGACGGCCCGCGCATTGCTGCAACCAATCTACGGTATTCCAGCGGTGCATCGCCGCAATCACCGCATAAATTCGAGCCCATCGGTGCGCATGAACATGGGCTGATCGCGCTGGCGCTCGACAGGTGTTTCAGCGGCCATGGCATCATCCATGACACCCCGCTTCTTGGTCGTTGTCGCAAAGGCAACGCCTCGCTCAAAATGATCCCGTTCCTGAGTGACGCGCGGGTGCCGCGCCTTCTCACGCTCAAGATCGATCTCGGCACCCCTCGCAGAGAGGCCGCGCCTGAGCCCCTGCGCATTGTGCTCAGCAACGCGATGATGCGCCTCACTCAGATCGCGGGCGGTATTGAGCATCTTGGCGCGCGCCACGCGCATCAGGATGCGGCCTATGATGCCTTGGCACGCGCCTGCGACAGCGTGTCAGCCAATCTTTATGACGTCGAAAAGTCGATGTATCCAACGGAAGGGTCGGTGGCCTTCTTTGCAACGCGATCATCGAAACATGATGCAAAGAACAATGTCGAAATGATCTGCCTGGCCCTGCCAAATCCGCCTTGCGCTGCCTGCGGGGCCGAAAATTGCCCGATTTCGCATGTCGCGCAAAGCGACCTGGCCCATGAGCCGCAGGGCGCAGGGCGGCATTTACCGCTGCATCGGGCTGATCAGGCGATGGGCAAAGCGCTGTCTTGATGCACCGCGCGCCGCACCTCAGCGCGCGATTTACGTGCGCATCAACCGGCGCGCGAGATCCCCGAGCGAATGCGCGCCGATTTGGGCCATGTTCAGCTTCATGTCGTCTGTCAGGATGTGAATGAGGTGGTCGATGCCGCGGGATTGCAACGCGCCCACGGCGTAATGCCAGGCGCGGCCCAGCATGACGAAATCCGCCCCCAGAGCCAGCGCGCGCAAGACATCCATGCCGCTGCCCACGCCTGAATCGAAGATCAGCGGGGTATCGGGCAGCGCCGCGCGCATCGGCGCGAGCATGTCGATGGCCGCTGGTCCCGGCTCGAATTGCCGCCCGGCATGGTTTGAAACCCAGATCGCATCTGCCCCCGCCGCGATGAGCTTTTGCCCGAGTACAGGATCAAGGACCCCTTTGGCGATGATATCGCCCTCCCATTCCGCGCGCACGGCTTTGAAGATCTCCCAATCGGGCTTGCCTCTGATCAGATGCCCCGCATGGGCCAGCGAGGAGCGCGAGCCGCCCCTTTCGAGATAGCTTTCCGCCAGAACGATTGAGGGCGCGCCTTCCTTCCAGGTCGCCAGGCTCCAGCGTGGATGGGTGACGAGATCCCAAATGAGGCGCGGCGTGAGTTTGGGCGGCAAGGAAAGGCGCGCCCGCCGCTGCCTTTCGCGGCGGCTGTCATCGGGGACATCGAGGGTAAAGACGAGCTTTTTGAAGCCGCTTTCCCTCGCGCGCATAAGCATGTCTTGGCGGATATCGGGGGCCTCGGGGCAATAAAGCTGAAACCAACCCATATCTCCGGCAATTGGGCCGATCTCTTCGGGGAGTTTGGTGGCGACTGTGCTCAAGCAATAGGGCAGCCGGTGTTTTGCGGCGGCCCGGGCCAGAAGCCGCTCGGCGGCAGGCCACATCACGCCGCTCATCCCCACCGGCGCGATCCCGAATGGCCGGCCATAGCTTTCGCCCATGAAATGCGTCTCCCAGGCGGGATCGACATCGCCAACGAGCACATCCGGCATGAAATGAACGGCATCGAGCGCATCCCGGTTGCGCTTCACCTGAAGCTCGGCCCCCGTGCCGCTATCGAGATATTCAAAGGCAAAATGCGGAATGCGCCGCTTCGCCAAAGCGCGCAAATCACTCACAGCCGGGTAAACGAGATCGATATCCATGGCACGCAGCTTGCGCGAGAGCCGCGCGAGCGCAAGCCCTAGGGGCGAAAAGCGCTTTTGATCCGTTGCAAAAGGCTTGGGCCGCCATGGGGGCGTCGCGCGGCGCGGCCCGCCTGATCTGCATGGGCCGCAAGGCTTTGGGCGAGATCGCCCGGTGCGTTCAGCCGCGCGCTCTGCTCATCCACAACACCCCAATCCTCCACCTCATAGAGCCCCGCGAGCAAGGGGGCCGCGCGCGAAAGATCGCCTTGCACGCAGAGCCTGAGCGCATTGCCTGCGGGCTCGCGCAGATCAAAGCTCACGCTCAGCGTGCCCGAAGTGAGGATCACGCTCCAATGCGGGCCGCCCATCTCGCTCCAGGGGGAGCGTGTAAAAGCAGGCAACGCGGCCTCGATGCGCGCCAAAAGGCCCGCGCGCGCCCCGAAGTCAGGCCCCTGCCAGCCCTCGGGGACGTCGCCGCGCGCCCCAAATCCTGCCGCGCCGGAATAAAGGATCAGATAAAAGTTATGCGCCATGACCAGCGAACATTCTAAGAACTTCCCTCATCGGGCTCGGGGCGCTACATTTGGC
>JBCCTH010000190.1:0-5381 GCA_039198835.1 Pseudomonadota bacterium | reverse complement strand
TCGGCTTCGGCTTCGGCTTCGGCTTCGGCTTCGGCTTCGGCTTCGGCTTCGGCTTCGGAAGATGCCTCGTCGACTAAGGCGTCCTCCGCAAGCGCCGTTTGGCCCTCTTCCGCTTCCACGGGTTCAGGCGCGACAATCTCGGCGTCTTCAATCGGCTCTTCAGATTTCTTGGACCCACGTTTTGCAGCCACGTGTCACCCCGCTTAGTCAACCACCGAAGGCGGTGGCTTTGTCAGCCTAGCTTTGCATTCCGCCTTGCTCAAGCCAAGCGCGAACCGGCGAAAGGTGGCCGATGGACGCGATCATTGCGTCTTCGGTGGGCGTATCGGCGATCACGATCTGATCTGGCCCGGCAAAATGCGCGCTTGCTGCGGCGACGGCAGCGCTTAGCGCCACCGGGAAGAGAGGGGCGTTGGGCGCAACGTTCGGCTCGAAAACGGCTGCCGTGCGAGGCGAAAAGAGAGGGAGGATCACAGGGTTCTTGCCAGCCAAAAGAGCGCCAGCCTCCTTGCTGAGCTGACGCGCCTTTTGCCGATAAATCACCGCCTCATGGCAAGGAAGCCCGGCGGATGTTAATCGCCGCGCGACGTCTCCGCGGCTATGATCGCCGCGCAAATGCAAAAGCGGGCCCTCTGGGCGGAGCGCTTCAACATGCGAGATCAGGGCCTCGGCATCGCCACCGGCTGCATCTGCCTTAAAACCAAAGCGCGCGGCCACGGCGGCCGTTTTTCGCCCCACGGCGAAAACGGGCATCCCGCGCGGCGCACCCAAGGCCGCGACACGCTCGGCAGCCTTTGAAGACGTGACAATGACCCCGCGATACCCCGCAAAATCGACAGCTGCGTTAACAGGCTCGATATCGATCAGGGGCGAAAGGACACTCTTCAACCCGAACGCGTTGCCCAGGCGGGCCGCGAGCCGCGCGCTTTCAGGTGCCGGACGGGTCAGCAGACAAAGGGGGGCAGGTTGTGTCATCGCGCGCTGACTTGTAGGGCTCGGCGCCTAAAGGGGCAACGCCATGAGCCTGATACTCGGCATTGAGAGCAGTTGTGACGATACCGCCGCCGCACTCCTGCGCATGGGCAAGGGCGGCGGGCGCGCTGAGATATTATCGAATGTGGTCCTGGGGCAAAACGCGCTGCACGCTGATTTTGGCGGCGTCGTGCCCGAGATCGCCGCCCGCGCCCATGCTGAAAAGCTCGATACGGCCGTGTTAGAGGCTTTACGCCTGGCCGATGGCGATCTGGGATCTTGCGATGCCATCGCGGTGACGGCGGGGCCCGGGCTCATCGGGGGGGTGATGTCGGGCGTGATGCTGGCGAAGGGGATCGCCATCGCGCAGGGGTTGCCGCTCATCGGTGTCAATCATCTCGCGGGCCATGCGCTGACCCCTGTTCTGACCGACGGGCTCGCCTTTCCTTATCTGATGCTGCTGGTCTCGGGCGGGCATTGTCAGTTTCTCATCGTGGATGGCCCGGAAGCTTTCACCCGGCTCGGCGGCACAATCGATGATGCACCCGGAGAGGCGTTTGACAAAGTCGCGCGGCTTCTGGGCCTGCCGCAACCGGGCGGCCCGTCCGTAGAAAATGAAGCGAAGCGCGGGTCTCCTCATATCGCGCTACCACGCCCCTTGCGCGACCGGCCCGATTGCAACCTTTCGTTTTCGGGCCTCAAAACAGCCGTCTTGCGCGCGCGCGATGAAGCCGTGGCGCGCGATGGCGGGCTGAAACGGGGCCTGCGCGCCGATATATGCGCGAGCTTTCAATCGGCCGTCGTCGATGTTTTTGCCGCAAAGACCGACCGCGCGCTTGATCATTATCTCCACCGTGGGCCTGCGGCCCCGGCCATCGCCGTGGCGGGCGGGGTGGCGGCAAACGCGGCGATCAGAGCGGCGCTGGCCGGGGTTGCGGCGCGACGCGGCGTTCGGTTTACCGCGCCTCCGCTTTCATTGTGTACTGATAACGCCGCCATGATCGCCCATGTGGGCGGTTTGCTCCATGCGCTGGGGCGCAATGACGGGCCAGCCCTTTCGGCGCGCCCGCGCTGGCCGCTCGACACGGGGCAATCTCCGCTCCTGGGGTCCGGGAAGAAAGGCGCGAAAGCATGATCGCGATCCTCGGAGCTGGCGCGTTTGGCACGTCTCTGAGCTTGGCGATCCCGGGGGAGGTTAGGCTTTGGGGGCGGGGTCTTACCCGAGAGATGCGGCAATCGCCCCGGCTTCCGGGCCATGCGCTACCAGATCGGGTGAGGGTGATGGCCTCGCCGGAAGCGGCGATCAACGGCGCGGCGGCGATCCTCATAGCCGTGCCCATGGGCGCGCTGCGGGGCGCGCTCGCAGCGCTGCCGGGCACACACGCACCGCTCGTTGCCTGCTGCAAAGGCCTTGATGCCGAAACCGGGCTAGGCCCGGCAAGCCTCATGGCCGCACTCGGCTGGATGCGATCATCGCTTCTCACCGGTCCAAGCTTCGCGATTGATGTTGCAAGGGGGCTTCCCACGGCCCTGACCCTCGCAAGCCATGCGCGCGACGACGCCAGCATGCTTCAACAACTTCTGAGCAGCCCCACATTGCGGGTTTACACCACCGATGATGTCAAAGGTGCCGAGCTTGGCGGAGCCTTGAAAAACGTCCTAGCCATTGCTTCAGGCGCGGTCACAGGTGCGGGGCTTGGCGCGAGCGCGCAAGCCGCATTGATCACGCGAGGCCTGGGCGAACTGGCGCTCATCGCGCGCCTTGAAGGCGCACAAAGCGAAACATTGATGGGCCTTTCGGGCCTCGGCGATCTGATGCTGACCGCGCTCTCTGAAAGCAGCCGAAACTACCGCTATGGCCTCGCGCTGGGCCGCGGCCAGAGCTTTGCGGAAGACACCACGGTCGAAGGCGTGGCCACGGCGGCGGTTGTCGCTGATCTTGCGCGCAAACACGCAGTCGAGACACCGGTTCTCGCAATGACGCAGCGCTTGATCTCAGGGGATATCACGATCCATAGCGCGCTCGAGGCGCTCATGTCGCGCCCGTTAAAGGAGGAATGATGCTCGTCGCTCTCATCGCTCAAGACAAATCGAATTCACTCGATTTGCGCATGGAAAATCGCCCGGCCCATAAAGCCTATCTCCATGCGCACCCGGACAAAGTTCACCTGGCAGGCCCGCTCCATGATAAAGAGGGCGCGATGTGCGGGTCTCTGATTGTCCTTGATGTCGCCGATATGGCCGAAGCAGAGGCTTGGGCGGCCGGTGATCCCTATGCCAAGGCGGGGCTTTTTGCCGATGTCTCTCTCAAGCCCTGGACGAAAGTGATCGGATAATGGCGCATTGGCTCTTCAAATCGGAACCATCGGTGTGGAGCTGGGCGGATCAAATGGCGAAAGGAGATGCAGGCGAAGAATGGGACGGCGTCCGCAATTATCAAGCGCGCAACTTCATGCGCGCCATGAAGCAGGGCGAGTTGGGCTTTTTCTATCACTCGCAGAAAGAGAAATCTGTCGTGGGGATCGTTGAGGTTTGCGCGGAAAGCCACCCCGATAGCACGACAGATGATCCGAGATGGGAGTGCGTCGATATTCGGGCCAAACGCGCCCTGGCGCGCCCCGTGACGCTCGATGAGATCAAGGCGGATGGCCGCCTCAGCGAAATGATCCTCGTCAGAAACGCCCGCCTTTCCGTTCAGCCCGTCACCGAAGAGGAATGGCGCATCATCTGCGAATTGTCAGAAGGCTGATGGCACTGAAATCACTAATCACAAGTCTCAAAAGGGGAGCATCATGGAGTTTTTGAACGTCGTTGCGGCAGGTGTGGGCGGCTTCGTCTTCGGGGCCGTTTGGTATACCCTTTTCGCGAACCGATGGATGGCGGTCTCGGGGGTCAGCGTGGTCGATGGCAAGCCCGCGAACCAGTCTGACCCCAAACCCTACATCGTGGGGATCATCGCCGCGATCATCGTGGCGGGCATGATGCGCCACATTTTCATCGGCGCGGAGATCGATGGGCTCGGACGCGGCGCGCTTTACGGCGCGGGCCTGGGCCTCTTCATCTCGGTGCCTTGGCTCGCGACATGCTATGGATTTGCAGGCAGGCCAACGGCGCTCACACTGATCGATGCGGGTTACGCCACCGGCGCATCGGCCGTGATCGGCCTCATTCTCGTGCTTTTCTGAAGCGCTGACTGCGCCTTAAAAAAAAGCGGGCGAAAGAGATCGCTCTTTCGCCCGCAGCCCATCTCTTGCTCTTCGAAAAGCAAAATCACGGTATCAATTTCGGATTGATTGCGCAAAGAGATTGAAGATGGCATTTGAAAGGAATGCGATGCGCATTTCGGTCTCGCGTGCCTTTCTTTCAACTGCCGTCGCGCTATCCAATCAGCCGTAAACGGCTTCCTTTCCGAAATGCTTGGTCAGCATGTAATAGACCACCGCGCGATATTTGTTGCGCTCTGACTTGCCGTAGGTCTCGATCACTTGGTTGATCGCATCCATGAGCTCAGGGCCATCGGCGAGGCCCAGCTTCTTGATGAGAAAGTTGTTTTTTACCGTCTCCAGCTCGGATGCCTGGCTCCCCGCCACTGTGGACGCATCGGCATTGTAGATCGCCGGACCGCATCCGATGGTGACTTTTGTCAGCAATTCCATATCCGGCGACATGCCGCATTTATTCTGAAGATCATCGGCATATTGCGCGATGAGATCGTCGCGTTTCCCCATTGTTCCCTCCTGTCCATCGAGGACATTATATTCGCCGAGCGCCCGCCGCTCGTGCGCCAGAGATAATCATAGCGTGTTCCGGGCACCAAGGGGAAACTGGCACGATCCTTCCCAAGTGTAGGGGCGGGCGACACGGCGCGGGCTTTACGAAATGAAACGCCAAGGACTTTCTTGGCGATGCGACCATGTCATCTCGGTGCGTCTGTTCCTATCACGGCTTTCGTTTACAATTGCCGCCGCTCATCCATCCACGTGGCGCCGGCGCCTCAAAGGATCCAGACCACCGTCTCAGCGTAGAGACACAAAAAAGGGCGTCGAGGATCTGACCCTGACGCCCTTTTGCACATCACAGCGATGGGGCTGCCTGAGCCCTTCGGCAAGCGTCCTTAATACCGATAATGCTCGGGCTTGAAGGGGCCTGCGACGGACACGCCGATGTAGTCGGCTTGCGACTTGTCGAGTTCGGTGAGCTTAACGCCGATCCGGTCGAGATGGAGCCGCGCGACCTTCTCGTCGAGGTGCTTGGGCAGGATGTAAACCTCATTGCCGTAATTCTCACCGTTCTTCCAAAGCTCGATCTGCGCGAGCACCTGGTTGGTGAATGACGCCGACATCACAAAAGATGGGTGCCCTGTCGCGTTGCCCAGATTGAGAAGACGGCCTTCGGAAAGAAGAATGATC
>JBCCTH010000189.1:0-5388 GCA_039198835.1 Pseudomonadota bacterium | reverse complement strand
CGGGCTCGATGTGCTCGATGATATCAAGCGCGGCGACGGCTCGACCCGCCAGATCACCGGCGCACCCGATCACATGGCCAGTGTGACAGTTATCGATTAGCGGTGTCCGCCGCGCCGGGTTCACCGCTCACAAGCGCGTGTGAGGGGCTAGCCCGGGCTGCGACAAGCTGTCAGTCATGGCGGGCATTCAAGAGGAGCCCGCCATGCGCCATTTCCTGAAGCCCGCAGCACTTGCTCTAGCCGCGGTCCTGCCTCTCTCGGCCAAGGCGCAAGCGCCCGTGGAGGCCATCCCACAATTCTGGAATGTGGAATGGGGCGAGACCGATTTTGCCACCAACAACATCGCAAGTTGGGCCGAGGTGATCTCTGGCGGGCCGCCGAAGGATGGCATCCCTTCGATCGATGATCCCCAATTTATCTTCGTCTCTGAAGAGACAGGCATCGGCGAGAGAGAGCCGGTCATCACGCTTGAGATCGATGGCGAACTGCCCCGCGCCTACCCGATCCGCTATTTGACCTGGCACGAAATCGTCAATGACGTGGTCGGCGGGCTGCCTGTCGCTGTTACGTTCTGCCCGCTTTGTAATTCGGGCATAACCTTTGATCGCCGCGTTGAGGGGCTCGTGCTGGAATTTGGCGTGTCCGGCAAATTGCGAAACTCCGACATGATCATGTATGACCGCGAAACCCAGAGCTGGTGGCAGCAGGCCGTGGGCGAGGGGATCGTGGGCCTTATGACCGGTGTCGAACTTGCCAAGCTGCCAAGCTGGATGGAAAGCTGGGGCGAGTTCAAGGCGCGCAATCCCGACGCCATCGTCATGGCCGCACCCACGGGCTTTAACCGGCCCTATGGCTTAAACCCTTACGTCAATTACGATAGTTCAACGCGCCCATTCCTGTTCAATGGCGAAATGCCGCCCCACGGGATCAACCCGCTCGTGCGCGTTGTGCGTGTGGGTGATCGCGCCTGGCCGATGCCGCGCCTAGCCGAGTTGGGCCAGGTCGAAGAGGCGGGCATCCGCCTGACTTGGAATGCGGGCCAGGCCAGCGCGCTCGATGCGCGCGTGATCGCCGAGGCCCGCGATGTGGGGACAGTGCGCGTCTTCGATGCGGCCACGGGCGAAAATCTCGCCCATGATGTGATGTTCGCCTTCGCCTATCATGCGTTCTGGCCAGAGGGCGACTGGATGCTCGGCGGCTGAAGAGAAAGCTTGCCATCTGTGATGGCTCGGTTAGCTCTGCGCTGGCAGCGAAGGGAGCCGAGCGATGACAGTGAAAGCGACATATCCGAGCCTTGTGGGGGCGACCGTCCTGATCACGGGCGGTGCCTCGGGGATCGGGGCTGAAATGGTGCGGAAGTTTTCCGAGCAGGATGCTCGCGTCGGATTTGTTGACTTTGATGTCGCAGGGTCTGCTGCCATTGCCGATGAGACCGGCGCAATCTTCGAGACGGCTGATTTGCGCGATGTCCAGGCGCTCAAGACAGCTTTCGCCAATCTGATCGCAAATCTGGGCGCGCCCAAGGTTCTCGTCAATAACGCCGCCCGCGATGATCGCCACGGGTGGGAAAACGTCGATGAAGCTTATTATGACGAGCGCATCGCCACCAACCTCAAACACCTGTTTTTCGCCACCCAGGCTTGCGCGCCCGCCATGATCGCGGCGGGGCGGGGCGGGTCGATTGTGAATATGGGGTCAAACAGTTGGTGGGAAGCCTCGGGCGGCATGCCTGTTTACACAACTGCCAAATCAGCGGTTCACGGCATGACACGCAGCTTCGCGCGCGATCTCGGGCCGCACCGCATCCGCGTCAATACGGTCGTGCCCGGCTGGATCATGACAGAGCGCCAGAAAGAGCTTTGGGTCACGGAAGAGGCGCTGGCCCGACACCTCTCGAACCACTGCACGCCCGATCCCATCGAGCCCAGGGAAGTCGCTGAGATGGTGCTTTTTCTGGCCTCGGACGCCGCGAGCGCCTGCACGGCAAACAACTTTTTCGTGGAAGCAGGCAGTGTCTGAACCGGGGTGACGCAACGGCGCGCTGGCCTGATTGGGCAGGCTTGAGTAGCTGACGTCCAGGTAAGGCTTGGGAGGCGGCCATGGCAGGCAAAGCAGCATTTGATTTCTCTGGTAAAAATGTCTTCGTCGTCGGCGGCACTTCGGGGATCAATCTGGGGATAGCAGAGGCGTTTGCGGGCGCGGGCGCGCGCGTCGCCGTGGCCAGCCGCAAGCAAGGAAAGGTCGATGCGGCCGTGGCAAAGCTCGGCGAGGGGGCGCTGGGCTATGCCTATGATGTGCGCAATTATGAAGATGTGGCGGCGGGCTTTGCGGCTTTTGAAGACACCGCAGGCGAGATCGATGTGCTCGTCTCCGGCGCGGCGGGCAACTTTCCGGCCCCTGCTGTCGGGCTTTCGCCAAATGGGTTCAAATCCGTCATCGACATCGATCTTCTGGGGACATTCCATGTCATGCGTGCCTCGCACAAGCACATGGCGCGCCCCGGTTCGATCATCAATATCTCCGCGCCCCAGGCTGTGCAGGCGATGCCCTTTCAGATCCATGTCTGTGCGGCCAAGGCCGGCGTGGATATGATCACGAAATGCCTTGCCATTGAATGGGGCTCCGAGGGGTTGCGCGTCAATTCCGTTATTCCCGGGCCCATTGACGGAACAGAAGGGATGGAGCGGCTCGCACCCACCGAAAAGATGCGCGCGGCCGTGGTGAAATCGGTGCCTATGCAACGCATGGGAACGCCCGATGACGTGGCCGAGCTCTGCCTTTTTCTGGGCTCCGATGCCGGGCGCTATGTCTCGGGCTCGATCATCGGGGCCGATGGCGGCTGGTCAATTGCCGGCGCGCGCATCGACCAGCTCATGGGATAGCGCGCAAGGGCCAGGATTTTGCGCGCTCCGGCGTTTTCTCACCCCGGCCCAGAAGGCTTGCGTCGCCCGCTTTCCGAGGGCATCTCGCGCGGGGAGAGCGCGCTAAAACCTAGGGCTGGCACCAAAGTGCATTTCGCGACGCACTCTGAAATACCTGTAAGTCATTGAAAATATTTTAGATATTGCAGCCGCATCCACCGATGCCGTTTTCTTTTGACAACTGCTCTAGTGCCCTGCGAGGCTCTGTCCATAGGAGTTCACATAAAAAACCGCAAAGGGAGAGCGCTATGACAGCGTCAGATATGCCGCCGGAGAGAACCGGCGAGCAGTTGGAATATGAAACAGATTTTGAAATGGGGCAGGACAATATCAGGCCGCTCGGGCTTGATATTCACAACCCTGTTTTCCTGATTTCCAGCGTTGTGATCATGGGCTTTGTGCTCTTGGCCCTCGCCAATCAGGAGGCCTCCGCGGCCTTTTTTGGGTGGCTCCGGCCTTGGCTGACGAGCACGTTTGATTGGTTTCTCGTCTTGAGCGTGAACGCGATTACGATCTTTTGCCTGGCGCTGATCGTGTTGCCTTTGGGCTCTGTGCGTATCGGCGGGCCCGATGCCAAGCCCGACTACAGCTATGCGGGTTGGATCGCGATGATGTTTGCCGCGGGTATCGGCATTGGCCTTTTGTTCTTCGGGGTGCTCGAGCCGGTTTACTATAACTTCTCAGAAGGTGGGGGTGCATCGCCGCTCGGGATCGATGCCACGCAACCCGGAAACGAATATATCGGCGTTGTGGGCACGATCCACCATTGGGGCCTTGAAGGATGGGCGGTTTATGCGGCTGTGGGCCTCGCGCTGGCGATCTTCTGTTACAATCTCAAGCTGCCGCTGACGCTCCGGTCTGCGTTCTACCCGATCCTGGGCGAGCGTGTCTGGGGCTGGTGGGGCCATATCATCGATACGCTCGCGGTCTTCGCGACGCTCTTTGGTTTGACGACATCGCTCGGTCTGGGGGCGCAGCAGGTCGCGGCGGGCTTGCAGGAGATCTTCGGCATTGAGCCCACAAGCACCGTTGTCGTGCTCATCATCGTGGGGATCACGCTCGTGGCTCTCGGCTCTGTCTGCCTGGGCATGGATGCGGGCGTGAAGCGGCTCTCTGAGATCAATATGGTGATGGCGGTCGCGCTCTTCCTCTTCGTGATCGCTGTCACGGGCGTCGGCACCGCGATTGCGCGCTATGGCCAGGTGATGGTCGATTACGTGACGATGCTGCCTGCGCTCTCAAACCCGTTCGGGCGTGAGGATACGAGTTATTTCCACGGCTGGACGACGTTCTATTGGGCTTGGTGGATCGCATGGTCGCCCTTCGTGGGCATGTTCATCGCCCGCATTTCAAAGGGCCGCACGGTGCGCGAATTCGTGCTTTGCGCGCTCATCGCACCCACCGCCGTCTGCGCGCTCTGGATGTCGACCTTCGGCGGTGCCGCCATCGACATGCTCAATGCGGGCGGGGCAGAGGGCGTGCGCGCGACTGTGATCGACAGCTATGCGCCCGAAGGCGCTCTCTTCGGGTTCCTCAAGGAGCTGCCGCTCTACTCCATCGTCGCGCCGATCTCGCTTCTGTTGATCATCATCTTCTTTGTGACGTCCTCAGACAGCGGATCGCTCGTGATCGACACGATCACAGCCGGGGGCAAGATGGATGCGCCGGTTGTGCAGCGGGTCTTCTGGTGTACGCTCGAAGGTCTTGTGGCCATCGCGCTCCTCTTGGGCGGCGGCCTCGCCGCGCTTCAGGGGGCGGCTGTCTCGATGGGGATCCCGTTCACGCTGGTTCTGCTCGTGATGTGCTATTGTCTCTTTCTCGCGCTGCGCTCTGAACGCGCGAAAATGTCGTAAAGGTTTGGGGCTCCGAGAGGGGCCCCAAACATATCAATGGCGCGCGGTGTTCACCCTAGGCCGTTCGTAGGGTGCGCACCGCGCATCAGACCAATCATGCAACCTTCACCAGGGCGTGCCGCTTCTTTCCGGCGCTCAGCTTGATGGGGTTCGCAAGGTCAGCCTCTTTCAGCATGAGCCCCGCATCAGTGAGCGGCGCATCGTCGAGCTTGGCGCCGTTTTCGGCGATCAATCGCTTGGCGTCCTTGCCGGATTTCGCGAGCCCGGCGCGCACGAGCAGTTGAACAATAGAAATCCCCTCGGCGACCTCCCCGGATGCGAGCTCGAGCGTTGGCAGATCCTCTCCCACGCCGCCCTTTTCGAAGACCTCGCGCGCGGTCGCCGCTGCCGCTGCCGCTGCCGCCGTGCCGTGCAGGAGCGCAGTGACCTCGTTGGCGAGGATGATCTTTGCCTCATTGATCTCAGAGCCCTCGAGCGAACCGAGCCGTTCGCATTCATCCACAGGCAATTCCGTGAAGAGTTTCAAGAACTTGCCGGTATCGGCATCGGTGGTGTTGCGCCAGAATTGCCAAACCTCATAGGCCGAGAGCATCTCTTCATTGAGCCAGACCGCG
>JBCCTH010000188.1:0-5432 GCA_039198835.1 Pseudomonadota bacterium | reverse complement strand
TGTCTCCAAGACTTTGGGGCGATCCACGGCAGCCCCCAAGATATCGCTGAGAAATTGCATCGTCCAATCGCTTGCGCTCATCCCGCCATCTACCCGCAAAACCGCTTCGCCTTGCGCGCCCCTATCGGCGCGCATGGCCTCCCAGAGATCGCGGGTCTGAAAGCCCACGCTCTCAAGCGCCGCTTTGGCGAATTCTTCGGGCCCGGTTGCGCGCGTCAGCCCGTAGATCGCGCCGCGGCAATCGGCATCCCAATAAGGGGCGCCGAGCCCCGTGAACGCTGGCACGAGAAAAACCTCTTGCCCGGGATCGGCTTTTTCTGCGAGCGGCTGGGTTTCTGAGGCATCGCGAATGATCTTGAGACCGTCGCGCAGCCATTGCACCACCGCGCCCGCGATGAAGATCGATCCTTCGAGTGCATAGGTCGTCTCACCACCAAGTTGATAGGCGATTGTGCCCAGAAGGCGATTGCGGCTTTTGACCAGCGTAGAGCCGGTATTGAGAAGCGCGAAACAACCGGTGCCGTAAGTGCTTTTGAGCATGCCGGGCTCAAAACAGGCCTGGCCGATCGTTGCCGCCTGTTGATCGCCCGCAACCCCGCGGATCGGCAAAGACGCGCCAAAGAGATCGGCGCGCGTGTCGCCGAAATGCGCATCGCAATCGAGCACCTCCGGGAGCATCGCCATGGGGATGCCGAGCCGCGCGCATATCGTGGAAGACCAACGCCCCTGTTCAATGTCATAAAGCATGGTGCGCGCGGCATTTGTGGCATCGGTGACATGGCGCGCGCCGCCCGTGAGCCGCCAAATCAGATAGCTGTCGACTGTGCCAAACGCGAGCTTGCCAGCCTCGGCGGCCTCTTGCGCCCCGGTGACATTTTCCAGGATGTAGCGAACCTTCGTGCCGCTGAAATAAGGGTCGGCCAAGAGCCCCGTTTTTTCGCTGATCGTCGGTTCAAAACCTTCCTCGCGCAGAACGCGGCAGAACGGCTCTGTCCGACGATCTTGCCAAACGATCGCGTTATGGATCGGCTGGCCTGTCTCACGGTCCCAGACAAGGGTCGTTTCGCGCTGATTGGTGATCCCGATGGCGGCGATGTCTGTGGCGCGCAGGCCGGCGCGCTCAAGAACCGCCCGCGTTGTCGCAACGACCGTCGACCAAAGATCAGCCGGATCATGCTCGACCCAGCCCGAGGCGGGATAATGTTGGGGGAATTCCTCCTGCGCGGTCGCGATGGGCGTCATGCTCGCATCGAAGATGATCGCGCGGCTCGATGTTGTCCCCTGATCGATGGCGATGATGTAGCTCATCTCACCCTCCCCCTTATCTTCTTATCGCGTTTAGGCCGCTTTTGCCTGCGCCACGGCATCTTGCACGTAAAGCGCGAGCGCCTCGACCTGGGGCGCATCAAGACGCAGCCCGAGCTTTGAACGCCGCCAAAGAACATCATCGGACGTTTCAACAAACTCATGCGCGATGAGCCAATCGACTTCGCGCTGTGTGAGCGTCGCGCCAAACGCCTTGCCAAGATCGGCGGGGGCCGTGGCGTCACCCAAAAGGGCCCAGGCATCACGGCCATAGGCGCGCATGAGCCTTTTTGCCCAACTCTCTGAAAGAAAGGGGTAATCCTTGGCGAGTTTTGTTGTTAGCGCGGCGGTCTCGGCAACATCGAAATCACCGCCAGGCATCGCAACCCCGGCTGTCCACGGCGCGCCCGGCAATGGCAGGCCCTGCCCCAGCTTTTCAAGCGCGTGCTCGGCGAGCTTGCGATAGGTTGTGATCTTGCCGCCGAAGATGTTGAGAAGCGGCGCGCCGCCCTCTTTATCGAGCTTGAGCACATAATCGCGAGTCGCCGCCGAAGCCGATGAGGCCCCATCATCATAAAGCGGGCGCACGCCGGAATAGGTCCAAACCACATCTTCGCGGCTCAGCGGCTTGGCGAAATATTGCGACGCGAACGCGATGAGATAATCGCGCTCGGTCTCTGATATCTCGGGCGTCACGCTCGGGTCTTCATGCTCGGCATCGGTTGTGCCGATCAGCGTGAAATCTGTCTCATAGGGAATGGCAAAGATGATGCGCCCATCTTCGCCCTGAAAGAAGTAGCACTTCTCATGCTCATAAAGGCGTTTCGTGACGATATGCGAGCCGCGCACCAAGCGCACGCCTTCCGATGTGTTCTGGCGCACTTTCGCGCGGATCACATCCTGAACCCAAGGGCCAGCCGCGTTAACCAGCGATTTCGCTCTGATCTGTCGGGTGCCGTTGGCGTCTTCAAGCGTCACAGTCCAGGCGTCATGGCCGCGGTCCGCCCCAAGCACCTTGGTGCGTGGCAGGATCGTCGCGCCTCGCGCCTGGGCATCGCGCGCGTTCAGGATCACCAGGCGACTGTCTTCGACCCAGCAATCCGAATATTCGAACGCTTTCGCAAAACGCTTTTGCAGCGGCGCGCCTTCTGGCGTGTCGCGCAGTGAGATCGTCTTTGTGGGCGGCAGAATTTTACGGCCGCCGAGCGTGTCATAGAGAAAAAGCCCCAAGCGGATGAGCCAGGCAGGCCGCCGCCCTTTCATCCAAGGCATAAAAAACGACAAAAGCTTTGACGTCGGCGTCGTGCTCTCGAACCGCATATCTGTGTGGTAGGGCAACACAAAGCGCATCGGCCAAGAGATATGCGGCATCGCTGTGAGCAAGCGCTCGCGTTCGATGAGACTTTCGCGCACGAGGCGGAACTCGAAATATTCAAGATATCTCAGCCCGCCATGGAAGAGCTTTGTCGAAGAAGAAGACGTGGCCCAGCCAAGATCATTCATTTCAGCGAGGCCCACTTTGATGCCCCGCCCCGCTGCGTCGCGCGCGATGCCGCAGCCATTCACGCCACCGCCAATGATGAACACGTCATACTCTTCCATGGCAGCGACCCTCCCTTGCGCAAGGCCCCTACCCGGGGGCTGTTAGCGGCATCATTTGTCTCTCATGGCTGGCGAAAAGTTGCAAATTCTGCGCGCGCGATCAGGCGCGAAACCCCTGCGCGACGACGAACTTTTCTGAGGAATCCGAACGCGAGGCGGGCGGCTTCACATTGGCGACCTTGACGAATTTTTGCTTGAGCAGCTTTTGCAATTCGCCTTCAGCCCCGCCCTGGAGCACCTTGGCGATGAACGTGCCGCCCTCATCGAGCACGTCAAAGGCAAAATAAGCCGCCGCTTCGCAAAGCGCGATAATGCGCAAATGATCGGTCTGTTTATGGCCAGACGAGGCGGCCGCCATATCAGACATCACGACATCGGCTTTGCCC
Organism: Pseudomonadota bacterium; assembly: GCA_039198835.1. Taxonomy (GTDB): domain Bacteria; phylum Pseudomonadota; class Alphaproteobacteria; order Rhodobacterales; family Rhodobacteraceae; genus Shimia_B. The sequence goes on along the minus strand of JBCCTH010000188.1, from coordinate 2,139 downwards.
GCGAGCCAACCCTTAACCTCGTCTTCGGCGTGATCGGCCATGAAATCGAGCACATGGATATCAGCGCCCGCGATGGGCTCGACCTCTTGCAAATCGATGCCAAGCACAGAGCCCACGGGCTTGCCCGGCATCTCCCCCAGGGCGTTGACCCGGCGCGCGGCCACCTGCGACCAGCCGCCCGGCGCGCAGCCCAGATCAACCACGCGCGCGCCAGGGCGAAGGAACCCAAACTTATCATCGAGTTCAAGGATCTTGTAAGCTGCGCGCCCGCGCATGCCCTCGGCTTTCGCGCGCTTTACATAGGGGTCATTCAACTGCCGTTCGAGCCAGCGTGTCGAGCTCAGCCTGCGGCCGCGCGCGCTTTTGACCTTCACCTTCAAGTCGCGCTGGCCCCGCCCCGACCCGCCGCCTTTCTTTTGTGTCATCGCGCCCTCACCTGAAATTCAAGACGCCGTCTTCGCTCATCTGCGCGTAAAGGAGGCCCTCGCGCAGGCCACGATCCGCCACAGAGAGCTTTTTGGTCGGCCAAAGCCGCAAGAGAGCCTGGAGGATTGCCGCGCCAGACATGATCAGCGCGTGCCGGTCGCGACCGATGCGCGGGTCTGTGCGGCGGCCTTCGGGCCCCAGGCTCAGATAATCGCGGATCACGAGATCGATCTCGTCGGCTGTCATCGTGGTCCCGTCAACTTTTGCGCGGTCATAGCGCTTGAGCCCCAGATGGCTCGCGGCGACGGTCGTGACCGTGCCGCTTGTGCCGACAATCTGAAAACCATCGCGTTGCCAATCCTGCTGGACGGGCGCGAACTCGCTCAGGTTCTCTTCAAAAAACCAGCTCATCAGCGCAAAGCGGGCGGCATCATCACGCACGTCATCAAATTGGTCGCGCAGCGTTGCAACACCGAGCGGCACCGATATCCAATCAACGACACGCGCCCCGTCATGGGGGCCCTCAAAACCCGAATGCAGCCCCATGATCGCACGCTTGCGGCGCTTTTTTGGCACCTCGGAAAGATCGATCCAGACGAGTTCTGTCGAGCCGCCGCCGATATCGACGACAAGGAGCTGTTCGGTGTTTTTCGACACGAGCGGCGCGCAAGAAATCACGGCATAGCGCGCTTCATCCTTGGGTGCGATGATCTCGAGCGCGAGCCCTGTTTCGCGACGGACATAGCGCACGAAATCGCGCGCGTTTTTTGCCCGGCGGCAGGCTTCTGTGGCCACGAGGCGCATTTTGCTGACACGGTGCTTTTTGAGCTTGTGCTTGCAGATGCGCATGGCCTGAACTGTGCGCGCCATCGATGCGCGCGACAGACGCCCCGAAACCTCAAGACCGTGGCCCAACTGAACCGCCTTCGAGAAGCTATCCACAACGGTGAAGCCGTCGCTCGACGGGCGAGCAACCAACATCCGACAGCTATTTGTGCCCAAATCGAGCGCTGCGTAGAGCGACCCTTCCGAGCTATGCGGCGACGCAGACGGTTCGACCGTTGCCGGGATCGCGCCCACATCGCCGGAGCGCTTTGGCGCCATCATTCGCGCCTTTCATAACGAGTTGGTGAGAAAGCTAATGACGTTTGCGCTACCGTGCAACACTTTGACAAAAATCACCGCAGTCGCGGGCGAAGATCGTTTTGTCGAAATTGTGCCATTGGGCGCGGCGCGGCCCCGCTAAGACAGCACATGAAGGAGCACGGCCCATGCCAGATGTCACAATTGTTTATTGGCGCGATATTCCGGCGCAAGTGATCGTCGGCAAGGGGCGACGGGGCGCGAAAGTTCAGTTGCCGGAGCGGTTTGAACAAGCCATCGATGCAGCGGCAATGAAACTTGGCGCATCAGATACCGATGCGTATTTGGCCGAATGGCGCAAAGGCGCGCCTTACACGTTGGAAGGCGATCCACACTCGATTGCCTCGGCGGAGGCCGCGCGCCTGGAGGCGGAATATGATCCGGCCCGCGTGCGCAAGCTCATACAGAACGAAGGCAAGGCGTGAGGGGACCCAGATGGCGCTTTTGAACTTTAAAGCCAGAGCGGCGGCTCCCGAAGAGCATAGCACCAACCCGGAGATGGAAGCCCTCCTCGAAGGTTTCTCAATCGAGGTGATGCCGCGCACGGCAGAGAAGATCGACGATTTTCGC
>JBCCTH010000187.1:0-5451 GCA_039198835.1 Pseudomonadota bacterium | reverse complement strand
CACCATCGGCATCGGGCTCGGCGAAACCGGGAACACCGGTTGTCACGCCGCAGTTCAGCACACCACGCGCCTGAACATCGTCGAGCGTTGCAGCGCTTGCAGCAGCCGCGCACAGGCTGACGACGCTCACCGCGCCTAGAATGACAGATTTTTTCATGTTTACCTCTTCCTGATTTCCTGTCCGGTCTTGGCCGAAACAATGGAAAGCGACATAGCGCGTCGCTCGCTGTCAGCTAGTCTCCCCTCTGACAATGGCTGAAACTTTGGGCAAAACTGACGCAGATCGTCAACCGCTTGCAGCGAATTCTGCTGTTTTTTGCGAATTTTTAGGCAGGTGCTCAAGTTTACCTAATGAATGCTCGTTCCTTAGGCAGCATTCCAGGCCAGTTGTCCTTTCGCTAAGCGCCCGACGATCAGCGCGGGCGAAGCCCTCTGCCCATGCAGATAGAAAACCGGGGCTTTTTGCCTGCTAGTTGCTCTGAAGCAGGCCATAGAATCGGTGCGCCGCCAAAAATGCGGCTTCCTTGGCGGCGGCAGCCGCCACCGCCTCGTCATCATAGCCCCATTCATCGGCCTGAAAGATTTCATCGACCCGGCTCGCCAGCCAAAGAGGCCGCGCATCGTTGACGTCCCGCGCCCTGAGCCCGATCACAAGCGACCCCGAGAGCATGACGAGGTCGTGCAAGGCGGCGAGTTCAAAGCTCGTTGCGGCCTCAAGGGGGGTGCGCAGCGCTGCCAAGGCCTCTTCTGTTTGCGTCACAAACATGACCCCAGTCGTTGCCTTCAAATCCGCGCCGAGCGCGGATTTCGCCCAGGCAAGGAGCGGGTCCCAAGCCTCGTTCTGGCGCATCACCAGAGCCTCGGGACGCTCAGCGCGATAGCACAACAGATCGCTTGCGCCATATTCCGCGAGCACATCGATCACCTCGGCGCGCTGTGGCCGCACCTTCTCGATGGCCGAGTTTGCTGCGCGCGTGGCGGGCATCGAAAGCGGGTCGATCTCTTCAGATTGCGCCTCCCATTCGCTGGCGATCTCATTTGCAAGCGTCCGGGTCGGCACAACGAGCGGCGCCTTGCCCGGCGTCTTCACGAGCCGTCCGTCAAGCTTGATCGCGAAGCCATCCGCTGTTTCTTCGGCATTGACTGACATCCAAAACCGCTTGGTCTTCCACTCGCTCACATCAGAACCTCGTCAATCGCCGCGCGCAAAGCCCCAACATCGCCCACGACACGATCCGCCAGGGGGGCAAGCGCGCTTTCAGGGTGATATCCCCAGGTCACCGCAATCGTCGCCATCTTCGCGGCGCGGCCCATTTCCATGTCAAAGCTCGTATCGCCAATCATCGCGCCCGTTTCCGCGCCCGCCTCTCGCATGGCGGCAAAAGCCATCGAAGGGTGCGGCTTCGAAGGATGCCCATCGGCATCCTGCCGTGTCACGAAAAAGCGCGCCAGATCATGGGTTTCAAGCAAGTGATCGAGCCCGCGCCGCGACTTGCCGGTGGCAATGCCCAGCAAGGTCTCGGGTTCTGCATGAAGCTCTTCGAGGAGGGCACGGATGCCGGGAAAGAGCGGTGAGGCGGCGCTTTCTCCATGGCTTGAGCGCATCGCGCCATAGGCTTCCTTATAGGCAGCCACCAAAGGCCCCACCTCCGCGCCCGGCGCAAGCCGCGCCATGGCCTGCGGCAATGAGAGACCGACGATTGAGAGCGTCTCGCTCCGGCTCGGGGCGGCCAGGCCCCGGCTTCCAAAGCCTGCCGCCATGGACGCGACGATATGGGCCTGGCTATCAACAAGCGTCCCGTCGACGTCAAAAAGAATGAAACGCATCTCTCAGAGATCCTCGAACGGGTCGAGCGCGGCCTGCTCGGCCTCCCAACCGAACTCGGCCCACGTCCGCGCCATGTGCTCGGGCAAAGGCGCGATGAGCGTGAGCTGAGCACCTGTCACCGGATGTTCGAGGATCAAAGCACGGGCGTGAAGATGCAGCTTTCGCGAAAACGCGCCGCCCAGCCCAGCGCCCCAGCCATCGCCCAAATTCTCCTGACCTGAGCCGCCATATTTTCCGTCGCCCACGATCGGGTGGCCGAGCGCCGCCATATGCGCGCGCAACTGGTGCGTGCGCCCCGTCACGGGGACAAGGGCCATCCAGGCCGCGCGCCGCCCCAACCCCTCGATCGTGGTGAATTCTGTCGTTGCCCGCTTTGCGCCATCTGTCGTGGCCACGTCGTCAGGCGAGACCACGTGCATTTTCTCGCCTTCGCCGCGCTGGCCATGGCCCGGCGCTTTCACAAGCCCCCATTTGATCACACCCGCGCGCGGGCTCGGTTGCCCGGCGACGGCCGCCCAATAGATTTTGCGCGTCGCCCGGTGGCGGAACGCCTCTGTCAGCCCGGCCGCGACCGCCCGCGAGCGCGCCAAAAGCAAAACGCCCGAAGTATCCTTATCGAGGCGATGGACGAGGCGCGGGCTCTCTTCTTTGCCAAATCTGAGCGCGGGCCCAAGCCCGTCGACATGGCGCGTGAGCTTCGAGCCCCCTTGAACCGGAAGGCCCGGCGGCTTGTTGAGCGCGATCACATGGTCATCGCGGTAAATCACCGCCCGTTGGATCATCTCGGCATCGCTTGGGTCAATGGCGCGCGCTGGCGCTTTCGGTGCCCCCGGATCAGGCAGCGGCGGGACGCGCAACATCTGGCCCGTCGCGACGCGCGTCGAGGCTTTGACCCGCCCGCCATCGAGCCGAAGCTCCCCCTTGCGGCACATCTTCTCAATCCGGCCCTGGCCGAGATGCGGAAAGTGCCGCTTCAGAAAGCGGTCGAGCCGCTGCCCGCCATCGCCGGGCGCGATCTCGATCGTCTGAACGCCGCTCAAGCGCCCAGCCTCGCGCCAAGCAAAACCCCGAGCCAAACCGCGCCGAAGCTGAGCGCGAGCGAGGCCGCCACATATCCAAAAGCCGACCCGGCCGATCCGCTCTCGACCAGCTTGAGCACATCGAGCGAAAATGTCGAAAAGGTTGTGAAACCGCCAAGGAAGCCAACCATGATCAGAGGTCCGAAAGCGCGCTCGCCCAGGCCCGAGGCGAAGGCCAGCCCAATGGCAAAAGAGCCCGCGACATTGACCGTCAGCGTGCCGAACGGGAACCCCACCGCCAAGCCAACGAGCGCGCGACACGTCGATCCAAGCGCCCCGCCAAGCGCCACATATGCCAGGTAAGCCATCACCGCCGCGTCTTCTCCGCACGGGGCTTGCCTGTCAACCGGGCTCACGCGCTCAGTCGCCCTCAGCGCCCATGCGCTTTGCCCGCAATCTGCTGAAATAATCGAGCCGCTTGCGCAGTTCGCGCTCAAACCCGCGCTCCACGGGCACATAAAGCTCGGCCCGCTCAAGCCCGTCGGGAAAATAATTCTGCCCCGAAAAGCCATCCTTGGCATCGTGGTCATAGGCATAGCCCGCGCCATATCCCTGCTCTTTCATGAGGTCTGTGGGCGCGTTGAGGATGTGTTTGGGCGGCGGGGCGCTGCCGCTTTCCTTGGCAAGACGCCGAGCGGCCTTATAGGCCACGTAGCCCGCATTCGATTTTGGCGCGAGCGCGAGATAGGCCGTGGCCTGCGCCAGAGCGAGCTCGCCTTCCGGGCTGCCGAGGCGCTCATAAATCTGCCAGGCTTCAAGACAGATCGATTGCGCCTGAGGGTCTGCCAGCCCGATATCCTCAATGGCCATGCGCGTCAGCCGGCGGGCCAGGAAGCGCGGGTCCTCGCCGCCTTCGAGCATGCGCGCGAGCCAGTAAAGCGATGCATCGGGGTCGGAGCCACGCACTGATTTATGCAACGCGGAGATGAGGTTGTAATGGCCCTCGCCGGATTTGTCGTAGAGCGCGGCCCGCCGCATGAGCCGCGCCGCGAGCGCCTCTTTTCCAAGCGGCTCGGCAATATCCCAAGCGGCGACTTGTTCGGCGAGATTGAGAAGCGCGCGGCCATCGCCATCGGCCATCTCCCGCAGCGCCGCGCGCGCGTCCTCCGCTAGAGGCAAAGGGCGGTTGAGCGCTGCTTCGGCGCGCACGAGCATCTCTTCGAGATCGCCATCACCGAGCCGTTCCAGCACCATCACCTGCGCCCGGCTCAAGACTGCGGCATTCAGTTCAAAAGACGGGTTTTCAGTCGTCGCGCCAACCAGCAGGATCGTGCCATCTTCCATGTGAGGCAAAAAGCCATCCTGCTGCGCTTTGTTGAACCGGTGGATCTCATCGACAAAAAGCAGCGTGCCGCGCCCTTGCTGACGCCTGATCTTCGCGGCCTCAAACACCTTCCTGAGGTCTGGCACGCCAGAGAAAATCGCCGAGAGCTGAACGAAATGTCGCTCGGTTGCGTCCGCCAGAAGGCGCGCGATCGTCGTTTTGCCGACGCCGGGCGGCCCCCAGAAAATGATCGAACCAAGCGAGCCTGCATCGAGCATGGTCCGCAGCGGGCCATCGGGGCCAAGAAGCTGGCGTTGCCCGATAACATCGTCGAGCTTTGCGGGGCGCAGCCGGTCTGCGAGGGGGCGCACGGCGTTATCCGGCGGCGACGCATCGCTTGGACTATCGAAAAGATCGGCCATGGCGCGACCATGACCCAGCAAGGCGCGCAACAAAAGAGGCGGGAAAAAAATGAGGGGCATGCGCGCACGCAGCCCCCAGTCAGTTACGGAACCGCCCCATGGCCCATGGAGCGGTTTTCTTGAGCTTTAGTGGAACTTATCAGCGAGATTGATCATCACGCATTGGTTTTCGATCCCGTCGAGCTCCATGACAGGGCCCGCTGCCGTGCCATCGAGCCCGCACCGCCGCGCCCAGCGCGGCCAGTTGGCGGGAATGAGCCCCAGCACCTGCGCCGCGCCCAGTTCGCGGGCCGCATGCGTCATCTCGGTGATGAGCAACGCATGAACCCTGCGCCGGACCCGCTGCGGCGTATTATGGCTCACGAAGACGCGGCTCGATTCCCAGATGTTTTCCGCGACGGGCGCTTCGCCGTAGAGCAGATGCTGTGGAATGGTATCCAGGAGCCCGAGCTGCGCATCGCGGATCATGTAGGAATAGATGCCGCACCGCGCATTCGTCGGCGTCAGGCGGATGCCCGCATAGACTTCGCCGAATTCATGAACGGCCACCCAGCGGCTCGCGGGCGTGTCATATTGATCGTATTCCATGCCCATGGCCTCGGGCAGATCCCATTTGTTCTGCACGATGAAGGACTGCCGCCTGGCGCGAAGTACGTTAGCAAAAAGCTCGCCATGGTTGTGTAGATTGGCGAAAGAGAGTGTCGTCGTCTGCATGTTGATCCCCAGTTTGTAGAGTAGACGTGGGACCCCGTCTTCATTGCCTCAAAAGAAGCGGCAGATCACAGCAGCCCGTAATCCTTGGCGCGCTGAATCGCTTCGGCCGTGGTGCGCGCGAAGAGTTTCTCGCGCGCGGCTGTG
>JBCCTH010000186.1:0-5462 GCA_039198835.1 Pseudomonadota bacterium | reverse complement strand
CTCTGCTTGCTCGGGGGCGCGGCGGGGATGATCCTCGCGGGCGTCTTGCGCATTGATGAGGCCTATGGCGCGGTGAGCTGGAGCACGGTCTTTCTCTTGGCGAGCCTCATTCCGCTGGGCCAGGCCGTTCAAAACACGGGCACTGCCGCCTGGATCGCGCAGGAGACTTTGCGCCTTTTCGACGGCGTGCCGATCTTCGGCTTGCAGATCGGCGTGGCTGTTTTGGCCACGGCTTTCACGCTCGTGATGTCAAATGTGGGAGCGACCGTGCTGTTGGTGCCCCTGGCCGTTTCCATCGCCGTCGCCGCCGGAGGCGATCCGGCGATTTTCGCGCTCACAGTCGCTGTGGCGACCTCAAATTCGTTCCTGATCCCGACCCACCAGGTCAACGCGCTGATCATGGCGCCGGGCGGCTATAAAGTGACTGACTTCTTGCGCTCAGGCAGCATCATGACCGTGATCTTTCTCGTTGTCTCGATGGCAGCCATGGCTCTTTTTGTCTGACGCGCGCGGCGTCGGCGGCCTGCCCTAGGGCGCTTTGGGCAAGGTGAGCGTTGCCTCTAAGCCTTGCCCGCGAGACGCGAGCTTAAGCCGCCCGCCATGGCTTTGGGCCACCGCGCCAACGATAGAAAGCCCCAGGCCTGTTCCTTGCGCGGGCCCGACCTGCTCAAAGCGGGTCGCCGCGCGCGCAAGATCACTCTGCGCGATCCCCCTGCCATCATCGGACACTTCAAGCGAAACCATCTCGCCATGTCCGCTCAAGACGACCGATATCGCGCTCAGCTTTTTGCCGCCGTGGATGAGAGCGTTGTGAAGCAGGTTCAAAAGCGCCTCGCGGATCATGATTTCATCTCCATTGATCCGAAGCTCTTCCTCGATCCGCGCGGCGAGCCGCACGTTTCCGGGCAGGGCAGGCTCAAAATCGGCGAGCCAGCGTGTGAGACTTTCTGAGAGATCGATGGGCGTGCGCATGGAGGCCGGGCTGATGGTTTTGGCGCGCTCCATCAACAGGAGTTTTTCGGAAAGTTCCGAGGTTTCACGCGCCGCTGCCAAAAGATCGCGCGCGCGTTTCTTTGTCTCTTGCTCATTTGGCGCTGCATCCACGGCCTCGGCCAAGGCCAGAACCCCTGCAATCGGGTTTTTGAGCTGATGCGCCGCATTCGAAAGAAAATCCATCTGCGCGGTGATGCTGCGCGCGAGTTGGGCAAAGAGATCGTTGAGGGTGGTCACGATGCCCGTGACCTCGGAAGGCACGCCCCGCTTGATCGCGCGCAAATCATCGCTGGAGCGCCGCGCGATGGCGTCTTCAAGGCTGTTGAGCGGGCGCAGGCCTTGGCGCACCCCGAACCAGACCACCAGCGCGACCGTCACAACCAGGATCAAGATGACGAGAAGCGTGTTTTGGACAAGATCTCGCACAAGCGCGTTGCGATGCGCCGCGTCCTGCCAGATCGTGACTGTGAAATCGCCCGCCAGGCCATCGATTGACATGGTATCGACAAAGCGCAGCGCGCGCACGGGCCGCGCTTGGTGAAACCCCTCGAAATAGGCCTGTCCTGGTCCGTTTGGCTGCGCATCACCCATCGGCACGGGCGGCGTTGCATAGCCGGTGACAAAAGCCCCGTCGGGTGCATAGACATGATAAAAGACCACGCCGCCGAAACTATCGAGCAAGAGGTCGTTGGTCTGCGGGCTCAAGGCGTCACCCTCTGAAACGGCGACGTCGCGCGAGACAGCGAGCGCGGCCGATAGGAGCGCGCGATTAAAGCGGTCATCGGCGCGGTCCTGCGCATCGTGGACGGCCCAGGCACCGATCACGCAGCCAATGATCACAAGCGGGATGAGGATGATCCCGGTGAGGCGCACCCGCAAGGAGAGGATCCCGCCCATCGCCTGTAAGGCGCGGCCTGGGTGAGAGAATAGCCGATCCCGCGGCGCACATGGATGCTCACACCATGCTGCCCAAGGCGCTTGCGCAGCCGTGACACATAGACCTCAACGACCTTCTCATCGGTCGCGCTCCCGGTCCCGTAAAGCGCATCAAGGAGCGCGCTTTTCGAGAGCGGCCGCCCCTCGGCTTCTGCGAGCGCTGTGAGCAAAAGCAATTCGCGCCGCGGCAGATCGATCGGCTCGCCATCCTCGAGAAGCGCCGGGCCTTCCAGATCGAGCGTGAGGCGGCCGATCTCGATGGCACGTCTCAAAGCAAGGGGTTTGCGCCGCGCGAGCGCGCGAACGCGCGCGGCAAGCTCATCGAGCGCCACGGGTTTGACGAGGTAATCATCGGCACCCGCATCGAGCCCTTCGACCCGCTCTGCCGTGCTGGCGCGCGCCGTCAGGAGAATGACCGGCCGCGCATCGCCCCGCTGGCGCATGTTTCGCAAAACCTCAAGGCCGCTGACGCGCGGAAGGTTGATGTCGAGGATGACAAGATCGCTGTCTTCCTGCTGGAGAAACTGCTCTGCCGCGTCTCCGTCTGAGACGGCATCAACCGCGTGACCTTCATCGTTCAGGCGATACCCGATCCCTTTGCGTAAGCCCTCATTGTCTTCGACCAACAGAATGCGCATCGACCAACTTATTTGCCATGATGAAGGGTTCGTGCAAGCTTTCGTGGTCTATACGATAGCCAGGCTGGTGGGAATCACCACCGGCACAATCAGAAATCGTGCAAAAAGCACGATCTCAGGGAGGAAAATATGACAGCTTATAACACCACGCGGCGCGTGGCCCTTAGCCTTGTGGCAGCAGCAGCGGCGAGCACCGCCATCGCTGGCGGCCATGGCATTGATCTTGAAGGCAAGACGGTGGAATGGGTCATCCCGTTCTCTGAAACGGGCGGTTCGGCCAAATGGGCCAACTTCTATGCGCCGCTTCTGAGCGAAGCGCTGCCCGGCGAGCCCACCGTCGTTGTCAAATTCATGCCTGGGGCCGGGTCCACCAAGGGGGCGAACTGGTTTCAGGAGCAGGAATATGACGACGGCACGCTGATCTTCGGGTCATCGGGCTCAACGCAGTTTCCCTATCTTCTGGGTGATCCGCGCGTGCGCTATGAATATGATGATTGGAATGTCGTTCTGGCATCCGGCACGGGCGGCGTCGCTTATCTGCCCCCTGATCTCGCGGGCATGATGGACGGCATGGACGCAAGTGCGCTCCAGGATGTTGATTTCATCTATGGCTCCCAGGGGGCGACGCGCCTTGATCTGGTGCCGCTTCTGGCCTGGGAGATGCTCGGCCTCAACGTTGAGCCGGTTTTTGGCATCAAAGGCCGGGGTGATGGCCGCCTGATGTTTGAACGTGGCGAGGCCAATATCGATTATCAGACCTCTTCTGGGTATCTGTCCGGCGTGACACCGCTTGTTGAAGCGGGTGATGCTGTGCCGATGATGTCATGGGGCGCGCTCGATGATGCAGGCAACATCGTTCGCGATCCGACATTCCCTGACATGCCGACCTTCAAGGAAGTCTGCGATGCGACGCCGTCTTGCGAGACATCGGGCGATCAGTGGGACGCTTGGAAAGCCTTTTTTGTCGCTGGTTTCCCCGCGCAAAAGATGGTGTTCCTGCCCGCTGGCGCGTCGAACGACGCAATGGTGACCTACATGCAGGCCTTCGAGACGATCAAGGCCCGCCCTGACTTCGCAGAGATCAGCAAGGCGCGCCTTGGCGTTTACCCGCAGATGACGGGCGAGGCGGCCGACGGTGCGAAAGCATCGGCAACGCAGGTCCCCGAAGCCGCAAAGGATTTTGTGACCGGCTGGCTCAAAGACCGTTACGGCGTCTCGCTCGACGGCTAAACGAGCGAACTTGAAGCAAGGGCGCGCGGCTGCTTTTCCGGGCCGCGCGCTGTCTTCTCGCCTCCGCATGGGGGCCACTGCGAAAGTACGGCCATGGAAATCCTGAGCACTGCGCTCCCCGCGCTATCCGATGCGTGGGGTCTGATCCTGCAACCTGTCGTTTTGGGCTATCTCGTGCTCGGCGTTGTCATGGGCCTTTGCATCGGTGTCTTTCCGGGGCTTGGCGGGATCGCCGGCCTTTCGCTCCTTCTCCCCTTCATGTTCGGGATGGACCCTGTTCTTGGCCTGGCGCTGATGATCGGGATGGTGGCCGTCGTGCCCACATCCGATACTTTCGCGTCGGTCCTGATGGGTATTCCCGGGTCATCGGCAAGCCAGGCAACCGTGCTTGACGGCTTCCCCATGGCCAAAAAGGGCATGGCCGCGCGCGCCCTTTCGGCGGCTTTCTCCTCGTCGCTGTTCGGCGGCCTCGTGGGCGCGGCGTTTCTGACGGTTTTCATCCTGATCGCGCGGCCCATCGTGCTCGAATTCCGCACGCCCGAGCTTTTGATGATCACCATTTTTGGCCTGTCGATGGTGGGCATCTTGGCGGGCCGCGTGCCGCTCAAGGGGCTCGTGGCGGCGGGCCTTGGCATGATGGTGGGCACGATTGGCGAGGGCGATAGCGCGGGCGAGCTTCGAATGGCGAGTTATGATCTGCCTTACCTCGTTGATGGGCTCAAGCTCGTGATCGTGGGTCTCGGCATTTTCGCCATCCCCGAGATCGTGGCTCTCCTGCGTCAGGATCGCGCCATCGCAGATCGTAAGCCCCTAGGCGGCGGCTGGATCATTGGCGTGAAGGATTGGTGGGCCAATAAATGGCTTTCGATGCGCTGCTCGATCATCGGCGTGATCGTGGGCGTCATCCCAGGCCTTGGCGGGTCGGTCGTCGATTGGATCGCCTACGGCCACACAGTTCAGACCAGCAAGGACAAATCGCAATTCGGATCAGGCGAAGTGCGCGGCGTGATCGGGCCTGAATCGTCCAACAACGCCAAGGAGGGCGGCGGGCTTGTGCCCACGCTGCTCTTCGGCATTCCGGGCTCGGGCTCGATGGCGATCTTCATCGGGGCCATCGCGCTTCTCGGCTCAGGCCAGATCGAAGTTGGCCCGTCGATGCTCAAGAACAACCTCGATATCACCTATGCCATCGTGTGGCTTCTGGCGCTCGCCAATGTGGTGGGAACGTTGATCTGCATCGCGGCCTCGGGAGGCATTGCGCGGCTGACGACGATCCCCTTCGCGCTGCTCGCGCCGTTCCTTTTCATGATCATCAGCTTCGCGGCCTTCCAATCAGGCCAAAACCTGATGGATCTCGTCGCGCTCTTCGCGATTGGGCTCTTGGGCATCATGATGCGCCGTTTTGACTGGTCGCGCCCGGCCTTCCTCATTGGGTTCGTGCTGTCAAACCCCGCCGAGACCTACGCCAACCAAGCCGTGCAGATCGCCCAAAGCCGCTTCCGCCGCGGGTTTGAGGAGGGGATCGACTATATCTTTTCGCCTATCGTGATCGTGCTCATTATCATCACGCTCCTTTCGGTCGTTATCGGGTTGCGGCAATCGAAGATGATCCAGGCGGAAGGCGATGTGGGTTCGGGCGCAAAGCGCGCGCCGCTTGTCTTCTTG
>JBCCTH010000185.1:0-5466 GCA_039198835.1 Pseudomonadota bacterium | reverse complement strand
GCTATGGAATGGAGGCCCCTCTTTGCGGGGGCCTGCCGTAGGGTGCGTGCGCAGCACCCACCGTTGGGGCGTGGGGTGCGTTGAGAGCACGCACCCAACCGGTTTACGTGATCGCGGCCCCGGAGGCCAGGGTTTCAGCGGTCACGTCCGCCGCCGACGCACCGCCCGCGTAATCGACCATCCCGGTCCAGAACGTGCCTGCGCCGATCGCACCAGGCATCAGATCAGAGCCGTCGAAGCGGAAGGTTGTCGCGCCAAGCAGGATTTCGCCCAAACCACGCTGTGTCTCATTGAGATAAGCATCGAGGCTCACGCCGTTATGGGGCGTCAGGAAGCCGGTCTGTGCCATCATCACTTCATGCGCCAGCGGAAGCTTCAAGAACTCCATGAGCGCGTTCGTGGCATCTGAGGGATCGGTGATCGCCATGAGCGTGCCACCGCCAAGAACAGGGTTGCCAAGGCCCGCTTCTTCGGAGGACGGGAAGTAGAAGAAATCGGTATCGACACCGAATTCCACACCCTCGGGGAAGAAGGCCGGCACGAAGGAGGCCTGCTTGTGCATGTAGCATTGCGGCGGCGACGAGAAGAGGCCCTTGGGGCTGTCGCGGAAGTCTGTCGTGGCCACCGCACCGGCCCCGCCCGCGACCTTGGCATCATCGCGCGCGAAGAAGCCGAACTCCTCGATCGCGTTGATGACGCGCGGATCGTTGAAGGGGATCTCGTTTGCAACCCACTGATCATAAACCGCGGGCTCGACCGTGCGCAGCATCATGTCTTCGACCCAATCGGTGGCGGGCCACCCCGTGGCCGCGCCGGACCCCAGCCCGATGCACCAAGGCGTTTCGCCATCGGCCACGATCTGCTCGGTCAGCGCTTTGAGATCTTCGAGCGTCTCAGGCACTTCATAGCCGGCATCCTCGAAGTTCTCCGGCGAATACCACACGAGCGACTTCACGTTCACATTGTAAAAGAAGCCGTACATCTGATCGGCGCCATCGGCATCGGCGTAGGTGCCCAGATCAACCCAGGATTGCCCAGCGGCATAGTTATCGCGCACCCAGTCATCCATGCCCGCGGGAAGCGGCGACAAAAGGCCGTTACCGGCCATCACAGAGGCGAGGCCAGGCTGGGGGAAAACCGCGACATTGGGGGCCGATCCGGCTTCAGCATCAATGACAATCTGCTGCTCGAAGCTGTCCGAGCCGGTATAGATCGCTTCCGCACCGGTCGCGTCGGCGAAATAGGCCAACGCATTGCGGAAGAAATCATCTTCCGGGTTGAGCCATGGGCCTGCGATGGTGACCGTCTGACCCGACAGGTCAGGCGCGCTTTCCGCCCAGGCGGTGTAGCTGTCCCAGCTGAAGGGGCCTTCGCCGGGCGCAAAGGTCAAGTGGCCGCCAGCCTGCGCCAAGCCCGCCGTCAAAGCGATAGAAGCTGTACCTGCGTAAAGCAGATGTTTCATTTGAATTCCTCCCAGTCGCGCCCCTTTGGGAGCGCAGTTTCGAGCATCGCGCCCTGAATCACTCAAAGCGCTTTGAACGCGCAAACACTCGCTCAGGAGAAAATCACTGTCAATGAGCTTTGAGCACGCCCGGCAAATATCTGGTTTTGTTTGCAAATGCAGAAAAGTCTGACGTGCAAGCCTTTTGACCTTCGCGCCAAGATCGGATTAGGTCACACCGACTTGAAGGCGCTTTGAAAGACCCACGACCATGAATCTCAAGGAGTTATCCTCCCATCTCGGCCTGTCACAAACAACGGTGAGTCGCGCGCTGAACGGCTATCCGGAGGTCAGTGAGGCGACAAGGCAGCGCGTTGCTGAAGCCGCGCGCCGTCATAATTATCGCCCCAATACCCGCGCCAAGGGTCTCGCCACCGGGCGCTCGATGGCGGTGGGCCATGTGATCCCCACCTCGGCGCGCCATGAAATGGTCAACCCGATCTTTGGCGATTTCATCTCCGGCGCGGGCGAGACCTATGCCGCCAACGGCTATGACATGGTGCTTTCCATGGTCGATGATGCTGATCAGCCGCAAGTCTATCGCGAGCTCAAGGCCAAAGGCAGCGTCGACGGGATGATCCTCCATGGGCCGTCGATCGCCGATGCGCGCATTCCGCTTTTGCGCGAGCTCGGTTTGCCCTTTGTCGTGCATGGGCGCTCAAGCGGCGAGGCTCAGGCTTACTCGTGGCTCGATGTCAACAATGCCGCGGCCTTCGCGCGCGCCACCGATCTCTTGCTCGATCTTGGTCATGCGCGGATCGCGTTTCTCAATGGTCTCGAGAAGATGGATTTCGCCCAGCGGCGGCGCAACGGGTTTGAACGGGCCATGAAAGCGCGCGGGCTCAAACTAGATCCGGGCCAGATGCGCTCTGAGGAAATGACCGAGAGTTACGGTTATCAGAGCGCCAAAGAGCTTTTGCGGGCGCCAGCCGGGCCCACCGCGTTTCTGGTGTCATCGGTGATCGTGGCCATCGGCGTGCGCCGCGCGGTTCAGGAGATGGGGCTTGTCCTCGGGCGCGATATCTCGGTCATCACCCATGATGATGATCTCAGCTATCTGCGCAATGGCGGCGAGCATCCGCTCTTTACCGCCACGCGCTCATCCGTGCGCGATGCCGGGCGCATGGCCGCGCAAATGCTCCTTGATCAGATCGCCGCGCCCGACGCCCCGCTGATGACGCGGCTCCTCGAAGCCCCTTTGCTGGTGGGCCAGTCCACCGGCCCCTGCCCGCCCCTGCAACACGCAGCCCAATAGGAAAAAACAAGATGATGAAACGGCGTGCGCGCGCGGATTTTCCGCCCGGTTTTCGCTTCGGCGCGGCCACGGCGGCCTATCAGATCGAAGGCCATGCCCATGGTGGCGCAGGCCTCTGCCACTGGGATACATGGGCAGCTACCCCCGGCAACGTTGTGCGTGCGGAAGACGGCGCGCAGGCTTGCGATCATTATTATCGCTACCTCGAGGATCTCGATCTGTTGGAGGCGGGAGGTTTTGACGCTTACCGCTTTTCAACCTCCTGGTCGCGCGTGATGCCCGACGGGCGCGGAGCGATCAACGCGGAAGGCCTCGACTTTTACGACCGGTTGGTCGATGCGATCCTCGCGCGCGGGCTTGAACCCCATCTGACCCTCTATCATTGGGAGCTGCCCGCCGCGCTCAACGATATCGGTGGCTGGCGCAACCCCGATATCGCGGCATGGTTTGCAGATTTCAGCGAGGTGATCGCGCGCTGCGTTGGGGATCGCGTGACGTCGATGGCGACCCTCAACGAGCCCTGGTGCATCGCCTGGCTCGGCCATTTTATCGGCCGCCATGCGCCCGGCATCGCCGATATCCGCGCGGCCGCCCGTGCCATGCACCATGTGATGAAAGCCCACGGCGCCGCGATGACCCGTCTGCGCGCGCTCGGCCAAGGGAACTTGGGCATTGTTTTGAATTTCGAACATGCCGCCGCCGCGAGCGCCCGCCCCGAAGATGCCGCCGCCGCCGCCCGCCATGACGCGATTTATAACCGCTGGTTCATCGAGGCGATCACCAAGGGCAGCTACCCTGAAGAAGCGCTCGAGGGCCTTGGCGCACACATGCCAGAGCGCTGGCAAGACGATATGGCCGAGATCGCCCAGCCCCTCGATTGGCTGGGCGTGAATTACTATTCGCGCACGCTTTACACAGATGCCCCGAGCGAGCCATGGCCCAGCTTCAAGGCCTCGCGCGGGGCTCTGCCGCGCACCCAGATGGATTGGGAGATATATCCGGAAGGCCTCACCGGGTTTCTGACCCGTCTCAAAGACGATTATGTCGGCGACCTGCCGATCATGGTGACAGAGAACGGCATGGCCTGGGACGATCATGTTGAGAACGGCGCGGTCCATGACCCCGAGCGCCAGAGCTTCATCGATCTGCATCTCGATGCGAGCTTGGCGGCGATTTCAGCGGGGGTGAACCTCACCGGGTTTTTCTATTGGTCCCTTCTCGATAATTATGAATGGGCGTTTGGGTATGAGAAGCGGTTCGGCATGATCCATGTGGATTTTGAGACGATGGCGCGCACGCCCAAGGGCTCTTACCACGGCCTCAAATCCTGGCTCGCGGAGGCTTAGATGGCGCATCCCCCCAATATGCTTTCTCTCGTGGCCGATATCGGCGGCACCAATACGCGCGTGGCCCTGGCCGATGGTCGCCGAGTGATGCCCGAGACGATCCGCAAATACGCGAATGCAGATCACCCGGGCCTTGAAACCGTGCTCAAGCGCTATGTCGCCGAGGAAGGCGGGGTCGATACCAAGGCAACATGTGTGGCCATTGCGGGCCCAGTGCGCGACGGTGTGGGCACACTCACCAATCTGAACTGGACCGTCGATAAAGAGATGCTGCGCCGCGCGACACAGGCCGAAACCGTCGCCGTGCTCAATGATCTGCAAGCGCCGGGCCATGCTTTGGGCTATCTTGATCCTGCAAATCTCACCTCGGTGATCGAGGCGCCGGCAGCAAGCGCGCAGGCCGCGCGTCTCGTGATCAATGTCGGGACCGGCTTCAATGCCGCGCCGGTTTTTGAAACGACAAGCGGCAGGCTTGTCCCCCCTTCGGAATGCGGCCATGCCAATTTGCCTATTCGCACGGAAGAAGATCTCAGGCTGTGCCAGTTCGTTGAAACCGCGCACGGCTTTCCGGCGGTCGAGGATGTTCTTTCCGGGCGCGGCCTTGAGCGCGCTTATGCCTTTGTGAGCGCTGAAGCGGGGCACCATGCTGAACTGAGCGCGAAAGATATCATGGCTTCGCTCGCGGCCCGCACCGATCAGACAGCAGAACGCGCCGCGCGCCTTTTTGTGCGCATCTTGGGCACGGTGGCGGGCAACCTTTCGTTGATTTACCTGCCCTTCAGCGGGGTATTTCTCGTTGGCGGGGTGGTGCGTGCGATGAAGCCTTATCTCAAGGAGTTAGGATTCGACGCCGCATATCGCGATAAGGGGCGCTTTGCGGGGTTCATGGGGAACTTTGCCGTGACGCTTGTTGAGGATGATTATGCAGCGCTCACCGGATGCGCCAGCCACCTTTCGGCACTGGAGTCAGCCTGAAAATCCGCGCGATGTAAGACATTCTTAAGCGCCCGCCCGCTAAACCCCCTCAAAGCCCGGCATTCGGGCGATGAAGGGGGTCAAAGATGGCTCGCAAGCGCGCAAAACTAATCATCGACAGGCTGCCGCCACGCGTCACAGCTGACGCACTTGAGGCGCTCCTCGCGGCCCTCAAGGAAGGGCCGCATCGCCTCAAGGTCGAGGCAAAGCAGGTTGAAACCATCGAGCCCGGCGGGATTGAGGCGCTCCTTGTGCTTTCAAAGACCCAGCGCGCGCGCGGTGACGCTTTTGAAATCGCCAACGCCTCTGAAGGATTTCTCGCCGATACGGCCCTCTTCGGCGTGCCGCCCGCCTATCTGGAAGGAAAATCACAATGACAATCAATATCT
>JBCCTH010000184.1:0-5555 GCA_039198835.1 Pseudomonadota bacterium | reverse complement strand
TTGCAAAACATGGCCATCGGGATCGGCCTTGTCGTTGCGGTCTTGTTTTTCACGCTGGGCGCGCGCTCGGCGATCATCGTGGCGCTTGTCTTGCCCGTTGTGACCTTGGCCACGCTCGCCACGCTCAATTTCATGGCGATCCCGCTTCACCAGATGTCGGTGACGGGGCTCATCGTGGCTTTGGGCCTGCTGGTGGATGCGGCCATTGTGATGTGCGACGAGGTGCGCCGGCGGATCGCGGCGGGCCTTCCCCGCGAGGCCGCCGCCGGTGATGCCGTGCGCCGCCTGGCGGGGCCGCTTCTGGCCTCGACCGTCACGACGGCCCTGGCCTTCACCCCGATGATCCTCTTGCCCGGCCCCGCCGGAGACTTCGTGGGATCGATTGCGATCTCGGTTGTCGTGATGCTGCTTTGGTCGTTCTTTATCGCTCTCACCGTGACACCGGCCCTGGCGGCTTGGTTCATCAAGGCCAAGACCATCACCGCGCCAAAGACGGGCATTTTCGAGCGCGTTCTTTATCTCGCGCTCGCAAATCCGCTCCGCTCCGTCGCTATTGCGCTCATCCTGCCGATCCTCGGTTTTGCCTCGATGAGCACGCTGACAGCGCAATTCTTCCCGGGCGTTGACCGCGATCAGTTTTATCTTGAAGTCGATATGCCGTCAGGCACCGGCATTGAGGAAACCCACGCAACCGTGCGAGAGATGGATGCCCAGCTTCTTGCCGATGCGGGCGTGCGCTCTGTTTATTGGACAATCGGAAAATCCGGCCCGGCCTTCTATTATAATATCACCGGCGGGCGCTCGCGCGAGCCCGCTTTCGCCCAGGCCATGATCACCACCGAGACGGAGGCAGACGCCGCGCGCCTCGTGGCCTCTCTTCAGGAAGACTTCGGGCGCGCCTATCCAGAGGCGCAGATCGTGGTGCGCGGCATTGTGCAGGGGCCGCCAGTGGCGGCGCCCGTTGAGTTGCGCCTCGAAGGGCAAGACCAGGCCGAGCTGCGCCGGTTGGGCGATGAAATCCGCGCGCTCATGGTGCAAAATGATCTCGTCACAACCGTCCGCACGGGCACCAATGGCGGCGCGCCGCAGGTGCGCTTTGAGATCGATGAAGTGCAGGCCCGCCTGCTCGGCCTGAACGTGACCGATGTCGCCAGCCAGCTCAACGCGGCGCTTGTGGGCGTAACGGGCGGTTCGCTCGTCGAGGGCACAGAGCAGCTACCGGTGCGTGTGCGCATGGGCGACGATCTGCGCGCCGATCTCGCGGCGATCTCGGATATGCCGATCCTTCTGCCCGGTGCGGCCGCGCTCAGCGCGCAGGGCACCTATCCGGCCGTGCCTCTGTCAGCGATCGCGCGGCCCGTTCTGGAACCGGCCGAGGGGGTCATCATCCGCCGCGACGGACAGCGCGAAAACACGATCCAGGCCTTCCTTGTGCCCAATGTCTTGCCCGAGGAAGCGCTTCAAGAGATCCGGTCGGCGCTTGATGCGGCGGGCTTCGTCTTGCCCGACGGGTTCGAGCTCAAGATCGGCGGCGATGCGGATGCCCGCGACGACACGCTCAACAACCTCATGGCCTCCATGGGCCTGATTGTGACGCTGACAATCGGCACAATCGCGCTGACCTTCAACTCGTTCCGCCTCACGGCAGTGGCCCTTGTTGTCTGCGTTTTGTCCGCCGGGCTTTCGATCCTGTCGCTGGCGGTGATGCAATATCCCTTCGGCATCATCGCGATCATCGGTGTGATCGGCTCGATTGGCGTGTCGATCAATGCCGCGATCATCATCTTGACCGGGCTCCAGGCCGACGCAGAGGCCAATTCAGGCGACCGGCGCGCGATGGCGCGGGTCGTGGCGGGAAGCGCGCGCCACATCATCTCGACCACGGTGACCACATTCGGAGGCTTTTTGCCGCTCATCCTCGATGGCGGCGCATTCTGGCCTCCCTTTGCCGTGTCCATCGCGGGCGGGGTCTTGCTTTCGACGGTGGTGAGCTTTCTCTTCACGCCTGCGGCCTTTGCACTCGTGCATCGCCGAGTGCCTTTGCCGGTGGCGGATCAGACAGCCGCCTCGCAAGAAGCGGGCCTCGTTGAAACAGGCGATGCAAGGCCCACGGCGCTCTCTGTGGCCGCGGAATAAGCGCTGCGGCAGAGGTCCGCTGCCTCTAACGCTCAACACGGGGCACACGCGCCAAGCCCGAAGCGAGAGCTTTCTCGCCTCGGGCAAACCCTCTAAGCTTCTCACATGCGCGCTGAAAGCTCCCCCGAACGCGATAATCTCATCGCTTGCGACAAATGCGATGCGCTTTACCGCGTCACGAAGATCGAAAAAGGCGAGCGCGCGGTCTGCCAACGATGCCACACCGTCTTGATCGCGCCGGTTCAGGATGCCGGGCTCAAACTGATCGCGATGGCGCTTGCCTGTCTCATTCTCGTGATCAGCACGCTCTTTCTTCCTTTTCTCGAGATTCAGCGGCTCGGATTCTCAAATGAGACGACGCTCCTTGATGCAGCCCGCGCCTTTTCCGGCGGCTTTCTCGGCGTTCTGGTGGTCGCCGTTGTGCTCTTTATGCTCGGGCTGCCAGCGCTGCGCCTTGCTATAACGATTTATACCATCGCGCCGCTGGTTTTTGATCGCCCCGCCCTGCCCCATGCCAAGGGCCTCTTCGCGCTCTCAGAGAGGCTGCGCCCTTGGTCGATGGCAGAGATTTTCTTGATCGGGTGCGCGGTATCGCTTGTGAAGCTCGGCGAACTGGCGCGCGTTGAATTCGGCCCGGCTTTCTGGATGTTTTGCGTGCTCGTTGTCCTCATAGTCATACAAGACACGCTGATGTGCAGGTGGTCGGTTTGGCGAGCGCTCGACCGATGACCATAACCGCCCGAGAGCGCGGCCTCGTGGGGTGCCGAACCTGCACAAAAGTCTGGCCTGAGGGCACGCCACGCTGCGCGCGCTGCGGCGCGAAGCTTGTCTCGCGCGACACCAGTAGCCTGCAAAGGGTCTGGGCCTGGTGGCTTGCGGGCGTGCTCGCCTATATCCCGGCCAACATGTATCCGATGCTGCAAACCCGCATCCTCTTTCAGACCTCAGAAGAGACGATTGTCGGCGGTGCCATCGAACTCGCCGCCTATGGGTCTTATGGCGTGGCACTCATCATCATCGCCGCCTCGGTTCTGATCCCGTTGGGCAAGTTCTTCGCCATCGCCTATCTCGCCCTATCGATCTCGCGCGGCAGCCGCAGGGCGGCCGGTCAAAGGTTTCTGGTCTACGAGATCGTTGAGTTCATAGGGCGTTGGTCGATGATCGACGTGTTCGTGGTGGCGATCTTGTCGGCGGTCGTGCAGCTCAATCTGGCCGCATCGATCAACCCCGGGTTCGCGGCGCTTGCCTTCGCGCTTTCCGTGATCTTCACGATGCTCTCCGCACAAAGCTTCGATTCCCGCATGATATGGGATAGAGCCAGCAGCGAAGCAGAGGAAGGCGCGCCCAGCGCGCAGTCCCGCACCCCGGCGAAAGACATGGCGTGACCCAAGACATCCCCGAGATCGAGCGCAAAGCGCGCGGGCGAACGGGATGGAGCGGGGTGTCTTTCGTTTGGCTCGTGCCGATTGCGGCGGTGCTCGTCGCGGTGCTCATCGGCATCAACACCTATCGCGAGCGCGGCCCGGTCATCCAGATCAGCTTCGCCGATGCCGCAGGTATCCTTCCCTCCGAGAGCGAACTGAGATTTCGCAATGTCTCGGTGGGGCTCGTCGAAGCGGTCAGTTTCAATGAAGATCTCACGCGCGTCCTTGTGGATGTGCGCGTTGATAAAAACGTGGCCCCTTTCATCGATGACGGCGCGCGGTTCTGGATCGTGCGACCCGAGGTGACAACGAGCGGGGTCACCGGGCTCCAAACTGTGTTGTCTGGCGTCTATCTCGAAGGCTCGTGGGATACTGATCCCGGCGGCCTTGTCACAGCGTTTGACGGGCTCTCAAACGCGCCGCTCCAGACAACGGGCCGCGAGGGCGTCAGCATCGAATTGAGATCGACACGCGCCTCCGGGCTGACCGAAAACACGCCCATCCTCTTCAAGGGCATCGAAGTGGGCCGCTTGGGTGACGCGCGCATTTCGTCAGATGGCCGCGCGGTTTTCGCTGATGCGATCATCTACGCGCCCCATGACCGGCTTGTCTCCACAGCGACCCGCTTTTGGGACGCGTCGGGCTTTAGCGTCTCGCTCGGGCCAAACGGCGCCGAGCTAGATTTTTCATCGCTTGCCTCGCTCATTTCAGGCGGTATCACCTTCGACACCCTCGTTTCGGGCGGCGAGCCCCTGCGCGATGGGCTCAGCTTCGAGGTCTTCCCTGATGAAGCCAGCGCCCGTAACTCTGTCTTCGAAGAGGCCAACGGCGATCTTCTGACGATCTCGATGATCTTCAACGAGAATGTGAGCGGCCTCACGGCAGGATCGCCCGTGGAATGGCGCGGCATTCGCATCGGGCGGGTGATCAACGTGACCGGGCTCGTCGATGAAGAGCGCTTTGGCGATGCGCGCGTGCATCTTCTGGCCACCGCCGAGATCACACCGGCGCGCTTTGGGCTGGGTGGTGATGCGGGCGAGGACGCAGCGCTCGATTATCTCGAAGAGCGCAGCGCGCTCGGGCTGCGCGCGCGCCTGGCGACGGGCTCGATCCTGACGGGGGGCCTCAAGATCGAGCTTGTGGTCGATGGCGGCGCGCCGCCGGCCGAATTTCAACGCGATGCTGAGCCCTTTCCGGTTTTGCCGGTGACCGAGAGCGACATCGCTGATGTTTCGGCCACGGCGGAGGGCGTTTTTGAGCGGGTCAACGCGCTCCCCGTGGAAGAGCTGTTGGAAAGCGCGATCTCTTTTCTCGACAACGCAACCGCCTTGGTCGCTTCGCCTGAATTGCGCGAAACGCCCGGCGAGATCCTCGGTCTTTTGGGCGAAGCGCGCGGCGTTATCGGCTCCGATGAGGTGCAGGCGCTGCCCGGCGACATAGGGGGTTTGATCGCCGATCTTCGGGGGGCGAGCGGTGATCTCGCCGCGATCCTGGCCGATCTGCGCAGCGCGGGGGCCGCCCAAGCGCTCGTTGAGGCAGCGCAAGAGATCGCGAGGGCCGCAGAGGGCGCTAATGCGGCCCTTGAAGGCGCGCCCGCGCTCGTAACCAGCGCGACGGCTTTCATCGATGGCGCCCGCGCCTTGCCGCTCGATGCCTTGGTCACGCAATCAACGGCGCTCGCCGATGAGGCGCGCGGCTTTGTGGCCTCTCCCGCCTTTCAGGATCTGCCCGCAGCGACCGCCACCGCGATCGCCGAGTTGACCGGGCTTTTGGCCGCGCTCTCGGAGGCCGAGACAGTGAACGCCCTCACCGGGACGCTCGCGGAAGCGCGCGAGACCGCGACATCGATCACAGCCGCTTTCGAAGGCGTGCCCCGTCTCATCGAGCGCGCCGACCGGATCGTCGCCAATGCCGAGACGATCCCCCTCGATGTGCTTGCCACCGAGCTTGAGAGCATCCTTGCCGCGGCTTCGACGCTTTTTGGCGAGGCAAGCG
>JBCCTH010000183.1:0-5585 GCA_039198835.1 Pseudomonadota bacterium | reverse complement strand
TCGCCCGCTTCGACCCGGTATTGCTTGCCCCCGGTCTTAAGAACCGCAAACATGGCGTTCCATCCTCATTCTCCGCGTCGCTTTGGCCCCGGGTGATCCGGCGTTCATGGCCCGGCAGGGCCGCCTAGGACAGCGCGCTCTCGTCGAGCGATACAACATTATGCGGGCCGCGCCCGCGAGAGACGCCGTATCGCGCCGCGACGCTCACAAGTCAAGCGCCGCGTTCACAAATCCTGCTGGCCCATGAACCGCCCGGCTGCCGCGCCCAGATCAAACGAGATCTCCGCGAAGAGAATGCCAAAGCCTTCCATGATCGCGCTGTTGAGCTCTGCCCCGGGCTCGGTTTCGGAAAACGAGATATAAGCTGCAAGATCCTGTTCCGAGAGCGGGGCGTAGGCGGTCATCAGATAGGCAAAAAGCCAATCACGCACATCCGCCTCCACGGCCTCATCCCCCGACCAGAGCTCGGCGATGAGTTGATCCGCGCTCGCGCCCGGAAATGCCCCGCTTGATTTCAAACCCATGGCAAAAGCCGCGTTCGATGCAAACGCGCCCTCAAGGTTCTGCTCAACGAGGGCGTTGATCTCGGTGAACGCCTGAACCTGTTCATAGAGAACAGGCCGTGTTTGCTGGGCATTGGCGAACGTCTCGGCCGCGATATCTTCCATCTCCGGGTCGATGAACGCCCGCCGCGCGGAGATCTCGAGCGCCATGATCTTCTTGCCCCGTGCGCTTTCAAGAAAATCGACCATCGTGAGAACATCGGCATCTCTGAGGGCGCGCGTCATGGCCCCAGCGAGCGTCTTTTCCATCGAGCCGACATCATAGATGCGCGCGATCTCTGCCTGCCAGGCTGCGCCACCACGACCGGGGAACATGTTTTCTTCAAGCTCCTCGGCGCTTGCGCGGCCCTCTTCGGCAAGGATATCGACCACTTCGTTGATTTTAAGCGCGTCAAACACCCGGGTCACGGGGTCTGCAAACGCTCCAACGGGCAGCGCGAGGAAAAGCGAGAGGGCGAGCGCGCGCATCATATGTCTTGCTCGGGATAGAGATCGACCATGCGCGCGGCGAGTTTTTCAAAGCGCTCCACCTGAAGCTGAAACTGAACCGCGTTCATCAATTCATAGACCCGTTGCATGAGCGGCTCCTCGAGCGCGTCGAGATAGGCCTTCATGTCATCATCACTGAACGCGCGATATGTGTAGGCGGCGTTCGTCACGCCGCCGATCACCATGGCCTGTGCCATTTCATCGGAGCGTGACATCAGGAGCGCGCGCAACTCGTCTTCTTGCCAGTCGGTCTCTGTGAGCCCCGCGCCCTGCGCGGCAAGAAGGAAACGCACCTGAACCTCGACGATCGAACGGATCGAATTCTCGATCGATCCGATGGCCGTCGACATATCACGGAAATATTGAATGCGCGGCGAGCCTTCGGCGAGCAACTCCGCTGTAATCTCTTCGCCGCGTTCCGCGCTCTCAGTGCTGTCATCCATATGAGCGGCGTTTTCAGCGATAACGAGCCTCTGCCCAAGCTCCGAGGCGTAAAAGCCCGCGGCATGGGTGAGCATATCATCTTCCATTGTCTGCTCGAGGATATCGAGCGCGTCAGAGCGGAGCCCGTCGCTTTCGAAGATCTCATCGGCCAGGCGTGTCCAATCTTCGCCGAAGTTCTCTTCCGAGAGGCCCAGCATCATCGGCGCCTGTCCTGCTGAAAGGCGCAAACTGTCGAGCGCCACGTCAAACCCGGTTATCTCCATGAACGCCTCGAGGCGCGCGCGATCGGCGGCGCTGGCGGGCAGCATGCTCAGTGTCAGGGCGATCAGGCCCGCGAAACCAAAGCGCAAATAGCTCATCTGCTCTCCTCTCTTTGTTTGGATTTAAGGTAAGGCCACCCGGCACGCTTTCAAAGGCGATTCCCGCCGCGACGCCCCTTGCCCCTTAACGATGTCGTGTGTATCTCGCCCGAACGTCGACATGAGGTCTACCGCGGAGAGGTGCCGGAGTGGTCGAACGGGGCGGTCTCGAAAACCGTTGTGGGTTCACGCCCACCCAGGGTTCGAATCCCTGTCTCTCCGCCACACTTCCAAGCCAAACTTTGTGTTCTATGCTGCCGCGCTATCCGCGTTTGAGGCTTTGCTTTGTGAGATCAAAGATTCGCGCTGGGGTGTCGCGGCGGAGCTTTTGTTGAAAGAGGCGCCAGAGGTATTTCGCGGCGGTGAGACTGGGCTCGGCCGCCTGCGCATTGCGCAAGACAAACTGGTGCAGAAAAATGGCATCCCCCAGCCCGCGCCCATTGAGCGGTTTTGCCTTAACGGCGAGATAGCGACTTTGAAGCGACGAGACCGCACCTTTGCTCAGCCGCTCCAAAAGACCCGCAGGCACCAGACCAGGCCCATAGCGCGCGACGAGATCAAGCTGGATGCCGACCATCGGGGCGATCCCGATCTCATTGGCAAGTTCGGCGAAGCGATCCCAATCAACGGGCTGCGCCTCTAAGAGCGCGTGCGCGTCAAAGACCCAGCGCAAGGGGCGCAGGGCGTTGGCAGGCATTCCATGGTGGAGGATCAGCAGGAGATGTTCGGCGGGTGGCGGCACGCGCACGCCCTCAGGCCCCGGTTCGTAGGGCAGACTTGCCTCAAGGATCGCGCGTTGCGCCGCATGCTCGGGGAATGTGCCGATGTGAAAGCTCACATCGAGTGAAAGCTGCATATCGCCTTGATAAGAAAAATCGTTGCTTTCAACGATCAGATCAGCCGCATCGCGCCTTGGATCGCCTTGTTTGGGGTGCCAGGCGCAATCTTCAAGCACACGGAGCGCGGCCTCCAGCCGATCGGGCACGACGACGATATCAATATCCGACATCGGGCGATGGGCCGTGGAGGCATAGCATGTCTGGCTCAGCGGCATGCCCTTCCAGATGATCGGCGCGCAGCCCGCTTTGCTCAGCGCCGCAAGAACCGGGCGGGCTGCATGAAAAAGGCGCATGTTGGCGGCGAAAGCATGCCGTTTCATACCCGCCAGGCGCCCCGCCTCTGGCGTGGTGATCGCCAGCTCGGCCACTCTATCGGCGACGAGCGGTAAAAGCCGGCGCTCGCCGGCTGCCAGCGTGTCGAGATCGACCGCTCCCAACCATCTTTCAAGCGCGGCCCTCGCAGGCTCACCCGCGCCCAGGAGCCCGTCAACAAGATCACTCTCCCTGCCCCGCGGAAAACAGCCTGCTTTCACGAGGTGACTGATATCAGGGGTCATCGCACGGTCATTTCCCATTTCGGCGCGCCGCGAGGAGCTTTGCGGCGAGCTGCGCATAGGCCTGACGCTCCTTTTGAGACTGCTTGGTATTGTAATCATGCAATCTGCGATGCGCGAGGACCTCTTCGCAAGAGTAAGCGATCAGGCCCGCCTTTTCGGCGCGGGCAAACCATTCAATGAATTCGCCGCGAAACAGGGATGCCTCGAAACCGCCGGTTTTTTCAAAATCAACGCGGCGCAAGAGGCAGGTCGTTGGTGAGATCGCCTTGGGAAATTGGCGCGGCTTGAGCGTTTGCGCGCGGTCTGACGCAATATCGGGTGAAATGAACTCTTCCATGCCGCAGAAGATGATCTGCCCGTGCCCTTCGGCCAGCGCGGCGAGCTGAAGGCTTAACTTCTGCGGCTCCCATAGATCGTCGGCATCGAGAAAGGCGATCACATCGCCATTGGCCGCCGCGACGCCTTTGTTGCGCGCGACCGATGTCCCGCCATGGTCTTGCTCAATCAGTCGGACTTGCGCGCTCGCGAAATCCGCAAGCAAATCTCTTGCGCGCGCTCCGTCAGGGGGGCCGTCTTCAACAACGATGATCTCGTGCGACACATCCGTCTGCGCCAAAGCACTTTCGACTGCCTCGCCCAGGTAGGAAAGGCACCCATGAACAGGGATGATTGTCGTAACCTGCATTCGGCTTCGTCAAACCTCATTTTACAAAGAACTTACGCGGCGCTAGACGCTCGCCCTAGGGCCAGAAATCGTGTGTAGATGTCAACACCACCAACACAATTCAGCGCAACAATGCCGGTCGATGCTCTTTCGGCTGATCTGGCGCGCATAGCAGCAGAGCGGCGCGGCACGCACGCGCGGACCCGGCATTTCGCCCTTTTTGGGCGTATTTTTGCGCTCGAATTCCTCGATATGGCCGTCGCCGAGCATATCACACGGCCTTTGGCACATCTGGCTGTGGAAGGCGGCCAACAGATTGATGCCAAGATCACCTGCTGGATCGGGGAGAACAGCGGTGATTTTCCCCAGGTGACGGTCGGCCCTGAGGGCTTTGGCTTGCGCTGCGAAGCGCCGGGCCTCTCAGATGACACGCGCCTGACAAGCTACGCCCCGATGGGCCGGATTTTGTCGCAATTCGACTTCCGCACGATGCAGGGGTACCATTGCATCGGCGATTTAAGGAGCATGTGGCGCCATGAACATGCGATCCCCCTCAGGACCCTCTTTTCATGGGTGGCGCGCAGTTTCGGCATTCAACTCTTCCATGTTGGAGGGGTTGGATCGAAAGATGGGTGTATCCTGCTATCAGGGCGCGGCGGCTCTGGTAAATCCAACACCGTCGCCACAGCGATCAACACCGATCTCGGAATTCTCGGCGATGATTTTTGCGCCATCGAAGAGCGGGGGGGCACGATGATCGCCCACGCGCTCTATTCGACATCCAGCGTCAGGCGCGGCGACTATGTGCGCAACCCCGCTTTGGCGGATCTGCCGGTTCTTTTCGATCCCGAACAGCCCAATGCCAAGCTTGTCCATGATCTCGCGCAAGGCGCACATATGTTGGCCCAAGCGCCCGTGCGGGCCATGGCCATGGTGCGCCAAGGCGGCGAGGCGTTCGGCTTAAAGCGCATCCCCGCGGGGGCCATTGCGCGCGATCTGGCGCTCGATACCCAAACAATGCTCCCCTATGCGCAGGGCGAGGTGATGAGCATGGCGGGCGCGCTTTTGCGCTCTGTGCCCGCCTATGTGCTCGAGCTTGGCCCTGATCCCAGCGCGATCGCACCGGGGCTTGAGCGCCTCGTCGCGCGCGCCCAAGCAGGCGCTTTGCCGTGACGCCTGTCAGGCTGTTGCACATCCTTCCTCAAGTCGGCCCGCTCGGGGCGACGCGCGGGGTTATCACAACGGCAAATGAGCTCGCCCGGGATGGCGCATTTTCGCACGTCATCGCCAGCCTCACGCCCGCCGCTCCGGCCTTTCGCAGCTTCATCGCCGCGCGCGGGCTGCCTTTCATCGACGCCCGAGAAGAGATCAAGGCGGCGATTTCAGAGGCCGATATCGTCCATGCGAGATATTGGAACAGCCCCGCATTTTTTGAATTCTGGTCCACCCAGCTTGATCCAATGCGCCTTTTGCTCACCAGCAATGTGAGCGGACGCAATGCACCGCAATATGCACCGGACGACGTGCTGGCCCTTGCCTACACGACCATCGCCTCTTCGGGGGTCTCAGCCCAAGAGCTTGCGCTGCGCGCACCGCGTCCTGTGCGGCTCATTCATGCCGCCGCGGATTTTTCGCGCTTCAATGAGCTGCCTGCGATACGAAAAGGGCGC
>JBCCTH010000182.1:0-5610 GCA_039198835.1 Pseudomonadota bacterium | reverse complement strand
TCCGATCCGCTTATTGCGAGCGCGTTTATGTCCATAGTTCTTGCGAACATCGCAGATATAGGCCCCGCCGCGCTGCGTTGCAAATGCTGTGACGCCTCAGGCGGGCGTATTTCTGGCCTAAAGAGGGGTCAGACGGGTCTGTTGAGAAAGATGAGGATCGCGGCGAGCGCGATCTCGATGCCCCCGAACACCGCGACTTTGGCGAAAGGCGGATTATCAAAGATCAGGCTGACACCGCGCCCCAAGGCCGCGCCCGCGAAGGCCACGCCGATGAAGAAGAAAGCTTCCTTTGAGTGTGTGATGAGCGCGTAACTGCCCATCACCACGAACAGCCCGCCAACCGAGGCGCGCATCTCGCTCAGGCCCATATTTGAGGCCGTGGTGGCCAGATCAAGCGCGCCGAGCGTATAGCGCGGTGCCAGAAAGCCGAAAGCGCCAAAAGCGATTGTGAGAAGGGCGCAGATAGTATTGAGGATCATCGGTCTGCCTTGCATGATTTTTCACTGAAACGCGCAAACCGGCGTTTTAGACCAAATTGTTGCCGCTAAAAGGCTCAGGCCCAGATGGTGTTGAGCACATCCATCGCTTGCGAAACGATCTCGGCATCGGGCCGCTTTTCGAGCGCGTCGGCCGCGCGACCTCCGTGGAAGGCCATCAAAATGGGCGCATCATTGGTTTGGGCAATGTTGATCCACAGGGGAAAATGCGCCGGATCGCGCCCCAGATGAGCGAAGGCATGGAGGCTTTCATCCCAAAACGGACGCTCGAAGCGGAGAAAGACCTTTGAAAGATGGCCCATGCCGAGCCGCGCTATGGCCTCTTGCTTGTCTTCGGGTAGCTCGGGGGAAAAGGCGATCTTCCGAGCTTGGAGGACACCGAGCGGGACTGTGATGAGGCAGGCATCATAGGCGCGGCGCGTGCCGCGCAAGCTCAGCGTCACGCCGCCGCCGCGCGTCCAGTCGATGCGCATGACGGGGCGGTTGAGCGCAATCGGATAGTCGCCAAGCAAAGCGGGCAGGAGCGTGGCGTAGCCGCGCGGGAAGGTCACCTCATCGCCGCCAAACTCTTCTCCCTCATAAAAGGCGTCTGGGCTGAGATCACCCACATCCGCGCCATAGCTCAGCGACATTTCAACGTCGCGGGCAGCGCGTGGGAGGAAGGGCAAAAGGCGCTTGCGGCCATTGGCGGAAAAAGCCGCGACACGATCCCATTCGGTAACGCGGGTCTGAGCGCCCGTGATATCTGCGAGATCAGTGAGCGGGTTGTCTTCAATCCCGTGGATCCAAGATGCGCCGAGATCGATTTTGGCGTTGCCCAGATCGGCGCTGTGGACGCGCCCGCCGATCCTGTCGCGGGCTTCGATGATTTCAGGCAGCGCGCCTGCCGCTTCGAGCGCTTTGGCGGCCCCCAGCCCGGCAAAGCCTGCGCCGATGATGGCAATCCGCAGATAGCGGCCCGCTGCGATGATCTCGGCCGCGGCGCGTTGGCCCGAGAGAAGCGCGCCATGGACTGTGGCAGGGTGATCCGGATGGGTGGCTTCACCTGCGAAAAAGAGCGGCCCGAGAGGTGTTGCCAGCGCGGCGCGGTGGCTGGGCGTGGCACCTTTTGCCAGAAATGAATAGGAGCCGAGCGCATAGGGATCGCCACGCCAGCGGGTGATCTGCGTGGCCTCGGGCGCGGGCAGGCGTTGTTGTGCCAATGCGGGCGCGGCGAGCGCCCCAAGCGCGCCCGCCAGAAAGGCGCGCCTTTCTAAATTGAGAGACCGGGCCGCCGGGCGCCGCTCTTTCTGCGCTTCGCTTGAAAGACGCCCGCCCACCGACCCGGGCCAGGCCTTTAACGGGTCATGGGGCGGGCGCATCCGGGGCATCTTGGCTTTAGAACCCGGCTTTGATGTTCTCAAACTCGACGATCATCGCTTCGCGCAGCGCGGTGTCGAGCGGCACCTGGGCCAGCACGGGCACATCGACCGGGCCAAGCCCCACTTCGATCAGCGTCTCGTCAGAGATCGTTGCCATATTGGCCGCGTTTGCATGGCCGTAGCCCCATTCATTGACGATGTATTCGGTCACCGACGGGTCAAGCCAAGACTCGACGAAATCATGGGCTTTTTCTTCCGAGCCCGGCCCATCCACCAAGTTGACATAGCCGCAGAACCACGAAGACGATCCTTCAACCGCCTCGCGCTGGAAGCCAATCGGAAGGCCTTCGCCCGACATCGTCACCGGCGTTTCATTCCATGACCAGGCAATCAGCACTTCGCCGGTGCCCATGAGCTGGGCGAGTTCTGCGCCGTCGGCCCAATAGGCGCGGTTATTGAGATGAGCTTGACGCAGCCAGGCTGATGCCTGTTCGAAATTCTCCATCGTCGCGGTTGACCAATCGGTTGTGCCCGTGGCGAGAAAGGCCAGCGCATAGGCATCATCGACATTATCGGGCAGCGAAATGCGGCCTGCATACTTTGGGTCGAGGAAGACTTGCAGGGTGCTGACATCGGCTGCGGGCACTTCATCCGTGTTCCAGGCGATGGCGGTGCGCCCGCTATCGGCGGGGATGAAATAGACGCCCGTCTCATCGGCGAAGACGGGGTTTGTCTTGAAGGCCTCATCGACGAGCGCATAGCTTGGAATTTGGCTGATATCCCAAGGTTCGATCAGGCCCGCATCGCGCCATTTCTGAACCGAATGGGGGCAGGGATGCGAGACATCGGCGCGAAAGCCCGAGCGGAGCTTTTGAAAGGCCTCTTCCTCTTCCCCGAAAAACGCATAGGACGGCGCGACACCGTGCTTCTCAAGATAGGCCCCATAAAAGCCTTCTTCTTCAAATCCTGACCAATCGAAGACCAAAAGCTCAGGGTCGGCGGCGAAGGCGGCGCTGGCGAGGCTCACAAACGCGGCGCTGCCGAGATATTTGGCAATTTTCATCGTGTCTCTCCCGGATGACAAACTTGCGATAGGCTAGGGGGGCGGGTGGCGCTGCGCAACCCGATTAGGCGGCGTGCCATGAAGCGAGGCGTCTTATCTGGCGGCGCATTCTTGCCCGCAGGCTCTGCCATGGTAAGCGATGCCAACGCAGGAGGAAAACGCAATGATCACTGCTGAGTATTGCCGCGTTATGGCGCGCTATAATGCGTGGCAAAATACGCAGATGCGGGCGGCGATGCGCGCGCTTTCCTATCGCGCCCTGACCGAGGAGCGCGGGGCGTTCTTTGGCTCGATCTTGAAGACGGCCAACCATCTGCTCTGGGGAGACACGATATGGATGAGCCGCTTTGATGGCTGGCCCAAACCGCAGGGCGGCATTTCAAGCTCGGTCGCCTTCATGCCTGATTTCGCGATGTGGGACGCCGCGCGCGCGCAGACTGATGCCAAGATCATCGCCTGGGCGCTTGATCTCGATGAGGCGCGCCTTGAGGGAGCGCTGAGCTGGTATTCAGGGGCGGCGCAACGCGATGTCTCAAAGCCGATGCGGTTTTGCATCGCGCATTTCTTCAATCATCAGACCCATCATCGCGGGCAGATCCATGCCATGCTGACCCAAGCCGGGCAGGCCACCGAAGACACTGATCTTTTTCTGCTCGAACCCTCTGAGATGCCGGCCGAGCAAAGCTAAAAGCGCCTTTCCGGTCAGAAAAGTGTCGCTTTGTGACTAGCGATGGCGCGAAATGCCATGCTCACGCAAAAGAACCCTTTAGCGACGCCGCGATGCGTGGAGGTGCGGCCAAGGGCCTCCGGGAGGACGCGACGGGAGGGAACCATGGCACTTATCTCACCATCCAGACGGGTGCGGCGCACGCCGTTTTCTGACGGTGTCGAGGCGGCGGGCGTCAAAGGCTACAGCGTCTATAACCGCATGCTTTTGCCGACGTTTTTTGAAAGCGTTGAGGCCGATTACCGACATCTTAAGACGCAAGTGCAGGTTTGGGATGTCTCGGTTGAACGGCAAGTTGAATTGCGCGGGCCCGATGCGGGGCGGCTCATGCAGATGCTCACGCCGCGCGATCTGCGCCCGATGTTGCCCGGGCAGTGCTATTATGTGCCCATGGTCGATGAGACCGGCGGGATGCTCAACGATCCGGTTGCGGTGAAGCTATCGGATGATCGCTATTGGGTCTCTATCGCGGATTCTGATCTTCTGCTCTGGATCAAGGGCATTGCTTATGGCTTTCGCCTCGATGTTGTTGTCTGGGAGCCCGATGTTTCGCCGCTCGCGATCCAGGGTCCGAAATCCGATGAGTTGGCCGCGCGGGTCTTCGGCGACGGCGTGCGCGATCTCAAGTTCTTCCGCTATGGCTTTTTCGATTTTGAGGGGCAAAGCCTCGTTGTGGCGCGCTCGGGCTATTCGAAACAGGGCGGTTTTGAAGTGTATGTCGAAGGGTCCGAGATCGGCATGCCGCTTTGGAACGCTCTTTTTGCGGCAGGCGAGGATCTCGATGTGCGCGCGGGCTGCCCAAATGCTATTGAGCGGATCGAAGGCGGGCTGTTGAGCTACGGCAATGACATGACCATCGATAACACGCCCCATGAAGCCGGTCTCGAACGCTTTTGTTCAACTCAAACCGCGATCGGCTGTGTGGGGCGGGATGCGCTTTTGCGTGTCGATAAAGAGGGCCCGATCAAGCAGGTGCGCCCGATGTCGATCGAGGGTGATATGCCGCCCTGTGATCGTGCATGGCCGCTCATGGCAGGCACAAAGCGCGTGGGCCAGATCACCTCGGCGGCCCGTTCGCCCGATTTCAACACCAATGTCGCCATCGGGATGGTGCGCGTCACCCATTGGGATCCGGGAACCAGACTTGAAGTTGTCACCCATGACGGCACATTCCCCTGCCAGGTAGAGGAGAAATTCTGGGCCTGAGGAGGGTTTGATGGCTGTCACTTTAGGGATCGTGATCCTGGCTGCCGTGATTTTCTGGATGAACAGGACAGCGGCGATGGGCGGCGCGTCAGGGCGCAAGCGCATCACGCAAAGCTGCGCATGGGCGCGTGTGGACCCCGCTGAAACACGGGCCTTGAAGGAATATCGTTGCTCTCGGTGCAATGAAGTGGCCTATGGGCGCGGAGAAAACCCACCGGCGGCCCGCAAATGCCGTCTGCAATGAAGGAAAGATGAAGATGTTCAAAGCGCTGGTTGTCGAAAAAGATGAAGAGAGCGGCAAGACATCTGCATCTGTCGAAGAGATAAGCGAAGATCGGTTGCCTGAGGGCGATGTGACCGTCGCTGTTGAATACTCCACCGTGAATTACAAAGACGGGCTTTGCATCGGGCCGGGCGGCGGGCTTGTGCGCCACTACCCCCATGTGCCTGGCATCGATTTCGCGGGCGTGGTCGAGGCATCTGATGACGCGCGCTATGCGCCGGGTGACAAGGTCGTTTTGACGGGGTGGCGCGTGGGCGAGGTCCATTGGGGCGGATATGCCGAGAAGGCGCGCGTGAAGGCCGATTGGCTGGTGCCGTTGCCCGATGGGCTCACAACGCGGCAGGCGATGGCAGTGGGCACATCGGGCAACGGCACCAGCCAATCGGCCTTCACGCGCGCCTTCTCGGCATATCCGCCCCAATGGACCTCGCCCACGCGCCACCCCGTCAAAACGACCTTGTCACCCGGCGCAT
>JBCCTH010000181.1:0-5636 GCA_039198835.1 Pseudomonadota bacterium | reverse complement strand
GGCCACGAGGCCAGATAGCCCGGCGACGGCCTTGCGCGCCTCGGCTCTCGCGCGCGTCTTTGGCGATATCGGAGGGATCTCCGCCAGCCCCTCGGTCAGCGCGCGGAAATAGAGCCCGGTGCCGCCGACGATAATCGGGCCGGGCCGCGCGTCTAACAGCGGGGCCAGCTCTCGCAGCCAGTCACCGACCGAATAGGGCACATGCTGTGCCACATGGCCGTAAAGCGCATGGGGCGCTTGTTTTTCTTCCGCAAGGCTCGGGCGCGCTGTAAGCACGCGCCAGCATCCATAGACCTGCAAGGCGTCGGCATTGACGATCATCCGGCCCTGATCGCGGGCCAGCTCAAGCGCCAATGCGCTTTTGCCCGATGCGGTCGGGCCAGCTAGCAATACCGGCTTTGATCGATCTAAATTAAACGATGTCAGAGAGTTGCGCGAAATATCTTATCTTCCTTCTTAACGCCATAAAGGGCGTTGAACCCCCGCTAGCTTTCCGACATGTTGCGCGCAGTCGGCAAGGGGGAAAGCGATGGTGGACAACACGAAGGCAGATGTCTTTCCCGCGCCGCGCTTCAAACGCGTCCTCTTGAAAATATCCGGCGAAGCGCTGATGGGCGATCAGGGCTTCGGGTTGCACCCGCCCACGGTCGAGCGCGTGGCGCGCGAGGTGCAGGGCGTCCACTCGATGGATGTGGAGATCTGCATGGTCATCGGCGGCGGGAATATCTTCCGCGGGCTGCAAGGCTCGGCCCAGGGCATGGAGCGCACGACCGCCGATTACATGGGCATGCTGGCCACGGTCATGAATGCGCTCGCGATGCAAGCAGCGCTTGAGAAGCTGGGCGTGTTCACCCGCGTTATTTCTGCGATCCCGATGGATCAGGTGTGTGAGCCCTATATCCGCCGTCGCGCGGTGCGGCACCTTGAGAAGAAGCGCGTGTGCATCTTCGCCGCCGGCACAGGCAACCCCTATTTTACCACCGACACAGCCGCGACCCTGCGCGCCAACGAGATGAGTTGCGAAGCGATCTTCAAAGGCACGAAGGTCGATGGTGTCTATGACAAAGACCCGATGAAAAACGCCGATGCAACGCGCTATGACCGGGTGAGCTATGACGAGGTGCTCCAAA
This sequence comes from Pseudomonadota bacterium, assembly GCA_039198835.1. Lineage (GTDB taxonomy): Bacteria > Pseudomonadota > Alphaproteobacteria > Rhodobacterales > Rhodobacteraceae > Shimia_B. The sequence continues at coordinate 4,506 of JBCCTH010000181.1, read as the reverse complement.
AGCGGCTCAACGTCATGGATGCTTCGGCCATTGCCCTGGCGCGCGATAACAAATTGCCGATTATCGTGTTTTCGCTCGATGAGCCCGGGGGCTTCCGCGGCATTCTGGCGGGCGAGGGCACATTCACGCGCGTCCATGGCTAAAGCGGCGCGCGGCGCGTGATCGTCACAATGCCCCCCTTGCGGCCATCGAGGCTTACGAGGGCTTTTGAGCCCAAAAGCAAACCTGCATCTGCACGGGTCGTGCTCGTGCGCTGCGCGAGCGCCCTATACATTTGCCGCCAAGGCGCTGTATAGCAGACGCAGCGAAAAGAACGAGCCGAAGAGCCATGTCAGACGAGATAATCGAGCCCGATACAGAAGACCTTCAGCGCCGCATGGATGGCGCGATATCCTCCCTCCGCACCGAGTTTGCCTCTTTGCGCACAGGCCGTGCCTCGGCCTCTATGCTTGAGCCTGTGATGGTCGATGCCTATGGGGCCATGACGCCCATTAACCAGGTGGGAACGGTGAATGTGCCAGAGCCGCGCATGGTCACTGTCAATATCTGGGATAAGAGCCTGGTGGGCAAAGCAGAGAAAGCCATTCGTGAAAGCGGGCTGGGGATCAACCCGCAGCTCAATGGCACCATCATCATGCTTCCGATCCCAGAACTCAACGAAGAGCGCCGCCGCGAACTCACCAAGGTTGCCGCGCAATATGCCGAAAACGGGCGCGTTGCGATCCGCAATGTGCGGCGCGACGGTATGGACCAGATCAAGAAAGCCAAAGCGGCGGGCATGTCAGAGGATGATCAGAAGCTTTGGGAAGCTGAAATCCAGGAAATGACCGATGCGATGATCAAACAGGTCGATACCGCGCTTGAGACCAAGCAAGCTGAAATCATGCAGGTCTGACGCCATGGACGGGACCCGCCCTTCGCGTTCGTTCCATGTTGCCTGTATCATGGACGGCAATGGCCGTTGGGCGCAGATGCGCGGACGCCCCCGCCTTGTGGGCCATCACATCGGCGCGCGCCGGGTGCGAGAGATCGTTGAATGCTGCCCGGATGCGGGCGTGACCCATCTGACGATCTTCGCCTTTTCGACCGAGAACTGGCGGCGCACCCAGGTCGAGGTCGCGGGGCTCATGCGGCTTTTTCGGCGCTACATCATCCATGAAGCGAAGGCGCTCAAAGAGGCGGGCGTGCGGGTGCGGTTCATCGGCGACCGGATCCGCCTCGATGCATCTCTCACGCGGCTCATGGATGATCTCGAGCTATTGACCTCGGAGAACGACAAGCTCCATCTCACCATCGCGATCAATTATGGCGGTCGTGATGAGGTAACGCGCGCGGCGCGCAGGCTGGCTTATGAAATCGAGCAGGGGCGCCTTTCGCACAAAGACGTCGATGCCGAATGCCTCGCCCGGTTTCTCGACACACGCTTTCTGCCTGATCCTGATCTCGTTATCCGGACGAGCGGCGAGGCCCGCATCTCAAACTTTTTGCTCTGGCAATCGGCCTATGCGGAATACGAGTTTATCGATACGCTCTGGCCTGATTTTACAGCAGCCGAATTTCAGCGGATTGCCGCCAGCTATGGGAGCCGGGAGCGGCGCTATGGTGGCGTTGCCGTATGAGCGACGCGAAATGGGATGATCTGCGCCTGCGGCTGCTTTCGGGCCTTGTGCTCGCAGGTGTGGGTGTTGCGGGCGTGATTATCGGCGGTGTTTGGTTTCAGATGCTGACCGTATTCGTGACCGCGATCATGGTTTGGGAGTTGTGGATGATGGTCGCGCCGGACGCGCCTGTTCCCGGTATGCTCCTTGCGGCGGGCGTCGCCTCTATCTTGTCAGGGCTCTTTGCGGATCCGCTGATCCTGGCGTTTGCCATCGCGCCGCCGCTTCTTGGGGCTTTGGCGCTCAAGCGCGAACGCGTCACATTTGCGTGTTTCGCCTTGGCCATTATCATAGCGGGCTGGGGGCTTGTCACCTTTCGAGAAACTTACGGGATGGTCTGGATCCTTTGGCTCATCGTCGTCGTCGTCGTGACAGATGTCGGCGGCTATTTTGCGGGCCGCTTTATCGGTGGCCCGAAATTCTGGCCGGCGATTTCTCCCAAAAAGACATGGAGCGGCACGATCGCGGGTTGGCTCGGCGCCGCTGCCATCGGGGCGCTTTTTTGGGCGATGACACCTGCGGGCGCTGATCTGATCTGGATTTCGGCGCTTGTCAGCTTTGCCAGCCAGATGGGCGATATCGCCGAAAGCGCCCTCAAACGGCGTATGAAAGTGAAGGACAGCTCAACGCTCATTCCCGGCCATGGCGGGCTATTTGACCGCTTTGATGGCCTTTTGGGCGCGTCGCTCTTGATGCTTTTGACCGCTCAATTCGTCGATGTGCCCACCGTTTCGATCTAGGAGGGTGTCGCGCGCCCCTTGATCTGCGCGGGCAAACGGCTCACATCGCCATCAAAGAGGAGCAGTCAGCCCATGGATTTGAGCGAGATCATCACCGCCTTTGGCGGCCTGAGCTGGGTCGTGGTGACGTTCATTGTCGCGCTGTCGGTGATTGTGGCGGTTCACGAATATGGCCATTACATCGTCGGACGCTGGTGCGGGATCAAAGCCGAGGTCTTCTCGGTGGGTTTTGGCAAGCCGCTTCTGACCCGCAGGGACCGCCATGGAACCGTCTGGCAATTGGCGGTGTTGCCCTTTGGCGGCTATGTGCGCTTCAAGGGCGATGCCGATGCCGCCTCCGCGAGCGTGGATGGCGCGGCCATCTCGCAGCTCTCGGCCGAGGAAAGACGCGCGACCATGCATGGCGCGCCCTTGTGGGCCCGCTCGCTGACGGTGCTGGCGGGGCCGGTTTTCAATTTCATCCTCTCGGCGCTGATTTTCGCGGCCTTTTACATGTTCAATGGCGAGCCGCGCGAACCGCTCGCGGTTGAAAGCACCCTGCCGATGCCGTTTGAAACAGAACTTGCGCCGGGTGATGTCATACGCGCGGTCGAGGGCATGCCGGTGGCCTCGCTTGAGGATCTTGGCGCGTTGCGCGAGAGCCTGCCGCGGCAAACCACGCTGAGCTATGATATCGACCGAGGCGGTGACCCTCTCACGGTGATTGGCCCCCACACATCTCCGGCGCTGGTGCGCGGCGTGTCGCTTGATTCTGCCGCGCAAGATGCGGGGATCGAGGAAGGCGATGTGGTGTTGAGCATCGATGGCGCGCCTATCACGGTCTTCGATGACATGATCGAAACCGTTGCGCGCACCCAGGGCAAGCCTTTGGCCATCGAAGTCTGGCGCCCGGGGGCGGGCCGCGAAGGCGATGTGCTCAATTTCACGCTCGAGCCACGCGCCACCGATGAACGGCAAGCCGGCGGTGGCTTTGAGACGAATTATCGGATCGGCCTGCGCGGCGGCACGTTTTTTAACCCTGAGACGGAAGCCGTCGGACCGCTCACAGCGATCCCCGCCGCCTTTTCGCAAGTGGGCCTCATTATCGTGAGTTCGCTCGACGGGCTCTGGAACATCGTCACCGGCGCAATCGGGACGTGCAATCTATCGGGCCCGGTGGGCATAGCCACGACGGCGGGCACCATGGCCGCGCTCGGGATCGACGATTTCATCTGGTTCATCGCGTTTATTTCGACGGCTGTGGGCCTCGTGAACCTCTTCCCGATCCCGATCCTCGATGGCGGGCATCTTGTGTTGCATGCCTATGAAGCGGTTGCGCGCCGCGCGCCATCTATGCGGGTCATGAACGGGCTGATGCTGTTTGGGCTCTCGATCGTGCTCTTCGTGATGATCTTTGGTCTCACCAATGATATCTGGTGCCGGTTTATCCTGCGGTAACAGTCTGTTTCCATAATGCGCCGCGACGCTGCCCAACTTCTGCCCGATTTGTCCCACACACCCGCGCCTGAGCAAGGAAGGGCAGTCATATGCAGACCATTCAAAACAGCGCGCGGGGCCTCGGGCTTCTTGTTGATATGAACTTGGATCGCCTGCTTTTTGTGGGGGCCATCGCTTTGGCGCTCCTTGCTTCAAGCCAGATCGGCCATCTGACCTTGCCGGCGGGCTTTTGAACCCGCTGATCTGACGTGAGCCCTGGACATGGGCGCGCCACGTGGGCCAGAGCAGGCGCCATGAGCATCAAGTCGCGCATCCGCGCGGCTTTTATCGGCCGAACGCCTTTTGACAGTCTGTTGATAACTCGATACTAGCCTTCAAAAAGAAGAGCATGGCGTGAGCGCAGGGGGCGTCTTGATGTTGCAGCGGTTCAGCTTTGGGGTGCCCAAAGGCCTGCATCCCATGTCGCGGTGGCTGGTCAAAGCGGCCTTAGCGATTTTCCTTGCATTTGCGCTCGTTGCTGAAGCGCAAGCCCAATCGCGGATTTCGTCGATCAATGTCGAGGGCAACCGCCGCATTGAGACAGCAACGATCATCAGTTTCACCGGGATCACCCCCGGCCAGGTTTTAAGCGCGGGCGAAATAAACGCGGCCATCCAGCGCGTGCGCGCCTC
>JBCCTH010000180.1:0-5702 GCA_039198835.1 Pseudomonadota bacterium | reverse complement strand
CCTGATATGTGGCCGCATCGATCCGCACAAAGCCCTTGATCCCCAGGGCTGCGCGCATGTCTTCAGGCAGCTTCTCGAAGGCGGCGGGGATCGCCGCACGCAGGGGGGCGATCCAATCCGCGCGTGCTGTGATGAAGGGCAGGCCCGGTGTCGGCTCGGTGAGGCCGCGCGTCTCGAGGCCACCGGGCAGGCCAAGGATGCGCAAGGTATGGCTATCGACGACGGCGACATCGGCGGCACCTGAGGCAACGGCGCTGAGCGAGGCGGCATGGGCGCCCGTGTCGAGATGGGGGGCGAAGCCATGCCCTTGGGCGGCGGCCCAACCGGATTGGGAGAGCGTATCGTTATAGGCCAGGCGCGCGCCTGTCAGATCGCCCATGCCGATGCGGGTGATGATCGTTGAGTTGTAATAGCCGGGCGGGCATTCGGGTAAGCCATAATCCGGCGTTAGGATCAGGTGAACCTTGCTGTGGAGATGGGCGCGAAAAGGCAGCCCGCAAGTTTGGGAAAGAACAAGACCGGGGCTCTCCCAAACCGGCCAGAGATCGCTTTCGCGGCAAAGCTCTGCGGGGCTCTCGAAAGGCAGCTCAGCCCGGATCGCCGACCAGAATGCATCATTGACCGCGCGCAAATGGGGCGGGTCATACATCGGCAGGCTGGCGATCATGATTGTCTTTCTGCGCTTTGGCGCGCGAGGGCGCTGTCGCGATCATTGACGCCCAGAAGGTTGGCCACGAGCCGCAGGAGAGCGTTTTCTTCATCGTCGCGCACCCCGTCCGCCAGGACGACCGACCAGAGCGCCTCGATCACGCCAAGCCGCGCTTCATAGGGCACCGCGTCTTTTATGGCCCTTGTAAAGCGGACGGTATCGGGGGCCTGGGCCTCAAGCGCCTCTGCCTTGGTCACGAGGTCTTCGGCATCGTGGCCGTTGAGGGCATAGCGCTCGCGCCCGATGGCCAGGATGCGCGCGCGCTCTTCGTCGTCGTAGCTGCCATCGGAGCGTGCGACGCGCACCAAAAGCGCGGTGAGGGCCAGGCGTTCATCTCCCTCGGCGAGCGGATCCTCGCGCTCGGGCTGGGTGAGGCGGTTGAGCAGATTTGCAAACATAACGATGATCTAGGGAGTTGGGCGGCGGGGCGCAAACCCCCGCGCGCGATTAGCCGTCATAGCCCTCGACGATCACGAGATCAGAGATGGCGACGGGATCTCGGATTGCCTTGGCGGCTTGATAGGCCTGCGAGGCATAGCAGGTGCGGGCGGCTTCGATCGTGGGAAATTCGAGGACAACGGTGCGCGCGCGGGCCTCCCCTTCGGCGACGTCCTGCGCGCCCGCGCGCACCAGAAAGCGCGCGCCATATTCCGCGAAGGGGGCTGCATTGGCCGCGCGATAGCGGTCATAGATCTCTGCGTCTTTGACGGTCACATAGGCGATCCAATAGCCTTTAGGCATCAGCTGCCTTCCCGATTGGGCATGCCGGGCAGGACAGTGGCCGCGAGTGTTGCGGCGCGGTTTGCGCCGATCCCCAGAATGCTCGCCACCTTTGCGATCACCTCTTCCTCGCTGCGGTGCTTGTGGCCGTCCGCCATCAACACCTCCCAGAGTGCGACGAACATCGCTTCGCGCCCTTCCTCCGGCACCTCTCGGGCGAGAATTTCGCTCAATTCGCGGGTCGACGGCATGGCCTCTTCGAGCTTTTCACAACTCGCGCGGAACTTTGCGGCTTCAAGCGCCGAGAGCCCGTTGCGCTTCGCTATGATAAAGTCCATCCGCTCAAGCTCTTGATAGAGATAGGCTTTGTCGGCTTTGGCCACCCGCACCATGAGCGCGCCAAAAGCATGTTCTGCATCAGCCTCGGGCAGCGGGGTCTCATAGACCTCTGGCTTGAAGAGTTCGAAGAGGCGTTCAAACATGGCTCATACCAATCGGCTGGTTTCTTTGGCGGCGCGCACGAAATCATGAAAGAGCGGGTGCGGCGCGAACGGCTTTGATTTGAGTTCGGGGTGAAATTGCACGCCGATGAACCAGGGATGCCCTTTGACCTCGACGATTTCGGGGAGCCGCCCGTCCGGTGACATGCCTGAAAACGTCAGGCCGCAGGCTTCAAGCTGATCGCGGTAGCGGATATCAACCTCATAGCGGTGGCGGTGACGCTCTTCGATTGAGGTTGTTCCATAGACCTCGGCGACCTTGGAGCCCTCGGCCAACACGGCGTCATATGCGCCGAGCCGCATGGTTCCGCCTTTGTTGTCAGAGACCTTGCGGGAGACCTTGTGGTTCCCCTGGACCCATTCTTTGAGATGATAAACGACGGGTGTATAGCGTTTTTCGCCGAACTCATGGTCAAACTCTTCCGACCCGGCATCGCCAAGATCGGCGAGATTGCGCGCTGCCTCGATGATCGCGATCTGCATGCCCAGACAAATGCCGAGATAAGGCACCTTGCGCTCGCGGGCGAATTGCGCAGCTTTGATCATGCCCGCGGTGCCGCGCTCGCCGAAGCCGCCGGGCACGAGGATCGCATCGAAGCCCTCGAGGTGGGGCGCGGCATCCTCGCGTTCGAAGATCTCTGAATCGATCCATTCCGCCTTGACACGCACGCGGTTGGCCATGCCGCCATGGGTGAGCGCCTCGGCGATGCTCTTATAGGCGTCCTCAAGTTGCGTGTATTTTCCCACGATCGCCACGCGCACTTCGCCTTGCGGGTTATAGATCCGATCGGCGACATCTTCCCAGGTTGTGAGATCGGGGCGCGGCGCGGGAGAGATCTGAAATGCGTCGAGCACCGCCTGATCGAGCCCTTCGCGGTGATAGGCCAGGGGCGCTTCATAGATGCTCTTGAGATCTTGCGCGGCGATCACGCTGTCGGCGCGCACATTGCAAAAGAGCGCAAGCTTTGCGCGCTCTTTCTCGGGGATTGGCCCTTCGGAGCGGCACACGAGGATATCGGGCGCGATACCGATGGAGCGCAATTCTTTGACCGAGTGCTGGGTCGGCTTTGTTTTCAGCTCGCCCGAGGCTTTGATAAAGGGCAAGAGCGTCAGGTGCATGAAGAGGCATTGCCCGCGGGGCTTGTCCTGGCTGAATTGCCGGATGGCCTCGAAAAACGGCAGACCTTCGATATCGCCCACTGTGCCGCCGATCTCGCAGAGCATGAAATCGACCTCGTCTTCACCGATTGCGATGAAGTCTTTGATTTCGTCGGTAACGTGGGGAATGACCTGAATCGTCTTACCCAGATAATCGCCGCGTCGCTCCTTTTCGAGCACGGTGGAATAAATGCGGCCGGAGCTTACGCTATCTGTCCCGCGCGCATGCACGCCAGTGAAACGTTCGTAATGGCCCAGGTCGAGATCGGTTTCCGCGCCGTCATCTGTCACGAAGACTTCGCCGTGTTCGAATGGGCTCATCGTCCCCGGGTCTACGTTGAGATACGGATCGAGTTTGCGCAGGCGCACCGAATAGCCGCGCGCCTGAAGCAGCGCGCCGAGAGCCGCCGAGGCAAGGCCTTTGCCAAGGGAAGAAACGACCCCGCCGGTGATGAAAATGAAACGTGCCAAGCGGCGCTCTCCGTCGTGTTTGGCGGTGCGAAACCCGCAACACCACGGGACACAAGCCATAAGGGATTCGCCCCTCCATGTCCATGGCGGGCGCTAGATGAAGCGCGCCCAAGAGAGCGCGCCCCAACCTGTGGTAGCGTTACTCCGCGATGGGCAGAAGCGGCTCTTCATCATCGAGCGAAGGCGGCAAAAGGCTTTCGCCGTCGGGCACCACATCGGCACTGGGGGGCGGTAAAAGGCCGCCGCCCGCGCCATCAAGCACCGACCCCGTTCCCGCCTGCTGCGCTGAAATCAAGGTGAGCGCGAGCGCCGCCGCCATGAACGCCGCGCCCAGAATCCAGGTCAGACGCGTGAGCGCATTGCCCTGGCCGCGCGCCTGAATGCCGCCGCCGCCGCCGCCGCCGATCCCCAGGCCGCCGCCTTCGGAGCGTTGCAAAAGCACCACCGCGATCAACGCCAAAGCGAGGACAAGCAGCACGATGGGAACGACGTTTTGCATGGTCAGGGGCCTCTTTTCAGGACGAGTGGTACCTAGAGCTTCGCACCCTGACACGCAACCATCGAAGTTCTTTGAGTTTGACGTCGCGCAGCGTAATCTTGCGCGCAGAGAACCTGAGGGAGCCGCACGCCATGACCGAACCACATCCGATCTTCGACGCCCGTCTCGACGAGATGGAGATCGCCGTTTTCGATCTTGAGACGACGGGCCTGCGAAGCCATAGCGAGCGCATCATCCAGGTGGCTGTTGTCCATGTCACGGCGAACACAATCGACGGGGAGTGGGAGACCTTCGTGAACCCGGGCGAAGACTTCTTGCCGCTCAAGCCAAAGATCACCGAACTCACCGGGATCGAGACAGATGATCTGACTGGCGCGCCCGATGAAGCGCAGATGATGGCGGGGCTCTCTTCTTTCGTCGGTGACCGCATTATCGCCGGCCACAACATCAAGTTTTTTGACATCCCCTTCGTGGTTCGCGCAGAGAGGCGCACCGGCATCGATGTTCAGACGCAATATTATATCGACACGATCAAGCTCATGCGCCGCCTGCACCCTGATCTTGGGGCCCATACCCTGGCCGCGTCGGCTGATCACTATGGCTTGCCGTTCTCAGCCGCCGATCTTCACAACGCGATGGTTGATACCCGTCTGACCGCTCAAGTGATGCTCAAACAGATCGAAGATCTGAGCGCGCGGGGCGTCACCACTTTTTCTGAAATGATCACGTTTCTGAGCTAAGGCTATTCATCGACATCATCGACATCGGCCTGGCCTGAAAGTTTGCGCCGGATGATCGACCATGACAGCCCGACCCCCAGCACGAACGACATCGAGATGTTGGCGAGCCAGAGATTAACCGACGGGTTATCGAGCGTCAGAATCTCAAGATCGACGGCGACCCAAGCGAGCGCGCCAAGAAGCCCCGCCACGAGCAAGACACCGAAAACACCGATGGAGCGCAGCGTTGCGCGCAGATAAATGATGTAGCCGATCAACAGCACGAGCCCGCCGAGCACGACGAGCGACAACTGCGTTTGATACGCGTCGCGCGCGAAGGTGATATAGTTGTATGGCGTTGGGTTGAATGTTGCTGCGAGCAACACGAACGCGAAGAGCCAGCGAAGCAGAAATCCGATCATGGCCAAGTCGTGGCTTCTGGGGCGCGCAGCGTCAAGCGATTGGGCCTTCCATGGTCTTACTTGCCCGGATAAGACAGCGCCGTTTGCGAAAGAAAGGGGTCGCCCATGGCCAATGTCGTTGTCGTCGGGACCCAATGGGGCGACGAAGGGAAGGGCAAGATCGTCGATTGGCTCAGCGAGCGCGCCGATGTGATCGCGCGCTTTCAGGGCGGTCATAATGCCGGGCATACGCTGGTGATCGATGGCGCGGTCTATAAACTTCATGCGCTCCCTTCAGGGGTTGTGCGTGGCGGCAAGCTCTCGGTCATCGGGAATGGGGTGGTGCTTGATCCCTGGCATCTGGTCAAAGAGATCGACACGGTCCGCGCCCAGGGTGTTGAGATCTCGCCCGAGACCCTGATGATCGCCGAGAATACACCGCTCATCCTGCCGATCCATGGCGAGCTCGATCGCGCGCGCGAAAGCCAGAATTCTGTGGCCAAGATCGGCACGACGGGCCGGGGG
>JBCCTH010000179.1:0-5733 GCA_039198835.1 Pseudomonadota bacterium | reverse complement strand
GGGTTGATCGCATATTGCCCGGCCGCGGCATTGCACCCTGTTCCGGCGACAAGCCGCGCCTTTTCGATCTCGTCGCGGTAAAACTCTGTGAGGCCATAGACAGCCTCTTCCTGCAAATCGACGGCTGAGTGCGCTTTGCCATACCACGCCTCATAGGCGACCGGATCGCGCAGCCGGAAGTCAGCCGAGAGATCGACGATTTTGATATCGGCTGGCAATTTGCGGATGACCGCCTGGCTCGTGGCATGGGGCAGCGCGCAAAAGACGATGTTGGCGCGGTTAAAATCGATCTCGTCGATCTTTTGCAGCCTCGGGAGCGACAAGTGACGCAGATGCGGGAAGACATCGGCCATCGCCTGCCCGGCTTTGCGATCCGCCGAAAGCGCGACGATATCTATGGAGGGATGCGTGGCGATGAGCCTGACAAGCTCTGCGCCCGTGTAACCGGACGCGCCGAGAATGATAGCTTTGTGCGACATAGCGGGCCTCTTTCTAGGCTGCCATTTAGGGAAAGGATGCGCTTACGGCAATCAAGCTGCCTGAAAGTCGATCTTTCGTCGCAGGAACTGGGTCGCTCGGGTCGAAACGCGCGCGGCATCGCCCGTTGTCAGATAGCCGGTCGCTTGGCCCTGGCCGATCATTTCAGGATGTCTGTCGAGATAATCAGCGAGACTTTCCGCCACCAGATTGGCCTGGCTAAACACCCGAACATCGGCGCCAAGCGCCGCCTGAAATTCTTTCGCCATCAGCGGGTAATGCGTACATCCCAGGATCGCGGCATCGGGCTTGGGCATTTTGCGTTTGAGCGCATCGACATGGCTCGTCACAAGCGCCTCTGCGAGGATCATATCGCCTTCTTCGATCGCATCGACAACGCCGCCGCAGGCCTGCGCCTCGACGTCAACGCCGATGGCACGAAACGCCAATTCGCGCTGAAACGCGCGGGATGCCACGGTGGCTGGTGTCGCGAAAAGCGCGACATGCTTCACATCAACTTCGCGCGGGGGTGAATTGTCGCCCCAGCGCCGTTCGGTCAACGCTTCGATGAGCGGCACAAACACACCCAAAACGCGCTTCTCGCGCGGAACCCATCCCTCTTGCATGCGCCGCAACGCCGCCGCAGATGCTGTGTTGCAGGCCAGGATGACCAGGTCACACCCTTCTTCAAAGAGCCGCGCCACCGCCTTCGTGGTGAGGGTGTAGATGTCATCGGGGGCGCGCACGCCATAGGGCGCATGGGCGCTATCGGCGAAATACTTGAACGGCACATCGGGCAGCCGCGCCGTACAGGCGTCAAGCACCGTGAGGCCCCCAAGGCCTGAGTCAAAAATGCCAATGGCCATCAGCGGTGCCGTTCTTCGAACTCAAAGCCGCGATCATAGACATTCACGGGCTCGGGGCTCAGCGCATAGGTTTCCGCCCGCAGAAATTCCATCATCTCCTTGGGGTCCTTGGCGCGTTTGGCGATCTCGGCTTGCGCCAGCGGCTCGCCGATCACGAGCCGGACAGGTTCATCTATGCGGGATTTGAACTCTTTTATCAGCAAAGCCATGCGCAGCGTGTAATGGAGATGCGACGCGATTTGAAAAAGCCTTGAATTGTGGCCGTCAAAGAAGATCGGCACCACCGTCGCGCCGCTTCGGGCAACCATCTTCGCCGTGAAACTGCGCCAACCCGGGTCCATCGGGCGCCCGAATGGCTTTGTCGCTGTCGAAACGGTCCCGCCCGGGAAGATCCCGATTGCGCCGCCCGCCCCAAGATAATCGAGAGCTGTCTTGCGCGTCGCGAGGTTGAGCTTGGTGGCTTCCTTGGTGTCTTCAAACGAGATCGGCAGGATCACGCGGTTGAGCTCTTGTGCCTTGCGGAAGACTTGATGCGCCATGATCCGGAAATCACCGCGATGCGACGACAGGATATGCCCCAGCACCAAACCATCGAGAATGCCGTAAGGATGATTGGCAATGACGATGAGCGGCCCGTCTCGCGGGATATTCTCAAAAGAGCCGCCCGCGATATCGAGTGAAAGACCGTAGCGGCTCACCATGACGTCCCAGAAATCACGGCCTTCGGCAACTTCGCGCTCATAGCCCTTGGCGCGCCGGATCAGCCCGAGACGCCCCGTCGCGTCCTCCATGGCGCGAATGAGCGCGCGCCCGCCTTTGGTTTCGGCCGAATGAGAATAAGATATATCGCGCGCAACATGGCGCGTTTTGCGGCTGCCTTCGGTTCTGATCGAGCGCATCTCGCTTTCCAAAACTAGCTCAAGGTAGAGCGTATCTAAACCGTCGCTGACCCGCTTCCAAGCTTATTTCACAGAGGCTCTCCTGTGCCTTTCGAAGCTGTCTTCGCCTGCCTGCCAAAAAAGCGCGTGCTTGCGAGCCGTGCATGGGTTTATCCCTGCATGAGCGAAAAGGAGCGCCGCCATGGATTGGGATAAATTGCGCATATTTCATGCTGTCGCGGATGCAGGCAGCCTGACCCATGCCGGCGACACGCTCAACCTGTCGCAATCGGCGGTATCGCGCCAGGTCCGCGCGCTTGAGGAGGCGCTCGGCGCGACCCTCTTTCATCGCCACGCGCGCGGGCTGATTTTGACAGAACAAGGCGAGCTGCTCTTTGACGCCACGCGCGCCATGACAAAGCGGCTCGATGCCGCCTCCGCCCGCATCCGCGACAGCGAAGAAGGCGTCTTCGGGGAACTGCGCGTCACAACCACCACCGGTTTCGGGACCCTCTGGCTCGCACCGCGCCTTTCGCGCTTCTACGAGACTTACCCGGAGATGAAGATCGATCTCATGCTCGAAGAGCGCGTGCTTGATCTCCCCATGCGGGAGGCCGATGTCGCGATCAGGATGAAAGAGCCCTCACAGGCCGATCTCATCCGCAAACGCCTCATGTCGATCCGCATGCGGCTTTATGCAACGCAACCTTACCTAGATGCCCATGGCACCCCGCTAGAGATATCAGATATCGCGCGGCACCGATTGATCTTTCAAAGCACAAAGTCGCCGCAGGTGGCGGCTGGGGCGAGCCTCGTGCAGCATCTCATGACATTTGAGATCCCGTCGCTTTTGACGGTGAACAACTATTTCGGCGTGCTTCAGGGCGTGATCCATAATCTCGGCATCGGCATATTGCCCGATTACCTCGCCACCGATACGCGCGGCCTTGTGCCTGTGCTGCCCGAAATTGATAGCGCCGAGGTGCCTGTCTTCTTGGCCTATCCTGAAGAACTTCGCCAATCGCGGCGGATCGGAGCCTTTCGCGATTTTGTTCAAGCCGAGATCGCTGAAATGCGCAGGCAAAGGCGCGCGGAAGCCTGATTATAAAAGCCATGCGGCAAGCGCATATCGGGTTTGCGAAGAACTCCTATATCGTCATCTTGCCCGAATGGGCGTCACTTTCTATCTGCCATCGTGAAGGCGGCGCATGCCCCTTCAACCTCCCTGTTGGACTTGAGCCGGGTTTCAGTCATAAGACTGGCCCGGCGTTTTTTTTGGGAGAAACCGGTGACCAACCCCGCCCCGATCCGCGCGCTCGGTGAAGTTGCGATCCGCTGCCGCGATCACGCGACGATGAAGGCCTTTTATCGCGATGTGGTCGGCCTCGAGATCATGAAAGATTTCCCCGACTCGCGCATCACCTTCTTTCGCATTTCCAAAGGTCACGCCGGGCACACGACGATCCTCGCGCTCTTTGACAGCAAAGCGATCCAGCGCGATGTTCATGAACAAAGCGCGGTGCTCCCGGAGGCTGGCGCGCGATCCACGCTTCACCACTTGGCATTGACGGTCGACCATGATCGGCAAGAGGCGCTTTGCGCTTATCTTGAGGGGCTCGGTCTCTCTTATTCAGTTCAAGAGTTTGAGTGGATCGGGTGGCGCGGCGTTTTCATTCGCGATCCCGAGGGCAATACCATCGAGTTTGTCGCCTATGACCCCGGCTCGAACAAGAATCTTGATGATTGAACTTCCCCCTCAAGCGCCCTTCGCCTAAGAAGCGCGCCCAAGAGGGGGAGATGCATGCAACAGCCTGACTGCACCGAAGAGGTGATCGCAGCCCATGGCTTCACGCCAGAGGAATATGCCGAAGTCGTCCGCATCCTGAACCGCGCGCCAAACTTCACGGAGCTCGGCATCTTCTCGGCGATGTGGAACGAGCATTGCTCCTACAAATCATCGAAAAAATGGCTGCGCACGCTGCCCACAACCGGCCCCCAAGTCATCTGCGGGCCCGGCGAGAATGCGGGCATCGTTGATATCGGCGATGGTCAGGCGGTGGTTTTCAAGATGGAGAGCCACAATCACCCGTCATATATCGAGCCCTATCAGGGCGCGGCGACCGGCGTTGGCGGGATCTTGCGAGATGTCTTCACCATGGGCGCACGGCCCATCGCGGCCATGAACGCGCTGAGCTTCGGCGCAGCGAGTCACCCCAAGACAAAATCGCTCGTGGCCGGTGTCGTCGCCGGGATCGGCGGATATGGCAATTGCTTCGGCGTGCCCACCGTCGGCGGGGAAATCCGCTTTGACCCGGCCTATAACGGCAACTGCCTTGTGAATGCCTTCGCGGCCGGTCTCGTTGACCATGACGCGATCTTTTATTCAGCGGCCTCGGGTGTGGGCATGCCCGTGGTCTATCTGGGGGCCAAGACAGGGCGCGACGGGGTCGGCGGCGCGACGATGCCCTCAGCAGAGTTCGACGACACCACCGAAGAAAAACGGCCGACGGTGCAGGTCGGCGATCCGTTCACCGAAAAGCGCTTGATGGAAGCGTGTCTTGAGCTGATGGCCACCGGCGCGGTCATCTCAATTCAAGATATGGGTGCGGCTGGGCTCACCTGTTCGGCCGTTGAGATGGGCGATAAGGGCGGGCTTGGCATCCGCCTTGATCTTGAAAAGGTGCCCCAGCGCGAAAACGCCATGACAGCCTATGAGATGATGCTCTCGGAAAGCCAGGAGCGCATGCTCATGGTCCTTCGGCCCGAGCGCGAAGAGGCCGCGCGCGCGGTCTTCGAGAAATGGGATCTCGATTTTGCCATTGTGGGCGAGACACTCGCCGAGGATCGGTTTCTGATTGTCCACAAAGGAGAAACAATGGCCGACCTGCCGCTCTCGAAACTCTCTTCAAGCGCGCCGGAATATGACCGGCCATGGCACGCCACGCCCGCGCCCGAAGCTTTGGGCGAAGTTGCGCAGATTGACCCGATCGACGGCCTAAAAGCGCTTCTTGCGAGCCCGAACTACGCGTCAAAAGCCTGGGCCTACGAGCAATATGACAGCCAGGTGATGGCTGACACGCTCAGACCGCCCGGCGCGGGCGCGGGCATTGTGCGGGTCCACGGGACCTCAAAAGCCCTGGCCTTCACAGCCGATGTCACGCCGCGCTATGTGGCCGCCAACCCCGTTGAAGGCGGCAAACAGGCCGTCGCAGAGGCCTATCGCAATCTTTCAGCTCTGGGCGCGCGCCCGCTCGCCGCCACCGATAACCTCAATTTCGGAAATCCCGAAAAGCCAGAGATCATGGGCCAGTTTGTCGGTGCCATCGAGGGCATCGGAGCGGCCTGCCAGGCGCTCGATATGCCCATCGTCTCGGGCAATGTCTCTCTTTACAACGAGACCGATGGCACGGCGATCCTTCCCACACCCACGATCGGCGCCGTGGCCTCATCGCGCACCCTGATGAGATGATCTGCGGGACCGCCCGCGAAGGGCATGTGGCGCTGATGCTCGG
>JBCCTH010000178.1:0-5799 GCA_039198835.1 Pseudomonadota bacterium | reverse complement strand
GTTCCGCGAGGATGCGCGCCCAGCTTCTTGTGCCGCGGTGAAAGCTCGTCAGATCGTATTTCTCGTTGGGCGAGTGGATTTGATCGTCATCTTTCCCAAACCCGATCAGCATCGCGTCGAGGCCGAGGATGTCTGGAAAATAGCCGGCGATCGGGATCGAGCCGCCCGCGCCGACATAGGCGGCGGGGCGCGGCCATTCGCGCGAAAGGGCGGCGCGCGCGGCTTCGAAAGCGGGATGATCGATGCTCATATGGCTCGCCGGGCCCGCGCCATGGCTTTGCCAGTGAGCGCTGCAATCTGCGGGCAGCATCGCTTCGACCATTTCGTGAAAGCTTTTGCGGATCGTATCCGGGTCTTGCTGGCCCACGAGGCGGAAGCTGATCTTGGCATGGGCCTCGGCGGGCAAAACGGTTTTGAAACCGTCGCCGGTATACCCGCCCCAGATGCCGTTGACCTCGCAGGTCGGGCGCGACCAGAGCATCTCGAGCGCGCTGCGTCCGGCTTCGCCCGCTGGCTCTGACAGGCCTACCTCGCCCAGAAAGGCCGATGCATCGAAGCCGAGCGCCTCCCATTGACCCTTGAGTTGGCCGGGCAGCTCTTCGACGCCGTCATAGAAACCGGGGATCGTCACGCGCCCGGTCTCATCATGGAGCGCTGCCAAAATGCGAGAGAGAACGCGGATCGGGTTCATGGCCGCGCCGCCATAGGAGCCTGAATGGAGATCCTTGGAGGGGCCTTTTATCTTCAGTTCTTCGCCCAGAAGGCCGCGAAGCTGGGTGACGATTGTGGGCGTTTCATCGCCAAAAAGGCCGGTATCACAGATGAGCGCGATATCGGCTGAAAGCTCTTCGCGATGTGCTTCCATGAAGGGGATGAGCGAGGGAGAGCCGCTTTCCTCTTCGCCCTCGAAAAAGAGCGTGATGCGGCAAGGGAGGGTGCCGTGAACGGCCTTCCAGGCGCGGCAGGCTTCAACAAAGGTCATGAGCTGGCCTTTATCATCGGAGGAGCCGCGCCCGCGGATGACCTTGCCATGCGGCGTTTCCTCGATGGCGGGATCGAAGGGATCACGGTCCCAGGGGGCGAGCGGGTCTGCGGGCTGCACGTCATAATGGCCGTAAAAGAGCAGATGGGGCCCGTCGCCGGGCATATGGCCAATCACCATTGGGTGACCGGGCGTGGGGCGCTTGGACGCCTCAAAACCCAGCGAAAGAAGATCTGCGACAAGCCAATCGGCGGCGCGGTCACAATCGGCCTTGAAGGCCGGGTCGGTCGAGACCGAGGGGATGCGCAAAAGCTCGAGCAGACGGTCGGTTGAGGCTGTCAGATCAGCGTCGATTTTGGCGAGGACAGGATCAAGAATGGGGCACTCCGCGATAGGGTGAGCCCAAGCTATCCGAGCCATTGGGGAAGTCGAGGCTCTTTGATCTGTGTCAATGCGATCGGCGCGGCATTTTGGAACTTGGAACCATTCCAGACTGCCTCATATAAGGCCTCAGACAGGAAAGGGTGCTCCTTGGACATCAATACCCATCTCGATGCAGCGCTCGGCCAGCTTCATGAAGAAGGCCGCTACCGCACGTTCATTGATATCGAGCGCAAGCGCGGCCAGTTCCCGCAGGCATCATGGACACGCCCGGATGGGCGCGAGCAAGAGATCACCGTTTGGTGCGGGAATGATTATCTCGGTATGGGCCAGCATCCCGCTGTCCTTGCGGCAATGCACGAAGCGCTCGATGCCACCGGCGCGGGCTCGGGCGGGACGCGCAATATCTCTGGAACAACCGTTTATCATAACGCGCTCGAGGGCGAGCTGGCGGATCTACACGGGAAGGAAGCCGCGCTTCTCTTTACCTCGGCCTATATCGCCAATGACGCGACACTCAGCACATTGCCGCGTCTTTTTCCCGGTCTGATCATCTATTCAGACGCGCTCAATCACGCATCGATGATTGAAGGCGTGCGGCGCAATGGCGGCGCGAAACGGATTTTCCGGCACAATGATGTGGAACATCTGCGCGCGCTCATGGCCGCCGATGACCCTGACGCGCCGAAGCTCGTTTGCTTTGAATCCGTCTATTCGATGGATGGTGACTTCGCGCCGCTCGCAGAGATATGTGATGCGGCCGAAGACTTTGGCGCGATGACCTATCTTGATGAGGTGCATGCTGTCGGCATGTACGGGCCCCGCGGCGGGGGCGTGGCCGAGCGCGACAGGCTCATGGACCGCCTCACCATCATCAACGGGACCTTGGCCAAGGCTTATGGCGTCATGGGTGGCTACATCGCCGCCTCCGCCAAAATGGTTGATGCGATCCGCTCTTATGCGCCGGGCTTTATCTTCACAACCTCGCTCGCACCTTCTATCGCAGCAGGCTGTGCGGCCTCTGTGAAGCATCTTAAAAGCGATCAAAACCGCCGGGACGCGCACCAAGCCAAGGCGGCGAGCCTGAAGATGCGCCTCAAAGGCCTTGGCCTGCCGCTGATTGACCATGGGAGCCACATTATCCCCGTGCATGTGGGCAACCCGGTCAAGTGCAAGCGGATCTCTGATCTGCTCTTGAGCGACTACGGGATTTACGTCCAGCCGATCAACTTCCCCACTGTGCCACGGGGCACAGAGCGCTTGCGCTTCACGCCGAGCCCTGTCCACAGCACGGCAGATTGCGATCACCTGATCTCATCTATGGATGCATTATGGAGCATGTGTGAGCTAAATCGCGCGGAGCTTGCCGGATAGCCTCTATCGCCGGGTGCAAACCTGTTATTTTAGTGCTATTGCCTCTTAAAAGATGGGAGCGCGTCGAATCGAAGGCGCGCTGATTGGGGAAATGGCAGGTTAATGATTGGCCGTTGGGGACAGTCCGATCCTGAGGAGTCCGTTGAAGAGCTGAAGGGCTTTGACGACTACGAGTTGCGATTGGGCGATGTGATGCGCGGGGAGCGAGCCACTTTGGGCAAGTCGCTTCTCGATGTGCAGCGCGAACTCAAGATCAAAGCCAATTACATCGCCGCGATCGAGAATTGTGACCCGTCCGCCTTCGACACGCCGGGGTTTATCGCCGGGTTTGTTCGCTCTTACGCGCGCTATCTTTCGCTTGATCCGGATTGGGCCTTTGAGCGGTTCAGCGCGGAAAGCGGGTTTTCCACTGTCCATGGCCTTTCGGCCGACGCGCTGCCCATGCGCAAGAGCCGCGAAGATCGCCCGGTGGGGCGCCCGGCAGATGAGGCGCTCGCGGCCCCGGTCGTGCCGTTCCAGCCGACAGAAAGCCCGCTTTTTTCTGACATCGAGCCCCGTGCGATAGGCTCTACCTTTGTTCTTGTGGCGCTGATCGCAGGGCTTGGCTATGGCGGTTGGGCGCTTTTGCAGGAGATCCAGCGCGTGGATCTCGCGCCGATCAATCAGGCGCCCGCCGTCTCGACCGAGATCACTGGCTTGCCCGGTTCGGGCGGGCCATCCGGCTTTGAGGGCACGCCTTTAACGGTCGATGCCGCGGGTGGCGGCCCGGCGCTTTCCGCGCCAACAGCAAGCGATGCGCTTGAGAGGCTTTATCGGCCCGCGGCCCTTGACGTGCCTGTGATGGCCGCGCGTGACGCCCCCATCGCTTCGCTTGACCCTGCGGTGCAGGGCGCTTTTGCGGCAGGCCCTCGCCGCGCCGCCGTGGCTGCGCCTGAAACCGCCATTCAGGTCGTTGACGGCGAGACGCCTGAAGTCGCGCTCCTCGCGGTGGCACCCACATGGGTGCGTGTGCAGACACCGAGCCGGTCTGTCGTTTTTGAGAAGACGCTCGAAGCGGGCGAGGAATATGCGATCCCCGTGACGGAGGAGACCCCGGTTTTGCGCGCTGGCAATGCGGGCGCGCTCTATTTCCGCGTCAACGGGACATTGGTGGGCCCGGCTGGGCCCGGGGCATCTGTCGTGTCCGATGTCTTGCTGGCGTCAACCGATCTGAGCGCCGCCTTCGCCCCCGCCAATCCGCTTGAAGATCGCGCTCTTTTCGAGCTCTTGCAGGAGCTTGGCTCGCCTGATGTGCTGCCGGGATCAACCGGCGCGTTGATCCCTGATCTGACGGGAGAGCGGGTTGCGCTCGTCTCCACCGAAGAAAGCTGGGTGCGCGTGCGAGATGCCAATGGAGCGGTGCGCTTCGAGGGGATCATCCCGCCGGGTCAACTTCAACAGATGCCTGAAAACCTTGACGCAGCGACGCTGCGCGCGGGCAATTCGGGGGCGCTCTATTTCCGCATTGGCGATCTTTTCTTTGGCCCCGCAGGCGCGCCGGGCCAAACGGCGAGCAATGTCGCGCTTACGCCTGAAGCGGTGAAAGCGGCATTCCCGCTGGTGGATGGCGCAGCTTTGGGCCTCGACGCGAATTAAAACCGCCGCTGTGCGCGGCAGGTGAGCGCAGATTGCCCTTACCCGCGCTCTTCGTTGACGATCTCGCGCATGCTATCGAGCGGCACGAACCCACGGACAAGCTGCGCGCCGATCACAAAAGTCGGCGTGCCTCTGATGTCGAGCTTGCCCGCGAGTTCAAAGTTCTTGCGGATGATGGCATCAACTTCCGCGGTCTCCATCGTCGCCGCGATGGCAGGGCCGTCGAGCCCGATATCCTCGGCCAGGACAGCCAGGCTCACGGGTGTGATCTCGCCCCTGAAGGTCATAAGCGCATCGTGGGCGGTTTTATAGGCCTCATCGCCCTGGGTGAGCTTGGCGGCGATGGCGAAGCGCGATGCGAGATCGCTTTGCGCGCCGAGGATGGGGAACTCCTTGACGATAATGCGGATATTGCCATCGCTTTCCACGAGCTCTTCCACTTCCGGGAAAGCGCGGCGGCAGAACCCGCAGCGGTAATCCAGGAATTCAACAATCGTGATATCGCCGTCAGGATTGCCGCCGACCCAGGAATGCTCATCATTCGTGAGGGCGTCCATATTGGCGGCGAGCAAGGCGGTATCGGCATCGGCCTGTGTATCGGCCTGACGGGCCTCGAGCACATCGATTGCCTCCATCAGCACCTCGGGATTATCGAGGAGATAGGCGCGTATCTCGGCGCGAAATGCGTCACGCTCGGCGTCTGAAAGCGCCTCAATATCGAGCGCTACGACGGGAAGCGCTGCACATAGGCCGAAAGCGGCTATGACGGGGCGAAGCTTTGAGATCATCTTTCTACCAACTCTGCTGTCCTTAAGATGTCTTGGGCACGTTGCCAGCCGGAGCTACCCTGAGGCAAGAGCCCAATTGCGCGGCGTGCCAGCGCGCCCGCATCTGCGATGCGCCCGACAAGGGCAAGGCGTTCTGCGCCCGAGAGCGCGGCCATCCCATTTTGGCCCGCTCGGGCATAGGCGAGACCGAGATCACGCAGGATACGCGCGTCGCGGCTGTCGCGGCTGCGCGCGCGAATGAGCGTTTCGAGCGCTTGGCGGTTTGAGGCCGCGCTGTTGCGCGCCGCTGAAACGGTGCGGCTGGCCTCGGGCGATGGTGGTGGGGTGTGGGCGGATGGCCCGGCCCCCACCAACACACGGCTTTATACCGACGCCAATCCCATCGCCGGGGTGGAATTCCCCGTAAAGGTTGAGACCTTGCGCGAGATTGACGCCTTTGCCCGCGATCTGGACGCACGGGTTGTGCAAGTGACCGCCTCACTGGCCGCATCTTTGCAAGAGGTGGAGATCTTGCGCCCTGACGGCTTGCGGGTCCGCGATGCACGCCCGATGACCCGGCTGAATGTCTCGATCATTGTCGAGCAGAACGGCCGCCGCGAACAAGGCACCGCTGGTGGCGGCGGACGGGTTGGGTTGGAC
>JBCCTH010000177.1:0-5816 GCA_039198835.1 Pseudomonadota bacterium | reverse complement strand
GCCGCGCCGTCGCCAAAGTAGGTGAAGGTGACGTTGTCATTGCCTTTGTACATGTCCGAGAAGGCCAGGCCAGCGCCAATGGGGACCTGTGCCGCGACAATGCCATGGCCGCCGTAGAAGTGCTTTTCCTTCGAGAACATGTGCATGCTCCCGCCTTTGCCTTTTGAATAGCCGCCCTCGCGCCCGGTGAGTTCGGCCATGACGCCTTTCGGATCCATCCCGCAGGCGAGCATATGGCCGTGATCGCGGTAGGAGGTGACGCGCTTATCGCCTTCGTCTGCCGCTGCCTCGAGGCCCACGACGACAGCTTCCTGGCCGATATAAAGGTGGCAAAACCCGCCGATGAGGCCCATGCCGTAGAGCTGGCCCGCTTTTTCTTCAAAGCGGCGGATCAGAAGCATTTCTCGGTAATAGGTCAGCAGCTCATCTTTTGAGATGTTGGCTTTGGCTGATTTGCGCGCGGCCATGGGCCTCTCCCAATTAGTTTAACGTTAAACCATCGCTTAGCCGATTTGCGCAGCCGCGATAACCCGCGCGTTGTCGCAGGCCGCTATGCAGCACATGCAAAGCTTGTGTGACGAAAAGAGTTTATTCGACGACGACTTCGTTGGTGCGTATCAGGCCGAGCACATCACGGGCCTGTTGATCAAGGAGATCGAGATCGAGGAAGTCATCTGAGAGGCGGAGCGTCTTGTTTTCCAACGCGGCGATTTCAGCTTCGAGCCGAGCGAGATCGACGCGCAAAACCGCTGCCTCGGCATCGATCTCGGCGCGTTTGAAAAGCCCGAAATCGCCTTGGACGGCGGCGAAGGTAAAGTAGCCGCTGAGCACGATGCAGAGCGTCACATAGGCCAATGCGCCGATGGCGGGGCGTGTGCTTTGGATTGCCATTTCTGCCTCATCGCGCCTCTGCCGGACGCTGCGCCAAGCATGTCACATCGCGATGCGTTTGGGAATCCCCTTCCGTGACGTGTTCACGCCCCCGCGATGGACGCCTGATAGATGCTGTCGATCGTGTCGGCGATTGTTGCGTTGAACTCATCATCGGTCTGGCCGGCGCTCAGCCCTTCGGTCAGCGCGCGAGAGAAGCTCGCGATCATGCCCTTGTTCAGGGCAAGGCGCCGGTTGGCCTCTTGGCGGCTGTAGCCGCCCGAAAGTGCCACGACGCTCAGCACCTTAGGGTGCTCGATGAGCGGCAGATACTGGTTGGGCGTTTCGGGCAATGTGAGCTTGAGCATGACCTGGCTTTCATCCTCGAGCGCTTCGAGCTGCTTGGCGATCATGTCAAGCAGCATGCCTTCCGCATCCGCCTTGTCATCGATTGAAATCGTGACTTCCGGCTCGAGGATCGGAACAAGGCCGTGGCGCGCGATCTGAGCCCCGACAGCGAATTGCTGCGCGACGATGGCTTCAATGCCCGTTGCATCTGCCGCGCCGACAACCGAACGCATCTTGGTGCCAAACACGCCCAGAGAGACAGCGCGCGCGCAAAGATCATCGAGATCGGGCATCGGCTTCATGAGCTGAACGCCATCCTCGGCCTCCGCGAGCCCCTTATCGACCTTGAGAAAGGGCACAACGCCCCAGTCTTCCCAAAGATAAGCGGGGGAAGGCTTGCTCCCCATCGCACGATCCATGGTTTTCTCAAAGAGGATCGCCCCGATCACTTTCTCGCCGTTGAAGGCGGGCGCGTCCACGATCCGCGTGCGCATCTCGTGAATGCGGTCAAACATCTCCTCATCGTTTGAATAGCCTGTCTCATCGATGCCGTAGAGCTTGAGCGCCTTGGGGGTGGATCCGCCGGATTGATCGAGGGCCGCGATAAACCCCTGACCCGCGCGGATCTTGGCTGCTTGTGCTTCATTGGGCATGGATGCTCTCCGATGGTTTTCTCGGCTGCGGCCTAAAGCGAGCCGCGGCCGGATACAATCCTGAGTGCGCTAACACTGGCATGCCGAGCGTGTGTCAGCGGTCGAGAAAGCCGTCGGCCACCCAGATCTCGAGCGCTTGCGCGGCGGCTTGATCTGCGACGGCGCGCCAAGCGGGATCATGGCCGAAGCGCGTCTCGAGCTCTTCAAGGATCGCACCCGCCGCGACATCGCCGAGCGCGCTTGAGAGGCCGGCCAAGGCAGCGGCGAAGCCATAATTTCGCGGCGCGCCTTCGGCGCCAGTGAGATAGGCGAGCGCTTGTTCGCGCAAAGCGCGCCCCTGGGCTTGAAAGGCCGCGCTCGGCGGTTCGGTCAGCGCCGCGCTCTGCGCCGCCAAGATCTCGGAAAGGGCGAGCTCTTCTTCGAGATCCGATAAAAGGCCTTGCGCGCCTTCATATCCGGCGGCCACTGCCCGGAGCGCCAGCGCATAAGCCTCGGCGGGGTCGGCGGCCGTCTCTGCGAGAAGGCCGAGCGTCTCTGCATCAGCCGACGCGATCAGCGGCGCAAGAAGATCGCGCGCGGCGGCTTGGTTTTGGGGCGCGCCCTTGCCTGTCAAAAGCGCGCGGCCCACCGTTAGCCGCTCTTCATCGGTCAAACCCCCGCCGGTTAGAGCTGCGCGCACAAGGGCCACGTCGATCAGACGGTCTTCGGCGGAAGGGGCCGTCAAAAAGCGGGGCTCGGTATCGGCGATGGCCGCGCGCGGGGTCTCTTCATACGTGAAAAAATCGAGATATGTCGGCACTTGAGGGCGCATCTCCAAGACGATCCGCTCAGGTTCGCCAAGAAAGCGCGCCGCCACCTCACCCGCCGAAAGCACAAACCGCTCTTCCAGCTCTGTAAGCGCTGCATCGCCCCCGTTAGAGAGAAGGCCCGCTGTCATTTGCTGGGTGATAACCGGGCCGATGACGAGCGGAGACGCGACATCCGGGGGCAAAAGCGGCAAAACCTTTTCCCAAAGGCCCAGATTTGCAAGCGTCACGGTCGCTTCTTCAAGAAACATCACGGGCAGGGGATTATCCGGGTCGGTCGCTTCGATCGCGAAATAATCCAGCACCGCATTGGCCGAAATCTCGGCGAACCCCGACGATGTCAGGCTCAAATCGAGGGTCGCCCCCGCCGATGGCAGATCGTAGGCCAGCGCAAGGATGGCATGGTCAATGTCGATGACGTCTTCGGTCAAAAGACCTGGTGGAAACTCTTGGCGCGCCTCGGCGGGGATGCATGTGGCATCGAAATCGCCCCCGATTGCATCAACCCTCAGATTTACCTGATCAATCTCTTCCCAAGGGGAAAGGCTCAGGGTGACGCGATCAACAAAGATCGCGCAATCCTCCCCGCTGTTCAGAAGCAGGAAGATTTCAAGCCCGGTCATCGTGAAAATTTGCCCGCCGCCGCTCACGGAGAGATGGTCATAGGTGATATCAGCCTGCGTGCGCGCAGCCGAGATCGCCGATTGCACCATGCGCGTAAGAATGACGTCGAGGCCAATGGCCTCGGCCCAGCTCGGGGGCGCGGGCTGGGCCGCCGTGAAAGCGGGAAAGAGCGAGAGGGCTAACGCGGCAAGACGGCGCATGATGAAATCCTTTTCGGTCAAATCACCGAAAGTCTAGCAAGGCGCGCCCTATCCTCCAAGGGCGGCGACGCCGGGCAGCGTTTTGCCTTCCATCCATTCCAGAAATGCGCCGCCTGCCGTGGAGATATAGGTGAAGCGGTCGGCGGCCCCGGCCTGATTGAGGGCGCTGACAGTATCGCCGCCGCCCGCGACGCTCGTGAGTTTGCCCATTGCGGTCAGCGTTGCGGCGGCTTCGGCGGCGGCGTTGGTGGCGGTGTCAAAAGGCGCGATCTCGAACGCGCCGAGCGGGCCGTTCCAGATCAACGTTTTGCATGCGCCAAAGATCTCGCCCAGTTGCGCGACGGTTTCTGGCCCGGCATCGAGAATCATCGCGTCAGGCGGGCAGCCGGCAGCGGCGCAGGTCTCGTGGGCGGCCCCTGCCTTGAATTCGCGCGCCACGACGATGTCGATGGGCAGATGTATCTGGCAGTTTGCATCAGCCGCTTTCGCCAGGATCGCGCGCGCCGTCTCGGCCATTTCATGCTCTGCAAGGCTCTTGCCAACGTTAAGGCCCTGCGCTGCGAGAAACGTATTGGCCATGCCGCCGCCGATGATCAGATGATCGACCTTGCTCAGGAGGTTGCCCAGAAGATCGAGCTTGGTCGAGACCTTCGCCCCGCCCACGACAGCCGCCACCGGGCGCGCGGGCGATCCAAGAGCGGCTTCAAGCGCGGTGAGCTCGGCGGCCATCAGACGGCCCGCGCAAGACGGCAAAAGATGCGCCACGCCCTCTGTCGAGGCATGGGCGCGGTGGGCCGCCGAAAAGGCATCATTGCAATAGACATCGCCAAGTGAGGCGAGAAACTGCGCCATTTGCGGGTCATTTGCTTCTTCCATGGCTGTGAACCGCGTGTTTTCCACCAGGATGATGGCATCTGGCGCTTGCGCGTCGATGAAGGCGCGGCTCGGCCGTTCGACAAAGGTCACAGGTTTTGCAAACGTCGCTTCAAGCGCGGGCACAAGCTGCGCCAGCGAAAGCTCCGCGCTCGGCTTGCCTTTGGGCCGCCCGAAATGCGCCAGCAACACCGGCTTGCCGCCCTTGCCCTGAATGTCAGCCACCGTTGGCGCGATCCGCTCGATGCGCGTGGCATCGCTCACCGCGCCGTCCTGCATCGGCACGTTGATATCTACCCGCGTTAGCACGGCCTTGCCTGCAAGCTCCAGGTCATCGAGTGTCTTCCAAGCCATCGGCGGGCCCTTCTTTGTCAGCGTCGTGCCGCTTGCAGCCCATCTTCGCGTTTGCGTCAACTGCCCTTTCCCTTCCCGAGCGTGGGAACTAGGGTCCGCGACGAGTGAAAAAGGAGGGCCCCATGGCCGAAATCAAAGACCCCGAGAACACCATCCTCATGGAGCTGAAGGGCGGCACGGTCACGATCGAGCTTTTGCCCGATGTCGCGCCGAAGCACAGCGAACGGATGAAGGAACTCGCGCGCGAAGGGGCTTATGACAATGTCGCCTTCCATCGGGTGATCGACGGCTTCATGGCGCAAACGGGGGATGTAGCCAACGGCAACATGGAGAAGGATTTCAACATCCGCATGGCCGGGACAGGCGGCTCCGACAAGCCCAACCTGCCCGCTGAGTTTTCGAAGCTGCCCCATTCGCGCGGCACTTTGGGCGCCGCGCGCAGCCAAAGCCCGGATTCCGCGAACTCGCAATTCTTCATTAATTTCAAGGATAACGACTTCCTTAATGGGCAATACACAGTCTATGGCCGCGTGATTTCGGGGATGGAGCATGTCGATGCGATCCAGCGCGGCGAGCCGCCAATGAACCCGGATCGGATGATTTCCGTCAAGGTGGCCGCCGATGCGTAGCCTGGCCCTAATTTTTGCTTTGTGCGGCGGCCCCGCCATTGCGGCGGGCCTTGAGATCGATGTGAGCGGGGCCCATACCGAGGGGACGATCAGCATCGATCTTTTGGAAGATGTCGCGCCCAACCATGTCGAGCAGATCATAGCGCTCGCCGAGAGCGGGTTTTACGATGGCGTCTTCTTTCACCGTGTGATCGACGGGTTCATGGCACAGACAGGCGACGGCGAATTCGGCAAGGTCGAAGGCGGCAACCTTGGGCGCGCGGGCACCGGCGGATCAGAATTGAGCAATATCGGCGCTGAATTTTCCGATATTCCCTTTGAGCGTGGCGTTGTGGGGATGGCGCGCAGCCAAAACCCCGACAGCGCGAATTCGCAATTCTTCATCATGTTCGCCGATGGCCCGTTTCTCAACGGGCAATATACGGTGGTTGGCCGCGTCACGGACGGGCTCGATGTGCT
>JBCCTH010000176.1:0-5850 GCA_039198835.1 Pseudomonadota bacterium | reverse complement strand
GCCGCCGCACGGCCCATGCGATTATCACTCCATGACACCCACTTCGCGATAGTAACGCGCAGCACCGGGATGGATCGTCATCGCCCCGAGATTGCTCACCGCGAACTCGATATCGATGGCTTCGACCCAGGGCGCTTCAGATGAAATCTGATTGAGGTTGTCCCAGAACGCTTTGGTCACGTTATAGACCGTCTCTTCATCGAGATCGGCGCGCACACCGATCCCCACCGAGGTGTTGAACGACATCACCGGCCCATCGTTGAGCTGGCCATCATAGGCCCCAGCGGGGACTTCATCACGATACCGGAACTTGCCGAGGAAGGCGTCAACCTCTTCGCCCTCATGGCTTTCCGGGCCGATGAAGCGTAATTCTTCCGTTTCAGTGAACTGGATGAACTGACCGCAAGGGTCGAGGCAGCCATTTACATAGACATCAATCGTGCCGTCGAGGAAGGCTTGAAAGCCGGTCTGCCAATTCGCTGTGATCGCTTCATAATCCTCGCCTACGACGAGCCCGGTCGTGCTTTCGACCCAACCCCTCGCCGCGTTGAATGCGCCGCCACCCTGGGGGCCCAGAAAGATGGACGCGCCTTCGATATCATCGAGCACCTCGATGTCACTATCTGCGCGAACGGCGAAGTGATATTGCCCATAAGGATAGAGCATGATGAGCTGGACATTTTCGGAAAGCGCGGGCGCCTCTGGCTCATTGGCGTACATCGCGCGACCGTTCGACATCAGATTGTAAATGACCGGGTTTGTCATGACCATGTCGAGGTTGCCGCGCGCCATTTCCATGACGTGCAAGGTCGCCGCGCCGCCGCCCGAGACCTCGATTTCAATGTCGTCGACATTGTCCGTGACAATGTTGGCGAAGGTCGACATCGTGATCGCCGCGCTCAGCCCGGGCGCGATTGTGGCCATGCGGAGCGTTGTTTCCTCGGCGGCCGCGAAGCCCGTTGATGCGATCAGCGAGCACGCCGCCAATGTGATTATGCGCATGATATTCCTCCCTTATTCAGTACGCAGTGCGGTATCTTTGGTATCGATGGGCGAGGGTTCCCCACCCAGGAATCTGTGAACGATGATGAGCGCGGCACCCGCCGCAAAGGCTGGAAACGCAAGCGCCAGATTTGGCAACAAAACCGCGATGCCCGCCGCGACCCGCGCGATGCGTTCCCAAAGTTGCAGCTTGTTTTTCTCAAATCCTGTGAGCGCCGATGCCGCGAGCCAAACGGCCATTCCGAAGGCTGCGATCACCCAGAAGAACGCGCCCCAGCTCACGGTCGTGACGTCGATCATGGCGCGCGATGTTGGCAGCTCTCCACCAAACCAGACAAAGAGGATTTGAAGTTTGTAGAGAACCGCAGGGTGATACACGAACACGAAGGGTATGAGAAACCCCGCCAAGGCCAGACGCGCGGCTTGAAACCCGGTCTGCATCGGGTTGGCTCCGGCAATGGGCGCGGCGGCGAAGGCCGCGAGCGCCACAGGCGGCGTGACGGTTGAAAGCACCGCAAAGAACACGACGAAGAGATGCAGCGTAAGCGGCGGGATCCCGACGGCATCGATGCCCGAGCTCAAAGCAATCACGATGATGAAGTAAGTCGCCCCCGGCGGCAGCCCCATGCCCAAGACAATGGCCCCGAGCGCGACGACGATGAGCGTTAGAAAGAGCGGCCCGCTGGCAAGTTGCGCGAGAAGGAGCGCAAGACGGCCCGAGAAGCCAGAGACCTGGATCAGCCCGACGATGAGCCCGATCGCCGCAACAATCACAACGATTGTGCCTGACATCCGCCCGGCATCAACAAAGGCGCGGTAGACACGGCCCCAATTCCGAAACGCTGGAAAAAGGACAAGCGCGCTCAGCACCGCGGCCAAGAAGCCATAAAAACCCGCTTTCTGCACGGAAGGCTGCGTGAAAAGGAAAAAGCTCAGCACCCCGAGCGGCACGATAAAGACGAGGCACTGAACCGTCTCGCGCCGGTTAAGCTTTGGGCGCTCTGCGGCAGGCAAAGGCCCCACACCCTGGCGGCGCGCCTCGAAATAGACGGTCAGAAATGTGCCGAAGTAAAAGAAGATCGCGGGCAAGATCGCGGCAACGATGATGTAGCGGTATTCAAGCCCGATCTGGCCCGCAACGAAGAACGCCACAACGCCCATGACCGGCGGCATGATCTGCCCGCCGGTTGAGGCGGCGGCTTCAACGGCGGCCGCGAAGGGCGGCTTGAAGCCCGCCTTTTTGATCACGGGGATGGTCATGACGCCGGTTGAGACAACGTTCGAGATCGCCGCGCCGCTCAGCGTGCCGAAAAGGGCGGAGGACGCGACTGAGGCATGCGCCGCCCCGCCGGTGAACTGCCCGGTGAGGCGGTTGGCGAGCTTCATGAGGAGATCGCCCGCACCGGAGGCCATGAGCACCGCGCCAAAGACAATGAAGATCAGCACGTTGCCTGAGACAACCTGGAGAGGCTGGCCGAACATACCGCCCGTTTGCGACCAGAAATTCAAGACCATCGTGCGCATCGATTGCGCCGCCGTGGCCTCTGACCCCGCGAGAATGCCAGTCCAGTCAGGCAAAACCCCGCGCACGAAGAAGTAGATGATCCAGAAGAGGCAAAAGCCGACGATAAACGCCCCGAATTGGCGCCATGTCAGATAAAGGACGAGCACCGTTGCGACGGGAAAGAGCACGAAATCGAGACTTGTCGCCGATGGCAGCGCCCCGCCATCCACGCGCATCAGCTTTGAGATCCAGAGGGTGAAAACGAGGGTGGAAAGCGCCGCGAGCGCCCAGTTGAGCCAGGGCATCCGCATGGGCAGGGTGAGAAACGAGATCGCAAAAGCGAAGAGGATCGGCAGCCCGAGGATCAGGCCCGTGGGAAGCAGGAAGGCGCGCTCGAAAGATCGAAATGCCGCGCCCAGCCAATGCTCGCGCATCAGCAGGCGCTGGTCGCGGCGGCTCAAATCTTCAAAGCCTGCCGTCGTTGATTCAATGATCCAACGCACGAGCTCCGAGGCCGGGCCAGCGGCGGCATAAATCAAGACAATGATCGCGAAAGCGAAGGCGATGACATCCGCGACCGCCTTGCCGCGCGGCGCTTTGTGCTCTGTCCTTTCCATCTCTGGCCCCTCCCGATGCCAATTTAAGTGGCGCTCAAGCCACCCGCTGCGCCGCTGACCTTGTCAGGCGTCCACAGGTTTCGGCGCGTTTGTCGGATCGATCAGATCATCCTCATTCCAGTATCCGATGAGCACGCCTGCATTTTCTTCAAAAGCGGTGAAGCGCGCTGCGGTCTCATCGCTATAGGTTTCGCGTTGGCGGTAGCGCAGCGCCCAATCCATGAGCCGCTCTTGCATCTCGCGCCGGATAGGCTCGTGCTCGCGCGACGTTCCCAGATCGTTGAATTCATCGGGGTCGGCGGCGCGGTCAAAGAGAACCGGCGCGAATCCCGGCGCGTGGATATATTTCCAGTCTTCGGTGAGAAGCATGTAGATGCGGCAATCGCGCGGGCCGCGGCCGATCTCAGGCGCAAAGACCTGCTGGTGATAATCGTACTCGCTGATCACCTGGTCATTCACGCGCGCCGTTTCTCCTGTGAGCAGAGGGCGCAGCGAAACGCCATCGATCAGATGGGCGGGCACCTCGCCGCCGTAATGCTCAATGAATGTCGGCAAGAGGTCGATCGCCTGAACGAGGGCCTCACAGACCGTCCCGCGCGTCGCATTCATGGCTGGATCAGGATCGGCAATAATCAGCGGAACCTTCACCGATGCGTCATGAAAATAATCCTTATCGCCCATCCAGTGATCGCCGAGATAATCGCCGTGATCGGATGTAAAGACGATTGTGGTCGTTTCCAGAAGGCCGCGCTCTTCCATGAATGCGAAGAGCATGCAGAGCTGGTCATCGATCTGTTTGATGAGGCCCATGTAGCTGGGCACAACTTTTTCGATGGTCTCGTCGCGCGCGAAGGTCTTGCCTGCGATCCGATCCATGAAACACTTCATCAGCGGGTTTGGCGCGGCGCGCTCGGTCTCTGAGCGGACGACCGGCTGAATATCGTCGCGGCCATACATCTCATGGTAGGGGGCAGGCGCGATATAGGGCCAATGCGGCTTGATATAGGAGAGATGAAGCAGCCAGGGTGTCTCGCCGTCATCCTCGGCCATAAAATCCATGGCGCGGCGGGTCATGTAGGGCGTCTCGCTGTCTTCTTCGGCGACATTGGCGGGCAGATCAGCGATATCGTTGTAAAAGCCCGAGCGCGGCCCGCCCGGTGTAGTCACAGCATTTGCCGCCCAGTGCCAGGGATTATGCCCGCCGTGGCCCTTTTCGCGCAGGTAGTCGTTATAGCGCGGCTGCGCTTTCATCATCTTGTCCGGGTAGATGCCGTCATCGCGCTCATAGGGCTCAAACCCCGCTTCCCGGTGGTGGATGCCTAGGTCGCTCTCCGGGGCAATCGCGAGCCGCGCCATGCCCTCGCGATCTGGCATCATATGGGTTTTGCCAACGAGCACGGGGCGCACGCCCAGCGGTTTGAGATAGTCGCCGACATTACGCTCGCCCACGCGCAGGGGGACAAAGTTCGCCGTTGCGCCATGGGCAGACACATAGCGCCCGGTGTAGAAGCTCATCCGGCTCGGGCCGCAGATCGGCGACTGGACATAGGCGTTGGAAAACCGAACCCCGCGCGCGGCAAGTTTGTCGATGTTGGGCGTCTTGAGCGTCTTGTGACCCGCGCAGGAGAGATAATCCCAGCGAAGCTGATCGCACATGATAAAAAGCAGGTTGCGCTTGCCCGCCATCGGCTAGAGGTCTCCGCGATCTGGCACCGGCCCAAGCTCGACGATGTCGTATTTATCGTTGAGCGCGGCCATTTTTCCGGCATCCGAGAAATCTTCATCGGCGGAGGTGGCAAGCTCGGCCAGATAGCCGTCAAACCCCGAAGGCTGATAGATCATCAGCATCCGCCCAGCTTCGGTGCCTTTCGCGAGAATGCACGCATGGGGCACGCCGGGCGGCACGTGGAGGCACGCGCCCGGCTTGGCTGTCATCCACTCCCCATCGACATAAAAATCGATGTCGCCTTCAAGGATGTAGAAGGTCTCCGCGTGGTAGCGGTGCATGTGCAGGCCCAGCGCGAAGGTGGACTTCAGGTTGTCCTCCATGAGCGTGTATTGCCCGCCGGTATCTGCGGCAGAGACTTTGACGTAGGTGTGGTCCGCAGACCAATCGTAGTCTCTGCCGCCTCCGGGAGGGAGAAAGGTAAACCGCTTCGTCATCGCGCTGCCCTCAGACGTTGATCTTGCCGCCGTCGACGTTGAGCGTCTGGCCGGTGACGAAGTTGCTGTCGGAAGACGCGAGGTAGAGGAGCGAGCCGAGAAGATCCTCGGGCAGCATATCCCGCTTGATCGAGCGCGAGGCGACGGTGGGCCCGCGCGCCATGTCGAAGCCGGAATTGGCGGCAAGGCCCTCGCTCTCCGTCAGGCCCGGGGCGATGGCATTCACCTGGATGTTCTTCTCGCCGAGCTCGCGCCCATGGCACCGCGTCAGCGCGATGACCGCGCCCTTGGAGGCAGTGTAATGCGAGAGCCCCGGAGGCCCGTAATAGAACGTGCCCGACGCGATATTGATCACCTTGCCGCCGCCCGCGCCGATCATCGTGGGCACGATGGCGCGCATGACCTGGTGCACACCGCGGGCATTCACGCGCATGATCGTGTCGAACTCGTCCTCGTCGATCTCGAAGAAGGGCTTGGGCGTCAGCGTCGCGAAAATCGACGCGTTGTTGACCATGATGTCGAGGCCGCCCATGCCCTTGGCGGTGTCGACCATGGCCTTGAGAT
>JBCCTH010000175.1:0-5970 GCA_039198835.1 Pseudomonadota bacterium | reverse complement strand
CTATCAAGGCATGATCCTGGGCGAGCATAGCCGCGACAACGATCTCGAAGTGAACCCGCTCAAAGGCAAGAAGCTCACCAACATTCGGGCGTCCGGCTCGGACGAAAATGTGCGGCTGACACCGCCGGTCAAGATGAGCCTGGAAGAGGCGATCGCCTATATCGACGATGATGAACTCGTCGAGGTGACGCCAGGCGCGCTCAGATTGCGCAAGCGCTTTCTTGACCCCCATGAGCGCAAGCGCCAGGCGCGCGCGGCCTCCTAAGCCAGCTCGAAATCAACCAGAGTGTGCCGCTGCGCGGCGCGGTTTGTCTGGTGCGCTCGCGAGAGGGCCCATTTGCGTTGAATTCGGTCGCGCAGCCTGACCGACTGGATATGTGCCTCCGGCGGCCCTCCGGGGGGAGTTTTTATGGAAAAATGAAGGGGCGGCTTGCGGCGCTGCTAGGGCGCTGACCCCAGCAGCGCTCTGGCAGCCTCAATGGCGGCGGGGCCGTTTTGGGTGTCTTTTGCGCCGCCCTGGGCCATGGCTGGCCTGCCGCCACCGCCTTTCCCGCCCAACGCTGCGACGGCGGTTTTGACAAGGTCCACGGCGCTGAGCTTGTCTGTCAAATCATCTGTGACGCCCGCGGCGACGGCGGCTTTCCCGCCCGTATCGGCGATCAAGAGAATGGCGAGGGAGCCGTGCTCGGCTTTTTGCGCGTCGATCAGAGCGGGAAGGTCTTTGCCGGTGACGCCTTCAAGGATCATGGCCAGGAACGGGATGCCGCCCACGTTTTCGGGGGCGCTCGCCCTGGCGCTGCCGCCCATGGCCACGGTACGGCGCAGCTCGGCGACCTCTTGTTGGAGGCTTTTGCGTTCGGCGAGGAGCTGGATCACGCGCTCTGGGACGTCGGCTGCGGGCGCGTTGAGCGCCAAGGCGGCCTGCGCCAAGCGCATGTCTTGTTCGCTCAAATACGCGAACGCGGCCGCCCCCGTGAGCGCCTCGATGCGCCGCACGCCGGCCGATGACGCGCTATCACCCAGCGTCACAAACACGCCGATGTCGCCCGTCTGGACGACATGGGTGCCTCCGCAAAGCTCGATTGAATAGGTTTCGCCCGCGCTGCCACGGCCCGACCCGGGCGCATGGCCCATGGACACGACGCGCACTTCATCGCCGTATTTCTCACCAAACAGCGCCTGCGCCCCCAGCGCCCGCGCATCATCAGGGGCCATGAGACGGGTCTCAACCCGCGCGTTCTGGCGGATATAGGCATTCACCTCCGCCTCGACCTCTTTGATCTCGTCCAACGACAGCGCCTGGCCATGGCTGAAATCAAAGCGCAGCCGATCCGGCGCGTTGAGCGAACCGCGCTGCGCGACATGGCTGCCCAGGGCATGGCGCAGCGCCTCGTGCAAAAGATGGGTCGCTGAATGGTTGGCGCGGATCTGGCTGCGCCTTGCCGGGTCAACTGTCAAAGTGGCCCCTTGACCCGCGCTGACGCTGCCCTCGACCACCTCGCCGATATGGATAAAGACGCCGGCGGCTTTCTTTGTGTCTGTGATCTCTACCTTGCCGGTCGCGGTCGTCAAAACCCCGCTATCGCCCACCTGCCCGCCGCTTTCTGCATAAAACGGGGTTTGGTTGAGCGCAATCTGAACAGTGGCGCCCGCGCGCGCCTCTGGCGTGAGCGCCCCGGCCAAAACAAGCCCGGCGATTTGCCCTTCAGCCGCCTCAAGCTCGTACCCCAGAAAATCTGTCGCGCCGTGCTTTTCAGCGACATCGAACCAAACGGTCGCATCGGCGGCTTCGCCCGAGCCTGACCAAGCCGCGCGGGCTTTTGCCCTTTGCGCCTCCATGGCCACATCAAACCCATCGGTGTCGACCCCCCGGCCCTGCTCGCGCAGCGCGTCCTGGGTCAGATCAAGGGGGAAGCCGTAGGTGTCATAAAGCTTAAAGGCCGCCGCGCCGGGCAAATCAGCGCCGTCTTCGAGCCCAGCGACTTCATCCGACAAAAGCTTGAGACCGCGCTCCAAAGTCTGGCGAAAGCGGGTCTCTTCGCTCAAAAGCGTGTCTTCAATGAGCGTTTTGGCCTGCCCCAGCTCGGGATAGGCCGCCCCCATCTGGCCCACGAGCGCGCTCACCAAGCGATGCATGTGCGGCTCACTCACGCCGAGCTGATGGGCATGGCGCATCGCCCGGCGCATGATGCGCCTGAGCACATAACCTCGCCCGTCATTGGACGGCATCACACCATCGGCGATCAAAAAGGAAGTTGAGCGCAAGTGATCGGCAATGACCCTGTGATGCGTCTTGCCGGGGCCGTCGGGATCGGTGCTCGAGGCATCGGCGGAGGCCTCGATAAGCGCCCGCATGAGATCGGTGCTGTAATTGTCGTTTGTTCCTTGGAGGAGAGCCGCGACACGCTCGATCCCCATGCCGGTATCGATGCTCTTATTGGGCAGATCGACCCGGCTGCCATCTTCGAATTGCTCATACTGCATGAAGACGAGGTTCCAGATCTCGACGAACCGGTCACCGTCTTCGTCAGCGCTGCCGGGGGGGCCGCCCCAGATATGATCGCCGTGGTCATAGAAAATTTCAGTGCTGGGGCCGCAAGGGCCGGTCGGGCCCGCTGACCAGAAGTTATCATCGGTGGCGATGCGGATGATGCGATCATCGCTGAGGCCCGCGTGCTTTTTCCAGATCTCCACCGCTTCATCATCTGTGTGGTAGACGGTGACGAGGAGCTTCTCTTTATCGATGCCGAACTCTTTGGTGACGAGATCCCAGGCGAAGGGGATCGCGTCGGCCTTGAAATAGTCGCCGAAGCTGAAATTCCCCAGCATCTCAAAAAACGTGTGGTGGCGCGCAGTGTAGCCGACGTTATCAAGATCATTGTGCTTGCCGCCCGCCCGCACGCATTTCTGAGCGGTGGTGGCGCGCGTATAGTCGCGATGCTCGACACCGGTGAAGAGGTTTTTGAACTGCACCATGCCCGCGGCTGTGAACATCAATGTGGGATCATTTCGCGGCACGAGCGGTGAACTCTCCACGACCGCGTGCCCCTGCTTTTCGAAGAAATTCAGGAAGGTGGCGCGAATATCATTCAAGCTGGGCATGTCATGGCCTTTTGTTCGTCAGAGGCTGACATATCGCTGGCTCTTGGGGCTGTCCACTCTTGCCAAGGCGCGCGTGAACTGCCTCACCATGCGGCACCTCAAAGGCGCGCCCTGCTCAAGCGCGCTCGCGTGAAAAGAGCCGCTGGCGGGCGGCTCTTTCGCGGGTCTCTTCGATGTTAAAAAGTATGCGGCTCGGCCGCTTTACACGCAGGAAGGACCTTTTCGAAAGACACTGCGCGGGTCTCTCAGCGGCTTGGGCGATGGCCCGTTATGCCGCGTCAGGCTTCCAAAACCTCGTCACCATCGCTTTCTGCCCCCGGCGGCATCTCAAAATCGAGCCCGTGAGAGGCGCGGATCTTATCTTCGATCTCGTAGGCAATCCGCGCATTGTCGCGCAAAAAGCCCTTGGCGTTTTCGCGCCCCTGGCCGATCCGCTCATCGCCATAAGAAAACCAGGCCCCTGATTTCTCAACCACGCCAGCTTTCACCCCCAGATCGAGCAATTCGCCCATCTTTGAGATCCCTTCGCCATACATGATATCAAATTCCACCTGCTTGAAGGGGGGTGCCACCTTGTTTTTGACGATCTTAACGCGCGTGGCGTTCCCTACGACCTCGTCGCGATCCTTGATCGCGCCGATGCGGCGGATATCGAGACGCACCGAGGCATAGAATTTGAGCGCGTTGCCGCCGGTCGTCGTTTCAGGCGAGCCGAACATGACGCCGATTTTCATCCTGATCTGGTTGATGAAGATAACCATGCAATTCGAGCGCGCAATCGCGCCGGTCAACTTGCGCATGGCCTGGCTCATGAGGCGCGCTTGAAGGCCTGGCGCACTGTCGCCCATATCGCCCTCGAGCTCTTTTTGCGGTGTGAGCGCGGCGACCGAATCAACCACGACAAGCGAAACCGCGCCCGAGCGCACGAGCGTTTCTGTGATTTCGAGCGCCTGTTCGCCGGTATCCGGCTGCGAGATCAGCAATTCATCGAGATCGACGCCGAGCTTGCGCGCATATTGCGGGTCAAGCGCGTGTTCGGCATCCACGAAGGCGCAAACGCCGCCTTTCTTTTGCTCTTCGGCCACACAATGGAGCGTGAGCGTCGTTTTGCCTGAGCTTTCGGGCCCGTAAATCTCGATGATCCGGCCTTTGGGCAACCCGCCAATGCCTAGCGCGATATCGAGCCCGAGCGAGCCTGTCGATGTCGCTTCGATGTCTTGAACCGGGTTATCGGCACCCAGCTTCATGATCGAGCCTTTGCCGAATTGCCGCTCGATCTGCGCCAGCGCGCTATCGAGTGCTTTTTGCCTCTCGGCGTTGCGTTTCGCGTCCATGCTGAGAAGATCCGCTGTTGCCATCTTTGGGCTCCTTGTTTCACACACCGCGCGGGGGCGGGCAATGACTGCTTCGTTCACCTCTTGTTCCCCTTGTGAGGTCAAAAGTAGAACATTTCAATCAAATTCTTCGTAATGAAGCCTTGGTTGAAAGAGGTTAAAGAGGGGTTACCACGCGTCGGAATGTGACGCTGAGACCGGGGGCCTGTCGGCAAATGCTTGTTTTTTGGAAAGAAAAGCTTGTTCTTCTCGCTCTGCCCAAGACAGGGACATCCGCGTTGGAGAAAGCGCTCGCCCCGCGCGCGGACATTGCTTTTCTCAGCCCGCCTGATGTCAAACACATGCCAATGTTTCGCTACACGCGATTCATCAAACCGCTTTTCGGCGTGATCGACGGCGCGCGGAAGCTTGAGACCGTCGCGCTCGTGAGAGAGCCGGTGAGTTGGCTTGGCTCGTGGTATCGCTATCGCAGCCGCGCAGAGCTTGAGGGCCATCCAAATTCAACCAAAGGCCAGAGCTTCGATGATTTCGTGGCAGCCTATCTTGAAGAGAGCCCCCCGCCCTTCGCCCGGGTTGGCAGCCCGCGGCGCTTTGTTTCAAATGGGCAAGGGAACGTCGCGGTGAGCCATCTTTTTCAATACGAGCAAATCGATCTAGCGGCTCGGTTTTTGGAGAGCCGTTTGAAAACGCCCCTGGTCCTTGGGCGTGCCAATGTATCTCCGCCCGCCGATCTGGCGCTCGCCCCCAAGCTGCGCGCGCGGCTGGAGGATGCATGCGCGGAGGAATTTGCCCTTTGGGAGAACGCGCGCCGCCCGTCGTAAAACTTGGCTGCTTGAATCTTCGATGGCCGCGCAACTTGCGGCTTTCTCAAGTTGAGCTGATGGCCACGACCTGCGTTGACGATCGCCACGCATGTGAGCAAGCCCAAGCGGCCTCGCCTTGCCTACCTGGACAAACGCCCAGGCATGCACCCCTCCGCGATCTTCGCTTCTGATCTTTGCGCGTGTGCTCCGCAGCGCCCGAAAGTCTTTGCCAGCCAGGGCAACCAACCGAACAAACCCATGCCTCCGCGATCTGCGCATCTGACTTGCACGCATTTGCTCCACGGCGTCCCAAAGTCTTTGCCAGCCAAGGCAACCAACTGGACAAACCCATGCCTCCGCGATCTTTGCATCTGACTTGCACGCGTTTGCTCCACGGCGCTACGCAAGCGCTGAAAGAGCAACACGACCAGAAAACGCCCCGCCAATTTGCGGCGCGCGAGCCCCACGCTCGAGACAGGTGGTGAGCGCGCAGCGAGCCAAAGAAAACGCATGGTGCCGCACAACGCCTCCGTCATTTGGCGGCGGGGACGGCCGGAATCGGTGATTGGGATAGGCACCGCGCGTGGAAAGCCTTTAGAGATCAGAACTACAAGTTACATCTAAAGCTTAGGTCATGTTGACAAAAGGCGCAGCCAGAGGCGGATGGACGTTATGTCTATGAAGCCGAGGAAGCTCTCGGCGGTTTTGTCGTAGCGGGTTGCGACACGGCG
>JBCCTH010000174.1:0-5976 GCA_039198835.1 Pseudomonadota bacterium | reverse complement strand
GGTCGATAAAGTCACCGCGATCAATGGCACGCAGAGCGCGGTGGGCTGGAAGAACGTCACCATGAACGAACCTCATTTCCAGGGCCATTTTCCCGGCACGCCGATCATGCCGGGCGTGACAATCGTGGAAGCCATGGCGCAAACGGCGGCTGTCATGACGGGCGTCGCCCTTGATCTGGCCGATAAGGAGCTCCTGATTTATTTCATGGCCATCGATGGCTGCAAGTTTCGCAGAAAGGTCATCCCCGGCGATGTGCTGCGCATGGATATTCAGACGCTGCGCGGCAAAGAGGGCGCGAAGGTCTGGAAGTTCAAGGGCCGCGCCACAGTCGATGATGAACTGGCCTGCGAAGCTGAGTTTACCGCGATGATGGATGTATCGAGCTGACCCATGGCTGACATTCACCCGAGCGCGATCATCGAGGCGGGGGCGCGGATCGATCCGACTGCGAAGGTCGGGCCCTTTTGTATCATCGGCGGGGATGTAACGCTCAACGCTGGCGTAGAGCTTAAAAGCCATGTCGTCGTCCAAGGTCAGACGACACTGGGCGAAGAGACGATTGTCTTTCCCTTTTCTGTGTTGGGCGAGATCCCGCAGGATCTCAAATTCAAGGGCGAGAAGACGCAGCTCATCATCGGCAAGCGCAATCGCATCCGCGAGCATGTCACGATGAACACCGGCACCGAAGGCGGCGGCGGCGTTACGCGTGTCGGGGATGACGGGCTTTATATGGCGGGATGCCATATCGCCCATGACGCGCAATTGGGGGACCGTTTGATCATCGTCAATGGCGCGGCAGTGGCCGGGCATTGCGTGCTTGAGGATGATGTGATCGTCGGCGGGCTCTGCGGGATCCACCAATGGGTGCGGATCGGGCGGGGCGCGATCATCGGCGCGCTCTCGATGGTGACCGCCGATGTGATGCCCCATGCCCTGGTCCAGGGGGCGCGGGGCGAATTGGACGGGCTCAATCTCGTCGGGCTCAAGCGGCGCGGGGTTGCGCGCAGCGATATCACCGCGCTCAGAGCCGCCTTTCAGATGCTCAAGCAAGGCGACGGCGCTTTTATCGACCGCGCAAAGCGGCTGGCCGATGAGCATGAAAGCGATTTTGTCGCTGACATGGTCCGCTTTATCACCGCGGAGAGCGATCGCGGCTTTCTGACACCGAAATGAGCGCGCGGGCTGCCCCGTCGCGCGCGCTCATCGCCGGGGCAGGGGCCTTGCCCGCGCTGATTGCCGCTGAGCAAGAAACCCCGCCCTTCGTCGCCGCGCTGGACGGGTTCTCTCCGGAGGGCCTCTTAGTCGATCAATCGTTTCGCCTCGAAGAGCTCGGCACGCTCCTTGAGGCGTTTCGCGCGCGCGGGATCGAGCAGGTTTGCCTTTTGGGAAAAGTCGCGCGCCCGGTGATCGATCCCGCGCGGATAGATGCGGCGACCGCGCCCCTCATGCCCGGCCTCATTGCGGCCATGGCACAGGGCGATGATGCAGCCTTGCGCGCTGTGATCGAGGTTATCGAAGGGGCCGGGTTCAAGGTGGTTGGCGCGCATGCGCTCGCGCCGAGGCTTCTGCCTGAACCCGGCCTCCTGGAAGGCGCTGTCAGTGAAGCCAATCGCAAGGATGCCGCCCGCGGCGCAGCGATAATCTGCGCGCTTGGCGCAGCCGATATCGGCCAGGCCTGCATTGTAAAAGACGGTCAAGCGCTCGCGGTCGAAGCCTTGCCGGGGACAGATTGGATGATCCGTTCGCTTTTGCGCGAGAGCTTTGAGGCACACGCGCCTGATTTCTCGGACCCGATCGGCATGGCCGCAGATTGGCTCACCGGGCCCGCCGCTGAGAAACCGCGCAGTGTGGCGCGGCGCGATCCTGCTCTGCCGTCCGGCGGGATCCTCTACAAAGCGCCAAAGCCGGGGCAGGAGCTTCGCGTTGATATGCCGACAATCGGGCCTGAGACCGTTGCCGCGGCCATCGAAGCGGAGCTGGAAGGCATTGTGATCGAGGCGGGCGCGGTCTTGATGATCGATGAAGAGCGTTGCCGCGCGCTTGCGCGAGAGGGGGGTGTTTTCCTCTGGGTGCGGGAAGGCGCGCTGGCGCGATGAAAGTCTTTCTCACGGCAGGCGAACCATCAGGCGATGCGCTCGGGGCCGCGCTTATCGCCGGTCTCAAAAGCCTCGCGCCAAGCGTCACATTCCGTGGCGTGGCTGGGCCGCGCATGCAGGCTGCGGGCATGGAAAGCCTTTTTGCGATGGAAGAGCTTTCGGTCATGGGGATCACGGAGGTCTTGCCGAAGTATTTTGCTCTCAAGCGCCGCATCGCGCAGACAGCGGCCGCAGCACTTGACTGGTCGCCTGACCTTGTCGTGACCATCGACAGCCCTGATTTTGCGCTCCGCGTCGCGCGGCTTATCAAAGATGCAAGACCCACCTTGCCAGTCTCGCACTACGTGGCCCCCACTGTCTGGGCCTGGCGGCCCAAGCGCGCGCCGCGCATGGCGCGGGTCATCGACCATGTTCTGGCGCTTTTTCCTTTTGAGCCGCCTTACATGGAGCGCGCGGGGATGGCTTGTGATTTTGTCGGTCATCCCCTTGCGGCCAAACCGCCGGTGACCAATGCCGCGCGTTTGCGCTTTTTGGAAAGGTTGGGAGCCGATGCGCGCCCGCTTTTGGCTATTCTGCCAGGCTCGCGCCTGGGCGAGATCGAGCGGCTTCTTCCTGTCTTCTGCGCGGCCGTTCAGGACCCTGACTTGGCGGAGTTCCAGGTCGTTTTGCCGACGCTGCCGCATCTGGTAACGCGCGTGCGCGACATCTCGGAGGCGCATATGCCGCGCCAGCCGCTCATTCTGACGGGCGAGGGGAAAGGCGCGGAGGACGCCGCAGAGGAGCGGCGTGTCGCACTTTCTGCCGCCTCGCTCGCGCTCGCGGCCTCCGGCACGATCTCGCTCGAACTTGCCGCTGCCCGCACGCCGATGGTGATCGCCTATGATATGTCTTGGCTCACGCGGCAGATCATCGATCGAAAGCTCCTGATTGATACGGTGACGCTCGTGAACCTCGTGAGCGAAACGCGCGCCGTGCCTGAATTCATCGGAGCCAATTGCCGCCCTGCGAAGATCGCGGCGGCGCTGCGCGATGTTGCGGCCCGACCCGAGGCGCAATTGGCGGCGATGGAAAAAACGATGGCCCGTCTGGGCGAGGGCGGCGAAGCGCCTGGGCTGCGGGCTGCGCGCGCACTTCTCGCGCGCCTTGAGCGTTAAGAGAAGAAACGGCCCCGCCCGCCTCCCTTCTGCGCCCGGATAAATCCGGGCTTGAACCATCGGTGGCGCGCTGCGCGCGTGGGGTCTTCGACGGCTAAAAGGCGCGCCATCTCTTGGGCTCTGGGCAGTGGGCTATGGGGCAGACGAAGGCTAAGGCTAAGGCGGCGGGGCCACTGAGAGATAGGATTGGAAGGTGCGAAGCAGGGCCAGGAAGATGATGGTTGCCGCCAAAAGGCAGATCGCAAAGCGACCGGCCGCGCGGGCCGCGAACTTGCCATAGGTGATCTCGAGCACCTCGCGCGATGGTTTTGCGTCAGGCGGGTCTTGGTTCGATGGTTCGGGCATGGCAGCCTCCGAGAGAACTCGGGCAGTATCGGGTCTGCAAATGCCTGACCCAAGCCGCCGTTTTCGAGCGCGCGCGCTTCTGCCGGCCGCGCGCTGGCTCAAAAGAACGATTTCCCTAAGACTCTCGGTTTTCGAGGAGAACGTTAATAGAACTTCTCTCGGTAATTTTCGAAAAGCTCAATGTTCGCGTCCTGTTCTCTCTCAACCGCGCGTAATCCACCCACCTCCGAAGACGCGGGTGCCTGCGGGGTCGTAAAACACGCAGGCCTGGCCGGGGCTGATTCCCTTTTCGGCGACGACAAGCTCGACTTCCGCCCGCCCCGCGCCGCGCGGGCGGATCACAACTTCGCGAGGGGGGCGCGTTGAGCGCACTTTCGCGCTCAGCTCCCAGCTTTCTCTGCTCTCGAAAGGCGCATCGCCCAGCCAGTTGATCTCTGCAATCGGGACAATGCGCGTTGCCAAAAGCTCTTTGGGGCCCACGACCACACGGCGCGTCTCGACATCGAGCTTGATGACAAAAAGCGGCTCTTCGAGGCCGCCAATGCCAAGCCCACGCCTTTGGCCGATTGTGTAGTGGATCACCCCTCGATGCATGCCAAGCACGCGCCCGTCGACATGGACAATATCGCCCGGCTCAGCCGCGCCCGGGCGCAGCTTTTCGATGACGGCCGCGTAATTCCCATTGGGGACAAAGCAGATATCCTGACTATCGGGTTTATCGGCAATCGCGAGGCCGTGCTTGGCCGCGAGCGCGCGGGTTTCGGCCTTCGACGCCAGAGCCCCAAGCGGGAAACGCAGAAAACCCAGCTGTTCTGCCGTCGTCGAAAACAGGAAATAGCTTTGATCGCGCGCGGGATCGGCGGCCATGTGAAGCTCTGCCCCGGCCGGGCCATTGCGCCGCTGGATATAATGCCCCGTCGCCATGCAATCGGCCTCGAGATCGCGCGCGGTTTCGAGCAGATCCTTGAACTTCACGCGCTCGTTGCAGCGGATACAGGGGACAGGCGTTGCGCCCGCCAGATAACTATCGGCGAACTCATCAATCACTGCTTCGCGAAATGTGTTCTCATAATCAAGCACATAGTGGGGGAAGTTCATCTCTTCTGCGACGCGCCTTGCATCATGAATGTCGCGCCCCGCGCAGCACGCGCCCTTCTTGGCCAAGGCTGCGCCGTGGTCATAAAGCTGGAG
The DNA here is from genome assembly GCA_039198835.1 of Pseudomonadota bacterium. GTDB lineage: Bacteria > Pseudomonadota > Alphaproteobacteria > Rhodobacterales > Rhodobacteraceae > Shimia_B. The sequence goes on along the minus strand of JBCCTH010000174.1, from coordinate 1,189 downwards.
CGTCACCCCCACAACATCATACCCTTCAGAGGCGAGCTCTGCGGCGACGACCGAACTGTCGACCCCGCCCGACATGGCAACGACGACGCGCGTTTCGCTCGGCGGTTTTGCAAAGCCAAGTGAGTTGGTTTGATTGGTATGGTCGAGCGACATGGGTGCCCTCTTACCCCAAGAGATTGAAAATAGAGAAAAATGCGAAACACTCGAGCCGCTCCGCTTCATGCGTCGTTAAGCAGGATCGCCGCAAATGTCACCCGGTTTTCACTAACGAGGGTGTGAGTGATGTATCTCAAACGGGTCGACGGGCCACGGACTGTGACGTTGCCGGATGGCAGCATCTTGAGCCGTGCGGATTTGCCACCGGTCAGCACGAAAAGGTGGGTGGCGAGCCGGAAAGCGGCTGTGATCAAAGGGGTCGCGGCCGGGCTGATCTCGCGCGATGAGGCGTGTGAAATGTATGGGCTCAGCGACGAGGAGCTGACCGGCTGGATGAACGCAGTGCGCGCCCATGGGGAGAAGGCGCTCAAGGCGACGCAGCTTAAAAAGTATAGACAACCTTAAGTTGTGGAATGAAAAGCCGAAGCGTGGTAACTTGTGATTAACTAATCCCTGCAATTGTGCCCTTGAACAGCCATTCGGAAGGGGCAAGCCATGCGAGTTTTGCTAGTCGAGGATGATCCGACGACCGCCAAGAGCATCGAGCTTATGCTCACGCATGCGAGCTTGAACGTTTACTCCACCGACATGGGCGAAGAGGGGATCGATCTCGCCAAGCTTTACGATTACGATCTCATTCTGCTCGATATCAATCTTCCCGATATGAACGGCATCGAGGTTTTGCGCCAACTGCGCTTGAGCAAGATTGAGACCCCGATCCTGATCCTGACGGCAGATGGCGATACCGAAAGCAAGATAAAGAGCTTCGGTTTTGGGGCCGATGATTATCTAACAAAACCGTTTCACCGCGAAGAGCTTGTCGCACGCATTCATGCGATCATCCGGCGCTCAAAAGGGCACGCCCAATCGATCATTCGAACGGGGCGGGTGGCTGTCAATCTGGATGCAAAGACCGTGGATGTTGGCGGAAAGGCTGTTCACCTGACGGGGAAAGACTATCAGATGCTTGAGCGTCTGGCGCTGCGCAAGGGGACGACGCTCACACAGGAGATGGGTCTCGACGAGCTTTACG
>JBCCTH010000173.1:0-6070 GCA_039198835.1 Pseudomonadota bacterium | reverse complement strand
CCTCATCACCTTCGCGCAGCTCATCGGGCGGCATAAGGCGCATCGTGTCATCACAGCGCGCCATGAGCGCCTTTATGATCCCCTCGGGCACTGGCGCGGGGTCACGCCCGAAACTCACGAGCCTTGAAATGCCGCTCGTTGAGTTGATCGACTGCCAGCCGCCTTTGAGCGCTTCAAAGGCCACGAAGATGTAGCCGGGAAAGAGAGGTTGATCGGATGTCACGAATTTCGATTTCGCGCGCCGCGTCACCGCGTGGAGCGGCAGGAACGTTCGAAAGCCCTGGCGCGATAGGTTGAGGATCGCCGTCTTGGCCCCGTTTGGCTTGAGCTGCGCGAGATACCAATCCTCTGAGATGTCGCCCGACGCCATGGCACGCCTCCCCAGTCAAACCCTGCCGTGATGTCTATCCATTTATGGCGATCTTAGGCAAGGTGGCGTCCGGCGCTGCATATCGACGGAGGACCCTAAAGTCGCTAACGCTTCGGCAAGTAAGTTGCGCCGAGTCGCTGGCCCGAAGAGCCACGCGGCAATCGGGCACAGCTTGAGGCGGTCACCGGCCCATCTTCTTCTTTTCGCGCTTGCAGCATTGTGATACCGCTCAAACTTGAGCGGTTGTGTTTGTGTTGATGCCCCCCTCTCAGCCCCGCAAAACCAAGGTGCCCTAACGGCAGTCCTTGTGCGGTAGCCATTCCCCGAACCATGGTCGGAAAACGTAGCAAGATCAGAGAAGATGTGCATTTTCGCGTGTTGCGCCTGCTTCAGGCCAACCCGGAAATGTCACAGAGAGACCTCGCGGATGCAGTGGGCATTTCTGTGGGCGGGGCGCATTACGTCTTGGGCGCACTCATTGATAAGGGCCTCATAAAGCTGGGCAATTTTACGGCCGCCGCTGATAAGCGGCGCTACGCCTATGTGCTGACACCCAAGGGCGTGAGCGAGAAAGCCGCGATCACGCGGCGCTTTCTGGCACGCAAGCGGGAGGAATATGAGGCTCTGCGCGCCGAGATCGATGCATTGAGCGAGGAAGTCGCCGAAATGGGAAGCTCGCATGGCGGCAAATAAGGGAACCGCGTCGTAATGGATGCATCTTGCTATCCGTCATGCGCGCGAGACGCGAATCGCCATGGCCGTTGACGCCGGTGAGACACGCGTGCTGGCCTTGGCGACCGAAGCCTTTGGCGGGCGCGGCGGCATCGCGCAATCGACGCGCGATCTGTTGACGGCGCTTGCAGCCCTGCCCGGCGTGGCGGAAATCAAGATTTTACCCCGGCTGCGCCATGAGCCCGTCGCGCGCCTTCCCGAGCGGATCGACCAGGGGCAGCCGAAATCTTCCCGTTTGGCCTATGCCGCCGGTGCCCTGGCGTTAGCGCTCAAGTGGCGACCTCAGATTATCTATTGCGGCCATGCCTTCATGGCACCGCTGGCGCAGAGCATCGCCCAGGCGGTGCGCGCGCGTTTCATCTGTCATGTCCATGGGCTCGAGGTCTGGGAGCCGCTCTCGGGGCTCAAGCGCCGCGCATTGGCTGCCGCCGATCTGATCTTGTGCGTGAGCCACTATACCGCCGACAAAGTCACCGAGATCACGGGCGCGCAGCCCGAACGCTGCAAGGTGGTCTACAACACTGTGAGCGCGCGCTTCGTCCCCGGAGACAAAAAAGCGGCCCGTGCCCGTCTGGGGATCGCCGCTGATGCCGTGTTGCTCAGCACTGTCAGCCGCCTCGATGCACGCCAGCGCCACAAAGGCCATGACCGCGTCATCCCGCTTTTGCCCGAGCTGGCGAAAGAGAACCCTTCGCTGATTTACTTTGTGGCAGGCACCGGCGATGACCGCGCCCGCCTCGAAGCGCTCGCCCACGAGACAGGCGCGGCGGATATCGTCCGATTTGGCGGGTTCATAAGCGATGATGACCTGCCCGACCTCTATCGCGCCAGCGATCTTTACGTGATGCCCTCCCATGGCGAAGGGTTCGGCATCGCTTTCGTGGAGGCGATGGCGTGTGGCACGCCCGCGATCGGCCTTGATATCGGCGGCGCGCCCGATGCGCTCCGCGATGGCGAGCTTGGCCGCGCTGTCAATGAAAGCGCGCTGGCGGGGGCGATCAGCGCGGCTTTGCGCGAACAAGATCCCCTGGCCGCAGCGTCACTGGCCCAGAAAACCCGCGCCACGTTCGGCGCGCCCGCCTTCACCGCGCGCCTCAAAGGCGCGGTCTTGCCCCTCTTGGCGCGTTAAGGCGGCTCGATGCGGCTTGAGGCTTTTAAGCATGCGGGGCACAGCGCGGGCGAGACCTTCACCTTCCAAGAGCCTAACGACACAGGGGTCGAAAAATGAAAGTTGCGATTTTGTGCGGAGGGCGCGGCACCCGGTTGCGCGAAGTGTCCGAAACCTTGCCCAAGCCCATGGTGCCCGTTGGCGGCAAGCCGATCCTGTGGCACATCATGAAAACTTATGCGAGCCACGGGCTCAACGACTTCGTGCTGCTCTTGGGCTACAAGGGCGATATGATCCGGGATTATTTTCTAGGCTATTACGCGCGCCAGGTGCCGGTCACGGTCGATCTGTCATCTGACGGGGAAGAGCGGCTGACATTCCATGGCAACCAGACCGAGGATTGGCGCGTGACCCTTGTCGATACGGGCGACGCAACGATGACCGGCGGGCGCGTACGCCGCGCGCGGGATTTTCTCGGCGACGGCCCGTTCTGCCTGACCTATGGCGATGGCGTGGGCGATGTGGACATCACCAAACTGATCGCGTTTCACAAAGATCACGGCAAAACAGCGACGCTCACGGGCGTTTACCCGCCCGGGCGCTTTGGCGAGCTTTCCGTTAAGGATGGTGTTGTCCAATCCTTCAATGAGAAGCCGCAAGTCAGCAGCGGTTATATCAACGGCGGATTTTTCGTCATGAACCAGAACTTTATCGACGATTATCTCGATGATCGTGAAGATCTTGTGCTCGAGGTCGACCCAATGAGATCGCTCGCAGCCAATGGCGATCTGATGATGTTCCCCCATAATGGCTTTTGGCAGCCAATGGACACGCCGCGCGAACACACGCTCCTCAATGAGCTTTGGGCCGCGGGCAACGCACCCTGGAAAAAATGGTGAGCAACGGTCTTTTCAGCGGCGCATTCGCGGGCGCCTCTGTCTTTGTGACCGGCCACACGGGCTTCAAGGGCGCATGGCTGTGCGAATGGCTGCTCTCGCTCGGGGCGGCCGTGACGGGCTATTCCGATGAGGTTGCCGAAGGGCCGACGCTCTTTGGCTCTTTGGGGATCGAAGACCGGATGACGCATATCCTCGGCGATGTCCGCGATCTGGATGCTTTGACAAAGGCGATCGACGAGGCGCGCCCTGATTATGTCTTCCATCTGGCCGCGCAGCCTCTGGTGCGGCTGTCTTACGCCGAGCCCGCGCCAACATTCGCGACCAATGTCATGGGCACTATCAACGTCATGGAGGCGCTGCGCGTCCTCGCGCGCCCTGTTGCCTGTGTGCTCGTGACCTCAGACAAATGCTATGAGAACCGCGAGGTTCTCTCGGGCTACCGCGAAGATGACCCCCTTGGCGGCTATGATCCCTACAGCGCGAGCAAAGGCGCCGCCGAAATCGCGATCCATGCCTACCGCCGGTCGTTCTTCAGTGATCCCGCCTCGCCGGTCAAGATCGCCTCGGGCCGGGCGGGCAATGTCATTGGCGGGGGCGATTGGTCAGGCGATCGGATCGTGCCCGATTGCGCGCGCAGTCTGATCGCGGGAGAGCCGATCACCGTGCGCAACCCCTATGCGACGCGGCCCTGGCAGCATGTGCTTGAATCGTTGAGCGGATATCTCTGGCTGGGCGCGCTTCTCGGCGGGGAAGGAAAAACAGCACGTGTCCGCGCGCCAATGGACGCGAGCGAGAGCTTCAACTTTGGCCCCTGGCCCGGCGCGAACCGGACAGTCGAGGCGCTCGTGAGCGAACTCCTGGTTCATTGGCCGGGCTCATGGGAACATTTAAGCCTCGATGATGCGCATCATGAAGCGGGGCTTCTGGGCCTCTCGGTTGACCGCGCGTATCACAAGCTCGCCTGGACCCCGTCGCTCGGCTTTGAAGACGCCGTGGCGCTCACCGCATCCTGGTATCGCGACACGCATCAAGAAAGCATCGATGCCCTCGCCAAAACGCGCCAGGACATCGAATTTTACGTGGCCGCGGCCCAGCGGCAAGGCATTGCCTGGGCTGTGAGCTAAAGCCGCCAGTTAAGGAGAGCTTCATGATCGATGGCGTCATCATCACCCCCTTACGTCAGATCCCCGACGAGCGCGGCAAGATCATGCACATGCTGCGCAGCGACGCCGAACATTTTCAGGGCTTCGGCGAGATTTATTTCAGCTGCGTCTATCCCGGCGCGATCAAAGCCTGGCATATTCACAAGGTCATGACCCTGAATTACGCGGTCGTTCACGGCATGATCAAATTCGTCCTCTATGATGATCGCGAGGGCTCGCCCACGCGCGGTGAGGTTCAGCAGATTTTCATGGGCGAGCAGAATTACTGCCTCGTCACCGTGCCGCCGATGGTCTGGAACGGGTTCAAGGGATATGGCGATGAGATGGCCATCGTGGCCAACTGCCCGACCCATGCCCACGACCCCGACGAGATCGACCGGATGGACCCGTTCACCGACAAAATCCCCTATTCCTGGGATCTCAAGCATGGCTGACGCCTCGGGCGCGTTGATCATCGGGGGGGCGGGCTATTTTGGCGCGCGGCTTGCCGAGGCTCAGAGCCCCAAGGGCGATGCGACGGTGACCTACAGGTCATTACCGCCCGCGCGCGCGGCATGGCTGGAGGGGATCGCGGCGAAGCCGATTTCCTACGATTCAGAGACCGACGATCACATCGCGCTCGACGGCGCGGTCTCCACTGTCATCAACCTCGCCATGCCCAGCGCGCGCGAAGCCGGTGCCGAGCCTGAAGCCGCCAAGGCCCGCGCCGCGCGCACGGTGGATGCAGCGCTCAGGCTTCTCGAAGACGGCAAGGCCTCGCGTCTCATCCAGTTTTCGACCTTCCATGTCTATGGCCCGGGCGGTGGACCCACCTATGACGAAGCAACGGCCCTTCGCCCGGTTCACCCCTACGGTGAGATCCATGCCATGGCTGAAGAAAAAATAATGGCCCATCCTTGTGCAAACCGAGCGGTGATCCTGCGCGCGACCAACCTTTTCGGCGCGCCTGCGCATGCTGATCTCGGTCCGCAAGCGGGCCTGATTTTTCTTGATTTGTGCAAGCAAGCGGCGCGCGGCGAATTATCGCTGAAAAATGACGGTGGGAGTTATCGCGATATTCTCTCCTTTCCCGATGCAAGCGCCGCCGTCGAAACTGTCTCGACGCACGCCGCCGCAGGCGGGCAGGTTATGAACCTGGGTGCGGGCAAAGCTCTGAGCCTCAGAACCATTGCAGAAGACATCGCCGCGCTTGCGCCGAGCGGTGTCACACCGGTTTATGGCGACGGCAGCGATGCGTTCCGCGCGCCCTTTAATGTGAGCATTGAACGCCTCTCCTCCCTTGGATGGACGCCGCAGAATGATCTCTCTCCGGAAATCAAACGCACTTTGGCGTTTTTCGCGTGATGCGGCCCCTGGCCCTGACAAGAAGCGCGGATCGTTAGGATGAACGACATGAGCACCGCAAGCACCCAAACGCAAACCGGGCAGGCAGCCCATAAACCGACATACCGGGTCGCGTTTCTGAACTCGCATCCGATCCAGTATTTCGCGCCTTTATACGCCTATCTCACGCGGAATTGCGGGCTTGAGACGACCGGTCTTTATCTTTCTGACTTCTCGCTCAAGGGCGGGGCCGATCCGGGCTTTCGGCGCGCCGTCACCTGGGATGTAGACCTTCTTGAAGGATATGAGGCCAAGTTTCTGGGCGGGGAAAAGGCCAGCACCCGCAGGATCGGCGGCTTTTTCTCGATGGTGGCGCCAGAGCTTTGGTCAGAGATACGCTCGGGCGGGTATGATGCGGTTGTGATCCACGGGCACAACCTCGCCGCGCATCACATCGCCCAAGCGGCCTGTCTTT
>JBCCTH010000172.1:0-6126 GCA_039198835.1 Pseudomonadota bacterium | reverse complement strand
GCGATGGCGGCGGGCGCGCGGCAGCTCGGCGTGAAGATCGAGCAGCGCTGGCAGGCCGACGCCTTCGCGTGGACGGGCTCTGAATGGAAGGTGACGCTCACCAAGATGGTCGAGCAGGGTGGCAACCTCATCGCGTCCGATGAGCAGGTCGTGGTGACGGCCGAACATGTTGTGACCGCGTCCGGCAACCACGCGCCGCGCACGGCAAAGCTTCTCGGGATCAAGATGCCCGCGATCGTCGTCGAGCATCAATACATCGTCACTGAACCCGATCCGGCGCTCGTCGAGTGGCGCAAGGACAACCCGCAGCACCCGGTGCTGCGTGATGCAGACGCAAAATGGTATGTGCGCGAAGAGCGCGGCGGCTGGATCCTGGGCCCCTATGAATACGGCGCACCGGCGCGGTTTGAATACGGGGTGCCAGCAAGCTTCCGGGCCGATCTCTATCCGCTTGATCTCGAGCGGATCGAAGAAGAATACATGTCCATGATCCACCGGATCCCGTCTTCGGAGCATGTCGGCCTCAAGGACGATTATAACGGGCCGATCTGCTACACGCCCGATGGCAATCCGCTCATCGGGCCCGCGCCCGGCTTGCGGAACATGTGGCTGGCCGAGGGCTTTTCCTTCGGGATCACGGCGGCGGGTGGCGCGGGCCATTACCTCGCGCAGATGATGGTGGAAGGCGAAGCCGAGATCGATATGGCCTCGCTCGACCCAAAGCGCTACGGCCAGGACTGGATGACGACCGAATACGCCGCGCGCAAGAACGAGGAATGTTATTCTCACGTCTATATCCTGCACCACCCGGACGAAGAGCGCGAAGCGTGTCGTCCGCTGCGAACCGCGCCCGCCTATGACCGGCAAAAGGCGCTTGGCGCGCAATTCGGCTGTGTGAACGGTTGGGAGCGGCCAAATTATTATGGGCCCCTCGGTGCCCCCGACAGCTTTGACCACGATAGCCGCTCCTTCCGGCGCGGCGGCTGGTGGGACTATGCCAAGGCCGAGGCCGAAGCGATCCGATCTGCTGCGGGTCTCATCGACGCGACAGCTTTTGCAAAACACGTCGTGAGCGGCCCTGGGGCGACGGCCTTCCTTGACTGGTTCACGTCCAACACGCTCCCCAGGGTCGGGCGCATCAATCTGACCTACGCGCTCACGGGCGCGGGCACCACGCGCACGGAATACACGATCGTCCGCTTTGGCGAGAATGAGTATTATCTCGTCTCCGCCGGGGCCTGGGCGGGGTATGACAGCGATTATCTACGCAAGGCCGCCGAAGATTTCATGGCAGCGGGCGGGGCTTATCTCGACATCGTTGATGTGACCTCGAAGTGGGGCGTCTTTGCGATTGCCGGGCCAAGATCGCGCGATGTGCTCAACACGCTGATCCGGGATGCCGAGCCTGAAACAGCCCTTTCCAACAAGCGTTTCCCCTGGCTGTCGGCCCGTGAGATTGAGCTCAAGATGTGCCCTGTGAAGGCTGTGCGCGTGGCCTATACGGGCGAGCTGGGTTGGGAGCTGCATCACCCCATGGAAATGCAGAATTACCTCTGGGATCAGCTCATGGAGGCGGGCGAAGCGTTCGGTATGAAGCCTGTGGGCGCGCGGGCGCAGAACTGGCTCAGGCAGGAGAAAAGCTACCGGGCCTTTGGCACGGAGCTTGGCCGCGATGCGACGCCGCTTGAGGCTGGGCTCGACCGGTTCGTGGACCTCTCGAAAGAGTTCCACGGCAAGGGAGCCATGGTGGCCAAGGGTATCCGCTCCATGTGCGTGACGCTCCGCATTGACGGCCCCGCCGATGCTGATCCCTGGGGCCGCGAAGTGCTTTACGACGGGCAAGACCGCGTAGGGAGACTGACATCCGGTGGCTATTCAGTGCATTTCGGATCATCGATCGGGATGGGCTATGTCCGGCCTGACCTGGCGAAGGCGGGAACCAAGCTTTCGGTGAAGATGTTTGACCGGCTTTGGAGCGCCGAGGTGACCGAAGATAGCCCCTATGACCCGAAGAATGCCGCGATCCGCGTGGATTCTGGCGCGCCCGGCCTGCTAAAGGCGGCTGAGTAGAAGCGGGCGAGAACGCGCTATATGAAGTTTGAAGCGAACTGATTTGCGCGGCGCATTTTGGACAAACGCCTCATCCTTGAGATCATTCCCGGCCCTGTCTTTTTGTTAGGCAATGCTTTGGGTGGGATATTTCTGGGCGCAGGGCTGGCCGTGCTCGCCACGCTTGCCGCGAGTATCCTGCGATGGCGCTGGGACAGACGCTTACCGCTCATGGCCCTCTCAATCCTGGGCCTGACGCTCTTTCTCCTCGCGCTTGGTCTCTTCTATGATGACACGAGCTACGTCAAAGTGAGCAACACGCTCGGCTCAATCGCCTTCGCGCTCATATTGGCCGCTGGGCTCTTCCTGCGCCCGAGCCTTCTTGAGCGCACCTTGGGATATTCGGTTCATCTCACCCCCCAGGGATGGAGGACACTGCATGGCGTGTGGATTGCCGTGTCACTCGCGCGTGCGGGGGCCAATGAGGCCGTCTGGCGCAGCGTGAATGACAATGCCTGGGCGATTTATAACGGGATCGCGGATCTCGGGTGGATCGCCGTTTTCTTCGCCGCGACCTGGCTCGTGAGCGCGCACCATTGGAAAGACCCGGCTTAGCTCGGGGTTCTGGCGAAACTCCGCCGGGCGCCATGGGCAGGCTTCGCCAATCTGCCTCACGTGATCTTTTAGATTGAAAACGCGTTTTGGCGGGTCAATGCGCCGTTGCGCCCCTTTTGGGCCGGTTGGTTGTCTCTTTTGGTGAGACGCTCAGTTGGCCAGGGCGGTCTTTAATTGGCGGTGCTTGCGAAAGACAACCCGTTTGCGACGCGGGGCGCGGTGCTTGGGTAAACGCTTTGAGTGCTTTTTTCAAGGCGCAGGGAAGCGCGTTTCAAAAGCAAGGGCAAGCGTGCAGAAAGGTCGTTTACCCCCAGATTTCGATGATTTTTCAGACAGATCAGCACCGCCGTTCGCGGGCATTCAGAAGAGTGGGGTCGAGTCCTGTGCGGGAAATGGCTCGATGAGATAGGTTAATGGCGAATTAAGGAGTCCCCCAATGAGAAAGCCAATCGCGCTAACATTTCTATTCATCTTTGTATTTTCGTTTTTTATGGCGTTGGTCTTGCGGGAAAACCCGATGATCAGCGGCGCAGAATCCTATGCAGAGCAGATTTCAACCACGGCCGCTGGGACATACATCACGCTCAGATCCGTGAATGCTGTGCTCTCGACCGCGCAGGACGTCGAAATCTCGGTGAGCTTGGGTGGAGGGGGCTCGGCTCAGCCATTGAAGACGCTCGAACCGGTTGACGACACGACAGAAAGGATCGCCGGGCTTGTTTTCTATATCATGGTGGCGACAGGAATTCTGAGTGTTTCCATGGGGCCGATCTCTTCCGTTGGATTTGTCATGCTTGGATTGGCGTCGCTGATGCGGTTCATTGAGGTTTCTATCGGGGCCTCGCTTATGTCGCGGGGCTTGGCCCTCAGGTTCTTCGCGTATGGCGGTTTTCTTGCTTTGGCTCTTCCCGCTGCCTTCGTTCTTTCGAGCCTTGTTGCGGAGCCGCTGACCGAGAAGAGACTTGATGATAACCAAAAGATAGTGGCCGATATCATCCCTCCAGTTGCCGTTGGACTGGACGATGACGGCAACTTTCTTCAGCGCGCACGGTCGACCTTTGAACGCGCGGGCGAACTTGCGACCCAGGCCATGGCGATTTGGGAGAATGCTGACAGATTGTTCAAAAGCTACATCATCATTCTGGCGATTTTTGTATTTCGCATCTTTGTGTTGCCGCTCATGCTCCTTGGAGCGTTTTTCGTTTTGACGCGGTGGTTTTTGGAGCCAGAGCGCCCCGGTTAGGAGAAACCGGCGGCTCTTTTCTCGATCAAGCGAAGCGGGCCGGAGAAAGCCGGGTTTGGGTGATCTGGTCAAGCTCTGGAGCGCGGCCCAAGATCAGATCCGCTCCGAAGCGGGAGGCGGCCGGGGATGTCTGGAAGCCGTAGCCGCCCTGGCCTGCTTGCCAGAAAAAGGTCGGATCCCCCGGATCGAAGCCGATGACGAGGTTTCGATCAGGCGAAAAGGTTCTCAGGCCTGCCCATGTGGCGAGGGGGCGGGTGACTGGCTCGGTGACGTTGTCTTCATAGCGCGCGAGCCCTTCGGCGAGAACTTCATCCTCGGGCCAGGCATCCATCGGCTCGCTTGGGTCTTCCTCGGCGGGACTGACGAGAAGCGCACCGGCATCGGGCTTGGCATACCAGGTTTCGCCGGGGCCGAACATCATCGGCCATTGCCGTGTGTCGTGGCCTCCCGGTGCGGCGATGCGGGCCATCGAGCGGCGCAAGGGGGCGAAGCCCAGGGGCTTTCGGCCCGCGCGTCTGGCGATCTCATCGACCCAGGCACCGGCGGCGTTGCAAAAGAGCTTTGCCTCAAAGTTGCCCTTGGGCGTGTTGATGAGCCAATGATCCGAGAGCCGGTGGATCGATATGGCTTTTGCCCCTGCCAGAACCGTGCCGCCGTGCTGGCGGATCGTGCGCGCGAAATGTTGGAGCAAACGGTCTGTGTCGATGTCCCAGGCCTCGGCGTGATACCCCGCCCGGCGGACTTTCGCGGGCTTGAGGATCGGTACAATGCCGCGCGCGTCTTTTGTGCTGATCTCTTCCATTTTCATTTGTTTGAGATCGCGTGCGAAGTCTTGCGGATCAGCGCTATCGAGGAGCAGAAGCCCCCTGGGCGACAAGACACCGCCATCGAGCGTTTGGTGGTCTTCCTTGGAGGCTTCATTGAGGGCGACTGTGGAGGGCAGGCCGTAGGTTTCTTCAAAGAGCGCCGCCGAGCGGCCGGAGGCATGATAGCCCAGCTGCGGCTCAGCTTCGAGCACGAGCACGTCCATGTGCGGGGCAAGCCGCGCGCCGAGCGAGACCCCGGCGATGCCGCCGCCGATGATGATGACGTCTAGCATGGAGGCAGGGCCGCTTGGCGCGACGTCGCTGCGCGGGTGAATGAGGCCAGGCTAACGGGGGATGGGTGGAAGGCAGACGGCATAGCGCGACCTTGCCGTGCCATGCGATGATTGAAAAGCCTTAAGCCTTTCGTCTCTGGCTCAACCAGACCCAGAAGCTGAGGATCACGGCGCTCGCGGAAACGAATGTCATCACCGTGCCGGGGAAAAAGTTCACATATCCCGGAAGGTCGACGAAAAAGAGATATCCGAGATCAAACAGGCCGCCGAGCATGGCTGTGACCCAGATCGCCGTGAGGTTTTGCATCCAGATAAAATAGGCGCCGATGACGGTCGCCACGCCAACCCAGCCGAGGTTCCAGCCATGCTGATTGAGGATGCCGCCCACAGCGGGCGCGTAATCATGGGCGAGCGTGGCGGGATCGACGGCATCTGCGACAGCGGCAAAGCCGCCAGACGCATCAGAGGACAAAATGATCACCCCCGCGAGCAGGTGAACGAGCCCCCAAATGACCCAGAGGATCGCGGCGGCTTTGAGGGCGGTGGATTGAGCGGACGACATCGGGTAGCTCCTCTTGGATGGATGCGGATGCAGATTGGTGGATAATATCAACGGCTATGCGCAGCCTAAGGGAAGTAGTTGCTATTATCAACCAAAGAGACCTCACGTGACGCCCCAGGACATCCAGCTTCTGGCGCGCCGCCTTGACCGATTAATGCGGCGGTTGAACGCGGCTTTGCATCCGCGCGCGCAGGCGATGGATAAAGAAAAGGTGGGCGCGCTGGGCGGCATGGTTCTCATGGAGCTTGCAGACCGGGGGCCTTTGCCGCTTGCGGTCTTGAGTGCTGAGATGGGGCGCGACAAATCGCAAATGACGCGGCTTGTGCAGATGTTGGAAGGCAAGGGCCATGTGGCGCGATCCGCCGATGCAAAGGACCGGCGTGTGAGTTTGATCGCGCTGACGCCCCGCGGCGAGGCGTTCGTGCGCGATGTCGAAATGATCCTGGGCGAGGTTCTCGAAGAGATACTCTCGCCGTTGGGAGAGGCTGAGCGCCGCGCCTTCCTGGCGAATTTAGGCAAGCTTTGAAGGGCCGGGGCCTGGGCGGGCGGGCCCACCCG
>JBCCTH010000171.1:0-6143 GCA_039198835.1 Pseudomonadota bacterium | reverse complement strand
CCGCGCCTTCTTGATCTCGCATTTGGTGAAGCTGGCCCTGTTTTGCCGCTGTCTCAGCCAGACATGACGAGATCACCAACATCGGCACGCTGTCGGAATAAGCCTGCCCCATCGGGGTCATTGCAGTTGTGACGCCCGGGCCCGTGATCACATAAACGATGCCCGGCCTTCCCGTGGCGCGGGCATACCCATCGGCCATGAAACCCGCGCCCTGCTCATGACGCGCCAAAATATGGCTGATCCCTGCTTCTTCGATGCCTCGGTAGAGTTCCTGATTATGCAATCCGGGAATACCAAAGATCGTCTCGACGCCCCACGCGCGCAGATAATGAGACAGTTGCGCGCCCAAGGGGCGTTGCGGCGAAAGAGACGAAACCATCAGCTATTCCAGAATGCACGGGTGAAGAGAACAAAGACGGCCATGAGCTCAAGCCGTCCGAGCAGCATCGCGAATGACAAAAGCCACTTCGCGGTGCCGTTGAGGCCGCCATAATTCTCAGCCGGGCCGATCTCCGCGCCGAGGCCGGGCCCGATATTGGCCAAGGCTGCCGCCGCGCCTGACACAGCGGTGATCACATCAAGGCCCGTCATCGATAAAAGCACAGCCAGCAAGACGAGCGTGGCGATGAAAACCACAAAGAATGACATGACCGAGTCAACGACATCCTGGCTCACGGGGCGACCGTCATAGCGCGGGGTGAAAACGCCCGACGGGCTGTATATCTGTCGGACCTGCGCGCGCACGGACGCAAAAAGAAGCTGGTAGCGAAAGACTTTGACAGAACATGATGTCGAGCCCGCGCAGCCCCCCACGAGCCCGACGAAAAAGAGCGCCACGATCGCGAATGAGCCCCATTGCATGTAGTCCGCGCTGGCATAGCCGGTGCCGGTGATAAGCGATGTCGTATTGAACAGCGCGGCCAGGAAGGCCGTGACGCTCACCGCATCGGCGCGCACCCACAGCCAGACGGTTATCGCGGCGACGCTGACCGCCAGAACGAGCATCAGCCCGAGCACTTGCCGATCACGGAAAAGCGGCTTTGGTTCGCCGTTGAGCAATTGGACAAAGCGCACGAAGGGAAGCGCGGCGAGGATCATGAAAAGCACGGCGATAAGCTGTGCGCCCGCGCCAAACGTTGCGAAAGAGGCATCGCGCGTTGAAAACCCCCCCGTTGAAACAGTCGTGAGCGCATGCAGGATCGCTTCAAAAACATCCAAGCCCGCGAGAAAATACGCCACAGCGCAAGCCACTGTGAGCGCGACGTAAATCACTGAGATCTGCTGTGAGATCTGCGCCGCGCGCGGCAAGATCTTTCCCATCGTATCAAAGCCTTCGGAGCGGAAAATCTGCATCCCGCCGACACGCAGCTCAGGCAAGAACACCATGGCGACGACGATAATCCCCACGCCGCCAAGCCATTGCAGGATCGCCCGCCATGCCAAAAGGCCCTCAGGCAGATCATCGAGCCCGCTGAAAACGGTCGCCCCTGTCGTCGTGAGCCCTGACATCGCTTCAAAGAAAGCGTCAGTCACAGACGCCCCCGTGGCCCCCAGAACGAAAGGCAGCGCCCCGAAGATCGGCAGAGCAATCCAGACGCCCGCCGTCAGCAGGAACGTTTCTTGGAGCGAAAGCCCGCCCCGGTTCACGTTATGGGTTGCCAGGGCAACAAATAGTCCGATCAGGAATGTGACGGCCGCCGATTGAAGAAAAACGCCTGCATGCCCGTTCGCATAAAACGCATCAATGGCGGCCGGAATGAGCATCGTCACGCCGAGCGCCGCCACAAGCAGAGCGATGACATAAGAGACCGGGCGCGCGTCGATCATGGCCTAGCGGTGGCGCAGCGGCCCGGTCGTGTCAACTATTTGCGTCGCTTTGGATAGGGCGAAGGATTGGGCTCTTCGAGGGCCGCCATAACTTCGATCACGCGCTTGGCGCGGGTGGCGGCGGTCTTGGCGCTTGCGACCTTATGCGCAAAGCCGCGCTGTGTGCCTGGGGTTAACCCAGCCCAGATCGCGGCGAGCTCCTCTGCCTCGTCGAGCGCATCTTGCAACGCGCCGGGCAGGTCGACCGCATCGGGATCATCGAAGCGGAACGCGATGCGCACGCGATCCCCCACGCCAAGGCCCGAGCGCTTCTGAAATGCCTTGTTGAAGATGAAATAGGCGCGCCCATCAGAGGTTGGATGAAGCGCGCCTTTGAAGGGAAGGCCCGCGAGCTCGCCTAACACGCGTGGGCGCGTCCCCGCGGGTTCAGGCAGCGCCTCCGCGAAATCCGAGGGCAGCCAGGCCACCGTATAGCCCATCGGCGCATACAGCCCGACGTCGCCGATGGTCTCAAACGGGTAAAAGAACTCCATGCTGGACTACCCCAAGGCGCTCAAGCGCGATCCGCCGCCTCCTAAACCAGCCCTCACCCAACGTGAATGAGCGACTGGAAAAGCCGCGGATCGATGCTCTCTTGCGCGAATGTATCGCCTTCAAAGAGCACACTCACAGCATCATGCGAATGAAGGCTTTCCTGATGCGAGGCCACCACACGGAAATCCCCGACCCGGGGATCGGCGAGCAGATGTTCGCAAAAAGACCGCGCCGCATCTTCAACAAATATCGGGTTGGCCGCGTTCAGCTCGGCGAACGCCTGTTCATCTTCGCGCTTGACCATCACTTGCGTCTCGGTCGGCACCGCCGCGCGGCACAAATCCACGAGATCCTCGAACCAGAGGCACGGCGCATTTTCAGCCAGCTCAACGGAGATCCGCGCCACCGAGCGCTGGGAATGCGGCGTTGCCAGTTGCCCGCGCATCTCACGGGCATGCTCGGATAGCTCGAGCGAGCACGGGCAGGTGGATGAATAGACATAATCGAGGTGAACGATGCGCTTGCGCCTGCCCGCCTGCTCCACCACCTCGAGCGCGATATCGTAATATTGATAGCCTTCGAGCCCCGAGCGCAGGCTGTTCACTTTCATGGGAAAGGAAAACCGCATCTGGATGCGCGCATCAAAGCTCTCGAGATCAACTTTATAGGCATCAAGCGCGCGCGAGATCACATCGAACGAAAATGTCTCATCAGCGTAGCCATAGAAGCTGCGCATGATACGCGACATGTTGATGCCTTTCTTCTCAGCCTCGAGCGAAACGGTGCCTGTCACCGATGTTTCAAGCGTGATCGCGTCTGCGCCCCGCAGGCGATAGCGGATCGGCAGGCGAAAATTCGATATGCCCACATGCTGGATCTGCTGCTTCGCCCCTCGGATCAGGCTCGAAGGCCCGTTCTGAAGATCTGGGAGCGACGCCTTATAGGCAGCATCGACAGCGAATGCGTCAGGGTAAGCGCGGGCAAGCGTCGGATATTCTGACCTGGAATAATCTGGAAGGAGCTGGGCGATTTGCGGGTCAAGATCGGTGAGCTCGACATCGCTTGCCTGATCCGCCCAACGTCGCAAGACCGCAAGGGCGGCCTCCGCCTCCTGGCGGTTTGGTTCGCGGTCGATATTGGGTGCGTGAATGTTCATGGCAATTTCCCCCTTTCTTCCGGGTGCGGGCCAAAGATGCACATGGGGCCTTGCCCCTGCGCCTTTCAAGGTTTGCTTGAGGTTTACGCATCTTGCGCAAGGGCGGATCATTCATCACGCGCAAAACTGGGGATAAAGCGCGCCTGAGCCCACGTCAGGCGCGCTCAAGCGCCCCGGTCATATCCGCGATGAGATCGCTGTGATCCTCCAGGCCCACCGATATTCTGATCAAGCCGGGTGTGATGCCCAAAGACGCTTTGACCGCGTCGCTAAGGCGTTGATGCGTGGTCGTCGCCGGGTGCGTGACGATGCTCTTGGCATCCCCCAAATTGTTGGAGATCGTGAATAGCGTCAGATTGTTAATCGCCCGAAAAGCCCGCTCTTTCGAGCCGCAATCGATGGCGAGCATAGTGCCGCCCGCCCCCATTTGCCGCTGCACAAGCCCATGCTGGGGGTGGCTTTCTAACCCGGGGTAAATAACGCGGGCGAGATCATTTCTGCGCGCCAGGGCAGCCGCTAAGGCGGCGGCCGTTTCGGTTTGAGCTTTGACGCGAAGCTCCATTGTCTCCAATGACTTAAGGAGCATCCAAGCGGTAAAGGGCGACATTGATCCGCCGGTGTGTTTCATGAAGGGCTCGACAGTGCCTCGGATAAAATCACGTCGCCCGAGGATCACCCCGCCCAGCGCACGCCCCTGGCCATCGATATGTTTGGTCGCAGAATAAATCACAACGTCCGCACCCCCTTCTATGGCGCGCGAATAGACCGGCGTGGCAAAGACGTTATCGATCATCACCACCGCGCCTTTTGCGTGGGCAAGGGCAGCGACGGCCTCAATATCAATGACTTCGAGCGCCGGGTTAGAGAGGCTTTCAAAGAATACGGCGCGCGTATCTTCGCGGATGGCCGTGTCCCATGCCGCTAAATCGGTGCCGTCGATAAAAGTGACCTCCACGCCGTAGCGCGGCAAAACATCTTCTAGAATGTAAAGACACGACCCAAACAAAGCGCGCGCTGAAACGACATGATCCCCCGCTTTGAGGAACGAAAAAAGCGCGCCGTGAACTGCGGCCATGCCCGAGGCTGTGGCAAAAGCGTCTTCCGCGCCTTCAAGCGCGGCCATGCGATCTTCAAACATCGCCACGGTCGGATTGCCATAGCGCGCATAGATGAATTCATCGGGACCGCTTTCAAGAAACCGCGCCTCGGCATGTTCAGCGCTCTCGTAAACAAAGCCCTGGGTGAGAAAGATCGCTTCGCTGACTTCGCCATATTGGCTCCGGCGTATTCCGGAATGGACTGCTTTGGTGCGTTTTTGCATGCGCGCTGCCCTCCTCAGGCAACAAAAAACCCCTCGCCAATCGGCAGGGGCTTGGGGGCGCTCCCCGCCTCTTTAGCGGCTTGTTTTACGTGGCCCGCAATCCGGCTCAAATCACCACGAATGTGGCCTACGATGCGCGCCGCGCCCGGTCAAGGCGGTGTGTTGCGGCTTGGCACCGTCACGGTCCTGTCACCCATCTTTTACCTCCGCGACATAGTTGGGCGCTACTGCACACCCACAAGATATTGTGGTCAGAGAGGATAAGCCCGTGCCTCTGCTTCGCGTCGCGGTCCGTGGCAATGCGCCACGCGCTCACAAGACAGGGGCCCACATCGCCCCAGTTCTGCGCCATAGGCTGACGCAGGGCGGGCCGATTGTTATCCTTGTGCATGGATACAAGTTCGATCCCGCCCACGCGGGGCATGACCCGCACAACCATATTTTTGGAGAGGCCGCCAAAAGCACGTTCAAGGCGGTCAGCTGGCCCCGCCAACTGGGCTTCAACACGGGCCGTCCCGGCGAGGGGCTCTGCATCGGTTTCGGTTGGCCTGCGCGCGGCTGGTTTGGCGATGTGTGCGAAAAAGCGCTTGCGGCCGGTGAAGCACTCGCCGCGCTGATTTCCGAGATCCGCGGCCTTGCGCCAGAGAGGCCGGTCCATCTTCTCGCGCATTCGCTCGGCGCGCGGGTGGCGCTTGCTGCAACCGCGCTTTTGCGCTCGGGCGATCTTGGCCGCGTCATTTTGCTCAGCGGTGCCGAGTTTCAAAGCAATGCCCGCGATGCGCTTTATGGGCCTGCCGGGCGCGCGGCAGAATGGTTCAACATCACCTCGCGCGAAAACGATGTCTTTGACATGCTCTTTGAGAAGTTTGCGCGCGCGCCTGACGCAGAGGCAAGGGCGGGCATCGGCCTTGGCCTGGGCAAAGCCATGCCGAACTGGGTCGATATCCAGATCGATCACCCGGATACAGCAAGGTTTCTCAGCTCATTGGGCTTTCCCCTGGCAGAGGAAAGGCGGCGCGTCTGCCATTGGTCCACATACAACCGGGACGGCGTCATGCGCTTTTACGCGGGGTTGATCCGATCGCCCGAGAGCCTGCCTTTGGCGGCGCTTCGCATTAGGGTCGCCGCCCAAGAGCCTCGCTTCACACAGCTTTTGTCGATGCCAGCGCTGCCACCTCTATTCCCGTTCGGAATGCGTCGGACTCTGTGAATTCCAAAAAGGAAAGGGCCGGTGCCCTTGCAAGCACCGGCCCTTGTGGCCTTGGGGGAGAAACCGAGGCGAGATTAGTTCGCGCGCACGCGGAT
>JBCCTH010000170.1:0-6176 GCA_039198835.1 Pseudomonadota bacterium | reverse complement strand
GCACGACGGGCCGGGGGATCGGGCCAGCCTATGAAGACAAGGTGGGGCGGCGCTGCGTGCGCGTCGCGGATCTCTCGGATGAAGCAACGCTTGTGAGCCGGGTGGACCGCTCCCTCATTCACCATGACGCGCTGCGACGCGGCCTTGGCTTGCCCGAGGTTGATCGCGAGGCGCTCCTGGCCAGCCTGCGCGAGATTGCCCCCCAGATCCTGCCCTATGCCGCGCCGGTCTGGCATGTGATGAATGAGAAGCGAAAGGCGGGCAAACGGATCCTTTTCGAGGGGGCGCAAGGCGCGCTGCTCGATATCGATTTCGGCACCTATCCTTTTGTGACCTCGTCGAATGTTATCGCGGGGCAGGCCGCAACCGGCGTGGGCATCGGCCCGGGCGGGATCGACTATGTTCTCGGTATCACCAAAGCTTATACCACCCGCGTTGGCGAAGGCCCGTTCCCCACGGAGCTTGACGACGAGGATGGCCAGCGGCTGGGCGAACGCGGCCATGAATTTGGCACGACGACGGGCCGCAAGCGCCGGTGTGGCTGGTTTGACGCCTGCCTTGTGCGCCAGACCTGCGCGACATCCGGCGTCTCCGGGATCGCTCTGACAAAGCTTGACGTGCTCGACGGGTTTGAGACGCTCAAGATCTGCGTGGGATATGAGCTTGATGGCGGGACGCTGGATTATCTGCCCACGGCCGCCGATGCCCAGGCCCGCGCCCGCCCGATCTATGAGACAGTCGAGGGCTGGTCTGAAAGCACGGCTGGCGCGCGGCGCTGGGCCGATCTGCCGGGGGCGGCTGTGAAATATGTGCGCCGGATCGAAGAGTTGATCCAATGCCCGGTGGCGCTACTGTCCACCTCGCCGGAGCGGGAAGACACGATCCTTGTGACCGATCCTTTCTCCGATTGACGCGTTGGACACGGGTAAACCTTGGGGGTCTCCATGGCGCTGAGCCATAAAGCCAAACGACGCTGGTCGCTGCTCATTCTCGTGGTGGCGCTGCCAGCTTATATCATCGCGGCGGTGACGCTGATGAGCGGGTTTCGCGAATGGTTTGGGATGACGCCGCCGATCTTACTGGAACTGTCGATCTATATCGGCTTGGGCGTGCTCTGGGCTTTTCCATTGAAGCGCGTGTTTCTGGGCGTGGGGCAGGCCGACCCTGATGCAGCGAGCGATTGAAGGCGGATTGCCCGCCCTTCTTTTCCGCCCTTAGAGATGCGCGCGGGTCGGGCTTTCGCGCGTGAGCTGCGGCGTGGTTTCCGTTATGTCATGCGAGAGAGAGGCGCGCGCGATTGCAGCCTCTTCGGATGCGGGGCTCGACCGCCCCGGGGTTGTCCGCCCCCAGGAGCTCTGAGCGCCGATCCAGGGCGCGTTTTGCTAGCCCGCTGCCTGCATCTCCATGGCTTCCGGCTGAAAGCGGGTGTCGGAGGTGACCTCGAACTGCCCGCCTCTGATCTTGTGGATCCGGCCCTCTCGGAGAAGGGTGCCGAAAGCGCGCAACCCGTCTTCGCGGGTGATGCGCTCATCGGGGAGAGCGTCTTTGATCATCCGCATGACCTGGGGCCGCGAAAAGATTGCGTTGCCTTCGACATGTGTCGTGTAGGCGGCGGCTGCTTCAAGGATGTCTGGCAGCCCGGTCGCGCCGAAGCGCGCCGCGAAGCCTGCGAAGTCTGAAACCGGTGCGGCGGGTTTGGCGGGCTTGGCGGCTTTTGGGGCCTCGGGCGCGGCCTCGCTTTTCTGCTGGGCGGCGACCCGCCGGGGGCGCACGGGGGCCGCGGGCGGCTCGGGCGCGCTTTCAGCGAGATCGACGCGTTGCGATGCGACGAGCTTGAGCGGCGCGGCCGCCGGACGGGGGCGCGCTGTTGCGCCGGTGCTTTGCGCGGCGCGGCGCGGGCGCACCACTTGCGCGAGGTCATCGCGATAAACGCCCTCGCGCTCGGCTGGCGCGCTCTCATCGGCTTCGCCCATCGACCGCGCGGCCTGCTTTGCCGCGACAGCCGCTTTGAGGTGGCTGTAGGCTTCACGGCGGCTCTTGGCGGCGGGCTCTCCGAGCTGTGCTTCTGCTTCATCCATGAGCCGGTTCATGGCGGCCTCTGGCGTTTCGGGCTCGTGATCGACGGGCGCATTCGCGCCATCCTCTTCAAAATCTTCTGCCGCGATCGGCGTTTCTGCGGCAGGTGCTGCATCGCCCGCGGCCTGCGTTGCTTCTTCGGCTGCGGCGAGTTCGGCGAGCAGTTCCGCCTCATCCTCTGGCGAGAGGGAGCTTTCGACGGGCTCTTCGGCGTCCGGCGCGTCGACGTCTTGAGCGGATGCAAGGCGCTCTGAGGCGACGTTTTCGCTTTCGGCCTCGGGGCCGGCGTCTGTGTCGTCCTGGGCGTTTGCGTCGTTGCCTTGCGCCTTTGCCATGGCCGCTTCGAAATCAGCACGCTTCATCTTCAGAACGCGCGGCCGCTCTTGTGCAACGTCTTCGGTCTCCTGCTCGGCGTTTTCCTGTGCGGCCTCGCGTGTGGGATCGATTTCGGGGGCGTCAGTGTCTTGCGCGGGCTCTCGCGCGGCCTCTGGCGCGTCTTCGGCCTCCGCCATATCCTCGGCCCCTTCAGAAAAATCCTCGGCGTGTTCGTCCTCGGTGAATTCGTCGGTGGGAGCTGGGGCTGCGTCCGCGGCCGTGGCGGCCGCTTTGGATGCGCCGACGACGGCCTGTATCCGGCGAAGCTTGGCGGCGAGCCCGCCTTCTTCGGCAGGTTCAGCCTCAGGTTCGGCGACGATCTCGGCCTCATCGACCGGCTCGGCTACTGGCTCGGCTACTGGCTCGGGCTCAGGCTCCGGTTCGGCGAGAGCGGCTTCCGCGGCCGCCGGCTCTATCGCGTCCTCGCGCGCATCTGCCTCGCTTTCGACGTCAGCGTCGGTCTGGGGGCGCGCTTCAGCGTCGTTTTCGATCTCGGCGGCGGTGTCTCCCACGCCGTCATCGCCGTTATCGACGCCATCAATCGGCTTCTCTTCGATATCGGCAAGGGCCTCAGTGGCCGCAAGCTCTTCTTCGATTTCTTCGACCGCGGCTTCGATCTCTGGATCAACTGTCGCTTCGAGCGGCGCTATGTCGGTCGTTTCGGGCTCGGGCCTTGGCTCAGGCTCAGGCTCAGGCTCGGCCTCAGGTTCGCTCTGCGCTTCCGGCTCAAGTTCGGGCGCGGGCTCTGAGATATCTGCGCTCGCCTCAGTCGCGGGCGCCGCCTCTTCTTGAGGGGCGGGTTCGCTCTGCGCCTCTTTCGGCGTCTCATCTTCATCGCCATCGGCCAGCGCCGCCGCCCCTGCCAGCGCCGCAGCCGCAGCGGGCGCTGCTAGCCCAGCGGCCGGGCTCAATACGATATTGTCGCCTTCCGCGCGCGCCTCGACCTGCCTTGAGAGCCGCTGTTCGGCCGCGCGTGCGAGCGAGTGTGGGTCAAGCTTGGCGGGTTCAGCCCCGAAATGAGGGTCTTCCGCCGCGAGATCACGGAAATACTCCGTGATCGATTTCATCAT
Organism: Pseudomonadota bacterium; assembly: GCA_039198835.1. Taxonomy (GTDB): domain Bacteria; phylum Pseudomonadota; class Alphaproteobacteria; order Rhodobacterales; family Rhodobacteraceae; genus Shimia_B. The sequence continues at coordinate 2,655 of JBCCTH010000170.1, read as the reverse complement.
TTCAAAGCTGTCTTCAAAGCCTTCGAGCGTGCAAGAAAAGGTCCCGTAGGAGACCGTAAGAACTTTGCTGTTACCAACCATGGCGATGGCTCACTTCAATCGTTTTTTCACTCGTCTGCGCCGTCTTTACCATGACGCGCCGCGCCGAATGGACCGGAACAGCGATATTTATGGTGTATTTTCATGGCGCTCTTCTTCAAGTCTGCCCAACTTAGCAGGATTCGCCCATGTTTCGCCCAATTCTATCGTCCCACCGTCCGATCACCCTTGTGGGTGGCGGCGAAGCTAAGCCCGCGCTCGTTAAAAAAGCCTTCTCGCGCGCGCCGACGCTTGTGGCGGCCGACGGTGGGGCGCGGCTCGCGCTTGAGGCGGGGGTGAGGCCCGCTGCCGTTATCGGCGATTTTGACAGTCTGGGCGCGCTGGACCTGCCGCCCGATATCCTGCACCACCAACCTGACCAGAACGCGACGGATTTTGAAAAATGCCTGGCCGCGCTTGAGGCGCCGCTCTTTCTGGCCGTGGGTTTTTTGGGCGGCAGGCTCGATCATCAGCTTGCCGCGTTCTCCACCCTTTTGAAGGATCACCGCCCCATTGTCCTTTTGAGCGACACCGAGCTCGCCTTTATCGCACCGCCTTCCATCACGCTCGATTTGGTTGAAGAGAGCCCGATCTCGGTCTTTCCCCTATTGGAAGCGCGGCTGACGACGCGCGGCCTGCGCTATCCGCTAACCGATGCGCCTGTCGCGCCCGATGCGCAAACCTCGACGTCAAATCATGTCGCGGCGCGGCCTGTAGAGATCATCGCGGACCGTCATGCCCTTCTCGTTTCATTGCCGCTTGCGGGGCTTGACGCGGTGCTTGCCGCTCTCGGGCAATGATGTAGAGGCCCGCGGCCATCGTCACCAGGATGCCCAAAGCGGCCAGCCCATTGGGCCATTCCCTGAAAATCAGGAAGCCGACGAGCGTGGCAAAGGGGATCTCAAGATATTGCATGGGCGCGAGCGTGGCCGAGGGGGCGAAGCGCAAAGACCAGGTCATCAGAAGATGGGCGAGTGTGCCGATGCTTGCCATCGCCAGAAGGAGCCTGGCTTCCCCGGCGGTGACGATGGGCGCAAAGCGCAGATCCGCGAGACCGAGCGCCGAACCAAGCCCAAGGAGGGGCACGAGTATCGCCACAGCCAGGCCGCCGGACATCGCCTGAAGCGCGATGGGATCGGTCTTTTTGGCGATCTGGCGGGTCAAGAGCATGAATACCGCGAAGATCAAAGCGACAGCCAGAGGCAAGAGCGCGGGCGCGCCCACCTCCGCGAAGCTCGGCTGCACGACCATGAGCGTTCCGCAAAACCCGATTGCGCAGGCAATCAAACGCCGCGCGCCGACCTCTTCTTGCAAATACCAATGGCCAAGCAGAAGCATGATGAACGGCATCACAAAGGCGATGGCGACGGCATCGGCCAGCGGCAAATAGCGCAGCGACGTAAACATCAGGCCGATCCCGGTGATGTAGAGGATCGTCCGGATCACGATGACCCACCTGACATCGCGCGCGGGCAAAAGGCTTTCGTTTCGGGCCAGCGTGAGCGGTGTCAGAAGCAGAAACTGGACGAGGACGCGCGCCAACACGATGAATGCGATGGGGAGAGTTGCGCCCAGCACCTTCCCCAGCGCATCGCTGAGCGGGATGAGCGCGCAAAAGCCCAGCATCAGAAGGATGCCGAGAAAGGGGCGATCCTGGGTCACTTTGTGCCGTTCGCCTGCGCGCCGCGCTCAGGCTGCCAGATCAGCAATTTGGCACATTCACCGCCAGACCGCCGAGTGATGTCTCTTTATACTTCTCGCTCATATCGGCGCCCGTCTGGCGCATCGTCTCGATGGCCGCATCAAGGGGGACAAGGTGGGTCCCGTCTCCGCGCAGCGCCAGAGAAGCCGCTGACACCGCTTTAATGCAGCCCAGGCCGTTGCGCTCGATGCAGGGCACCTGGACAAGGCCCGCAATGGGATCGCAGGTCATCCCCAGATGATGCTCGAGCGCGATTTCAGCGGCGTTTTCGACCTGAGCAGGGGTGCCGCCCATCACCGCGCAGAGCCCGGCGGCGGCCATGGCGCTCGCCGATCCGACCTCTGCCTGACATCCCGCCTCGGCGCCTGAGATCGATGCGTTGAATTTGACGATCCCTCCGATAGCCGCCGCCGTCAGCAGAAAATCGGGGATCTTCGAGGGCACGGCCCCCGGCACATGATCGAGCCAATAGCGGATCGTGGCGGGCACAACCCCCGCCGCGCCGTTTGTGGGCGCGGTGACGACCTGCCCTCCGGCGGCGTTTTCTTCGTTCACCGCCATCGCATAAACCGTCATCCAGTCATTGATCGTGTGGGGCGCGGTCAGGTTCATGCCGCGTTCCTCGATCAGTTTCTCGCGGATGCCCTTGGCGCGCCGTTTGACGCTGAGCCCGCCGGGCAGGATGCCGTCTGTGGCCATGCCGCGCTCGATACAGGCATTCATGACCTCCCAAATTCGCGCGAGACCGTTATCAAGCGCCAGAGGCCCCATGCTTTCTAGCTCATTGGCACGCTTGAGCCCGGCGATGGATTTGCCGCTTTCGGCGCACATGGCCAGCATCTCGGCGGCCGTGCGGAACGGGTAGGGGACATCAT
>JBCCTH010000169.1:0-6296 GCA_039198835.1 Pseudomonadota bacterium | reverse complement strand
TTGCCGTGCGCCGGGCCGCATTGCTTGCGCCTGCGAGTTTTTGCTCATGGCGGTCGATCCAGCCGGCTGTATCTTCGAAGGGCATCGGGCGCGCGAGGCCATAGCCCTGTACATGGCCGCATCCGAGCTGCGACAGGATCGCATGCTCGCCAAGGCTTTCGACGCCCTCCGCCAAGGTCTCAAGGCCAAGCCTTTCTGCCATCATCAAAATCGCGGCGATCATGCGTTGCTGCTCGGGGTCTTCATCGACCTTCATGACGAATGATCTGTCGATCTTGATCCGGCTCACTGAAAAGCGCCGGATGGAGGAGATCGAGGCATGGCCCGTGCCGAAATCATCGAGATCAATGAGGCATCCGAGATTTGAGAGACCGGCAATGTTGCGGGTGACGACATCATCATCGGAATTGGCGACAACGCTTTCGAGCACTTCCACGGCGAGCCGCTGAGGCTCCACGTCGAACCGGTCGAGCTCCCATTTTATTTTTTCAACCAGTTTCGGGTTGCGCAACTCATCGGGCGAAAAGTTCACGCCCACCGTGGGCACGCGAATGCCTGCATCATCCCATGATTTGAGCGCCGTGAGCGCGTGATAGAGCATCGCTTCGCCCAAGCGCTCCATCATCCCCGCTTGCTCGATAGCGGGGAGAAACTCCGCCGGTGAAACAAGCCCGCGTTGCGCATGTTTCCAGCGCGCGAGCGCCTCAAAGCCTGTGACGCGGCCTGTCTCGGTGGACACTTGCGGTTGAAACCAGGGGTGAATGTCTCCTGAATCGAGCGCCGCGGCCACTTCCTCAATGAGCGAATGGCGCGCTTCAATGCGCGCGCGCATCTCGGGCGTGAAAGCGCGGATCGCCGAAGGGCCATTGCGCCGCGCCTCAACCATCGCAACGAGGGCGGCATCGAGCATCGCCTCACCGCGATCCGAGGGCGAGCGGCTCGACAGGCAAAACCCGATCGAGGATGAAACGTAAATCGTCGTCGCATCGACCGAGACCGGCTCTTCAATGGCAGCTTGCAGCCGGCTGGCCATCTGGATGGCGACTTCAAGATCGCAATGGCGCATGGGCGCCATCGCGACCGCGAATGTCGCCGGATCGATGCGCGCGATGACGTCATAATCGCGCAGGCAATCCGCGATGCGCGTTGCTGTCTTGGCGATGATTTCATCGCCCGCTTTTCGACCGTAGCGTTCTTCGAGCGATTTGAATTCATCGAGTTCGACGGCGAAGCAAACCGATATGCGGGTTTTCGCGGTGCCAGAGCCGAGCGCATCATTGAGCGATGCGACCAATCTGTTGCGCAGGTTGGCGTCACTCACCGCCGCTGAGCCTGGCAGATTGCCATGGGGATCGGGCTCGAAGACGCCCAAAAGGGCGATGACAAGCGGGACAGCGAGCGCAGCGGTGATCAGCGCGACTTCGCCCCCCAACCAGAAACTCGCCAACGAGATCGCTGGCAGGAAGGCGAGCGCCTGGGGGCCTGTGAGCAGCTTCGGCAAGGAGGCGAGGCTTTTTCGGAGGCTCTCAAGACCGGTTTGAGCGCGCGCAATCATACCCTGTTACTCCTTCGTCGCCGTCAGCAGATCGGGGCGCCCGCGCTCATGTGCGAGTCGCCACGCCCTGACCTCTCTCAACGCAACATCGCGGAGCCGAGTTAACAAAACGTGGTCATCGTTTCGGGCTTATGGGCATGCCTCCGATGCGCAAGGCGCGGCCTCTCGCGCTCTCCGGAGCATTTTCGGCGCAAGGAAGGGTTCAGCCCCGGCTTTTCGATGCGGCAGGCCCGCTTTAGCCCGCTCGCCGGGTCATTTTTTGGGCGGGACGTTATCTATCCCCGAACCGCCCCACGGGTGGCACCGCGCGACGCGCTTTATCGCCAGCCAGCCGCCCTTCGCCGCCCCATGGGTCTTCAGCGCTTCGAGCGCATAGGCTGAACAGGTCGGATGATACCGGCAGTTCGAGCCGAGCCAAGGCGATACGAAGAGCTGATAGGCCCGGATCGGCAGCGAGAGGAGGCGTGCGGCGACTGTCATCAGCGAAACGTAGGGCGTGTTAAGGCCGAAAGCCAACCGTGCGGCGCTTCTTACACGCCATGGATGCGGTTTAACGCGCCGCGCAGATCCTCAAGCAGGTCAGGCCAGGGGCGTTTCGCGGTGACGTCGCGCCGACCGATCAACACGTAATCCCAACCCGGCTGTCCCCGGTCGGGCAGGATCTGCCAGCCCGCTTCGCGCAAACGCCTCTTGGCCCGGTTTCGCGCCACGGCATTGCCAACTTTCTTGGAACAGGTGATCCCCAATCGGATTGGCGTATCTGCGGCTTCACCTTCATCGCGCTTTCGCGCCTGCATGTGAAAGCCCTTGGTGCCCTGGCTCTCAGCACGGGCCGCGCGCAAAAAGTCTGCGCGCGCCTTCAGGATCGACACATCAGACATGAGAAAAGGCCCTGCAAAAGCAGAGCCTCGTCACCGCGCCGCAGGGGGGCCGGCGGCTTTGGGTCGCCATCGCCTCAGGCGCTGAGGGATTTACGGCCGCGCGCGCGCCGTGCGTTCAGGATCTTGCGTCCGCCCTTGGTCGCCATCCGAGCGCGGAAGCCGTGGCGGCGCTTGCGCACGAGATTTGAGGGTTGAAACGTCCGTTTCATCTCGGTTTCTCCATTTGAAGGCCGCGGCGCTTTGAATCAGCGGGGCAGACTTTAATTCTGAGGCTCGGGCATTAGGGCCTTGGGGCGGTGCTGTCAAATGATCTTGGCTGCTTGGGGTGCTGAAAAGCCCTGAAGCGGGCTGGCGTGCCGTGAGCCGGCTGACCGCGCATGCGCTCAAGGGAGGACCAACGGATGATCCACGACGGTCTGAACGCGGGGCGCAGCGCTTTGGCTTTGCGGTGGCACGCTGGACCACGCACGATTTTGCAACAATCGCCGCGCGCGGGGCGGGCCAGGGCCGGTCAGGGCGTGATTTTTGTAACAATCCAAGGGCGCCGGTCAATGGGCCGTGAGAGGGGTAGGTTTTCGCCCGCCGGGCGCGCACTTCACACTCAACCGAAGCGAAGACCCTCTCACACGGGGTTTGACCCCAAAGAAGGCCCATGACCATGACCGAGACGATTGTGACACATTCCGCTGCCTCTAAATCGCGCCTCAAGCGCTTCTTGCCCCTTGGCCTCATCGCTGCGGTGGCCGTGCTCGGCGTGACCTTCTTGGGCGAATATCTCAACTTCGAGACGCTGCGCGACAATCGCGAGGCGCTGCTTGCCTTTCGCGATGCCAATTATCTCTTGCTCATGGGGCTCTTCATCGCGGCCTATGCCTTGATCATTGCCTTTGCGCTGCCCGGCGCGGCGATTGCTTCGATCACGGGCGGCTTTCTCTTCGCGCTCTTTCCCGGCACGCTCATCAACATGATCGCCGCGACGCTCGGCGCGACGGCGACCTTCATGGCCGCCCGCTATGGATTTGGCGAAGCCGCCGAGAAAAAGCTCGCCGAGTCAAAGGGCATCATGGGGCGTATCAAGGCAGGGATCGATGAGAACCAATGGGAGACCCTCTTTCTCGTGCGGCTCCTGCCGATCTTCCCTTTCTTCGTCTCAAATCTCGCGTTGAGCGTTGTGGGTGTGCCGCTCTGGAAATACGTGGTGGGCACATTCTTTGGCATCCTGCCCGGCGCGATCGTCTATACCTGGATCGGCGCGGGGCTCGGCGAGGTCTTTGCCCGCGGCGAAACCCCTGATCTCGGGATCATCTTCGAGCCGCATATTCTTGGGCCGATCCTTGGGCTTGCGGCGCTCGCTGTCTTGCCGATCCTCGTAAAAGCCCTGCGCGGCAAGAAAAGCCTATAGCGCTTCACCCACCCATCCATTCAGGTCGGGCGCGTGAACAGCCGGCCGCCGCTCTCAGGAAGACAGACCCATGACCTTGCAAAAGACCATCGACACCGACGCCGCAACGCCCGCGATGCCCAGCGCGCCACAAAAGCTCAAGACCGATCTGCTCATTATCGGCGCGGGCTCAGGCGGCCTTTCGGTCGCGGCGGGGGCGGCGCAGATGGGCGCGCATGTGATCATGCTGGAAGGTCACAAGATGGGCGGCGATTGTCTCAATTTCGGGTGCGTGCCTTCAAAGGCCCTGCTCGCTGCGGGCAAGCAGGCCCATGCGATGGAAATCGGCGCGCCTTTCGGGGTCACGCCCGTCATGCCCGAGGTCTCCTATGCGGCCGCGAAAGACCATGTGCGATCCGTGATCGACGAGATCGCGCCCATGGATAGCCAGGAGCGATTTGAGGGGTTTGGGGTGAATGTGATCCGAGAATTCGGGCGCTTTACCGGCCCGAAGACGGTGGCCGCGGGGCCCTATGAGATCTCGGCGCGGCGCATCATCGTGGCAACTGGATCGGGCCCTTTTGTGCCGCCGATCCCGGGGCTCAGTTCAGTCACCCACTACACCAACGAGAACATCTTTGATCTGCGCGACAAGCCTGAGCACCTCGTCATTATCGGCGCGGGCCCCATCGGGCTTGAAATGGCGCAGGCGCATCGGAGGCTCGGGTCGCGCGTCACGGTGATCGAGGCGGGCAAGGCGCTTGGCAAGGATGACCCTGAGATCGCGGCCATCGCGATAGAAAAGATGATCGCCGAAGGCATTGAGATCATGGAAGGCGCAGCCGCCGAAGCCGTCAGCGAAGCGTCCGACGGACAGGTGACAGTCAAGACCTCGCAAGGCGATGTGACAGGCACCCACCTTCTCGTGGCGGTGGGTCGCAAGGTCAATGTCGACAAGCTCAACCTTGAAGCGGCGGGCGTGGAATATGACCGCCGGGGCGTGAAGGTTGATGCCTCGCTGCGCTCGGTCACCAATCGCAAGGTCTATGCCATTGGCGATGCGGCGGGCGGGCTGCAATTCACCCATTTGGCGGGCTATCACGCGGGGATCGTCGTGCGCTCGGCGGTGCTTGGTCTGCCTGCCAAGGCCAGCACGCAGCATATCCCCTGGGCGACATATACCGACCCTGAGATTGCACAGGTCGGTCTCACCGAAGCGCAAGCCATCGAGAAATTCGGGAAGAAGGCTGTCTTCGTCGCCAGATATGAAAGCCACGAAAATGATCGCCTCGTCGCCGAAGGCGGCGGCAAGGGGCTTATCAAGGTCATGGTCGTAAAAGGGCGCCCTGTTGGTGCCTCAATCGTGGGAAAACAGGCCGGTGAGCTCATCTCGATGTGGGCCATGGCCATTGCCAACAACCTGAAGATGTCGGCGATTTCAGCGACCGTGCTGCCCTATCCCACGCTTTCAGAGATTAACAAACGCGCCGCGAGCGCCTATTTCTCTCCCAAGCTTTTTGAAAGTGGCACGGTCAAGAAGGTGGTGCGCTTTGTTCAAAGGTGGCTGCCTTAAAGCGCGGGGCTGAAAATCTCGGGTTAGGGCAGGCGGAAAAGGGAGCACGAGGCAGGTGAATTCACTATCAGGGCGTTTCCTGATCTTGACCATCATCTTCGTGATGCTGGCGGAAGTCTTCATATTCGTGCCGTCGATTGCGCGGTTTCGCGAAGATTTCTTGCTGCAACGGATCGAGAGGGCGCAAATCGCCTCGCTCGTTCTGCTGGCCGAAGACACCATCACCCCCAATCTTGAAGATGAGCTTCTCGAGAATGCGGGGGTTTATAATGTTGTGTTGCGCCGCGACGAGGCGCGCCAGCTTGTGCTCTCATCGCCCGTCATACAGCCCATCCACGCCACCTATGACTTGCGCGCACCCACCCCCTGGGAGCTCATCAGAGATGCCTTTATCTGTTTGCTCGACACAGAGGATCGGGTGATCCGGGTGATTGGCAACCCAACGCGGGAAGCCGGGCTCTTGATCGAGATTACGCTGGGCACGCAAGACCTGCGCAGCGCGATGATCGATTACGGGCTGCGCATTCTGGCGCTCTCGGCGGCGATCTCGATCTTTACAGCGGTGCTGCTTTTCTTTTCGGTGCAGCGCTTGCTCGTGCGGCCCATCAAAGGCGTTGTCGAGGCCATGGGCCGCTATTCAGCCGCCCCCGAAGATGCCCGCAACATCATCACGCCCAGAGCAGGGGTTGTCGAACTTCGTCAGGCCGAGGATGCGCTCTTATCGCTCCAGACCGATCTGACTTCCTCGCTCAAACAAAAAGAGAGGTTGGCGCAGCTCGGCGAAGCTGTCGCCAAGGTCAACCATGACCTTCGCAACATTTTGACATCTGCCCAACTCTTTACCGACCGGATCGAGACATCCGAGGACCCGCTCGTCAAAAGGCTCGCGCCGAAGCTCGTGAACTC
>JBCCTH010000168.1:0-6320 GCA_039198835.1 Pseudomonadota bacterium | reverse complement strand
TGATCTGCCCTGTGAGATTGCCCAGGGACGGCGCGCCAGCCAACGCCAGGTTGAAATCCGCCGTCCCCTCAAGGGCGGCATCGGCGATGAAAGCTTCGGCAATGCTCAAGGGGAGCCCGCCTGCGGCCGTGAGCGCCACTGTCCCGCTTTTGAGGTCCGCGCTCCCGTCTAGGGCCGCGCGCGCGCCGGTATCTGTGCTTATCTGCGCCTGAAAGACCGGGCGCGCGCGCAGATCGCGAATATCAGCCTCAACTGACGCGCCGCCCTGAAGCCCAGAGACAAACTGCGAAAGCGCATCCGCGCGCAGGGTGATGCCAAGCGCATCTCCCGGTGATGCAAGCGCCCCCGCGGCGGTGAGCGTGACCCCGCGCGCCGAGCGCAAACGCGCGTCGATCTCTTGCGCGCCCAAAAGATCGCGAAGCGTGAGTTCGGCCGTGGCTGCCCCGCTCAATTGCGGCACAAGAAACCCAAGATCGCGGGCTCTGGCCTCAATTTCGGCGATAGATCGCTCGCCATCGAGCGGGCGCGCTTTGAGCGCGACGGTCAGACCGGGCTTTGCGGAAAGCTCAGCCGCCAAAAGCGGGCTTTCGCTCAACTCGCTCACCTTTGCCTTGAGTTCCGCGGGGCCCGCGAGGATCGGCACAAAATTCGACATCTCCGCCACGGTTGCAACGACGTCGAAGGCCTGGTCCGGGCCCGCGAGGGGGCCGGACACGCGCATTTCAACACCAGGAGAAGCTGACAAAAGCGCGCTTATCTCAGGGGCACTTTCAGCGCCATCGGGGGCGAGATCAATATCGGCGGCAAGGGCTGTCACGCCAGAAAGCTGAGGAACAAAACGCTGCGTGTCGTCCAGGCTCGCGCGCAGGTTCAGGCCAGGCAGCGGGCCACTCAGCGCCCCTGAGACGACCGCCAAAAGGCCAAAACTGGTCTCGAAGGCGCCCTTCAGCGTGCGGCTTCCCTGCAAATCGCTCACGGTCAGATTGAGATCGAGAGGCCCTGCCACAAGATCGTTGAAAACGCCGATCTCGCGCAAACGCGCGCTGAGTTCGACCGCGCCATCGCTGGCATTGAGCGCCCCGCTCAGTGAGGCTGTGAGCTCGGGGTTCACAAGCTCGAAGCGCTCGATGCGCGTGCCGCCCGTGTCTCGGGCAAGGGCCACATTGAGGCTGCTCTCAGGGCTCAGGATCGGCGCAAGTTGCGCAACGCCGAGATCAAGCGCGCGCGTCTGGCCGCGCAGCGCGACCCGCGCAGCACCCCCGGGAAGCTCGGCCTCGAAGGACAGATCCGCCGCGATTGCCCCCTCGAGCGGAAGCCCGGCGAGATTTGAAAAGGGTGAAAGATCAGGCGCGCTCAGGCTGATCGCCCCATCCATGGCCGCGCGGCCACCCGCAGGCGCGAGACGCGCCGCGCCGGTCAGCGACACATGGCGCGCAAAGCCCGCGATGTTTGTGAGCGTGAGCGTGTTTTCCTCATCAAGGTCGAACTCGGAGGCGAGCGTTATGTCTGCGCCCAAAGCCTCTGACAGCGCCGCATCATCGGCGATCTCCACGCCGCGCGCGCTGGCGATAAAAGCGCCGGAAAGCGGCGGCGCGCCCCGCGCCGAGCGCGCAGACCGCAAGCGCCCTTGGGCATCGACGCCAAGCGACGCAATCGCGACCTGCCCGTTCTCCACATCGCGTGCCTCGAGATCAAAAAGCCATTCATCGGAAACTGATGCGTCAAAACCAAAGGTCATATCAGCGCGCGCCAGTGTGATATCGGTGCCCGGCAATCTCAGCCGCGTGCCCTGCGTGAGCGCGGCTTCAAGATCAAGGCGCAGCGGCGCGCCTGACGCATCGAGCGCCGCCTGGCTTGTCAACATGAATGCATCGGCTGAAACTTCGAGGTGCTCAAGGTCAATAGCCCCGTCCGCTGCCCTTTGCCCGCGCGCGATGAGCCGCGTCTCCGGGCCAAAGAAGGCGCGTTCGGTCTCGGGGAGAAGCGCGCGGATATCGCCTGCAAGCGCGGCCTCGAATGCGCGCGGGCCGGCCTCACGGCCCGCAAGTGTCACCTGCCCCGCCAAGCGCTCAGCCCCGTCTGTATCGAGCGCCACTTGGGCGACAAAGCCATCGAGCGGCCCTGCGCCCGCGACGCTGAGCGCGACAGAGGGCAGCCCCGGTAGAGAGAGCGCCCGCGCCACGACCCCGCCCCTGGGCTCGCTCACATCAACGCGCACGGTGAGCGTGTCGCTCTCATTGGCATAGGAAAAGTCTAGCTCAGCGCGCCCCGGCTGGCCGTCGATCCGCTCGGCTTCAAGCGCAAGTGCCAAAGCCGCGCCGTCAAGGCGCGCAGAGAGCGCGAGCCGCGCTTCAAGAGGCACGCCAAGGAGGCTTTCGCCAAGGCGAAGCCGCCCGATTTCGAGGCGATCAAGCGCGACGGCAACCGGCAGATCGGGGATCCGAAAGCCCGATGCCTCTTCGCTTGGAAGTTGCGGCCCGGCACTTTGCGGCGCGCGCAAGAGGCTGATCTGCTCGGCAGTGAGCGCGCGCACGTCAAGCCGGCCAGCGAGAAGCGCGGCGCGGTTCCAATCAAGGAGCAAGCCGCGCGCCTCAAGCCAAACGCCCTGCGCATCTGAAACGCGGATCCGGTCGATCGTGGCACGCGCGGTGAGCGCGCCTTCAAATCCAGTGATCTCGACTTTGCGCTCTTCGTTGGAAAGCTGGTTTTCCAGCAAGCGCGCGATCTGCGCGCTTTGCGCCGCCGCAAAGACCGGCATGAGCCAGAGGGCAAGAGCCAAGAAGAGCCTCAAAACGATTGCCCCAACCCGATATAGAGGCCGTAGCGCGTCGTGCCGTCGCTCGGATCACCGAGCGGCACGCCGAGATCGACGCGCAGCGGCCCGAGCGCCGTGTTATAGCGCACCCCGATCCCCGCCCCGGCATGATCACGCCCGCGTTCAAAGCTCGCGCCCTCGGCGACATATCCATAATCGACAAACCCCACGACGCTTAGGGTTTCAGTGATGTCGCGGCGCAGTTCAAGCGAGAGGCCGCCAAAGCTTCGCCCGCCGGTGGTCGATGAGCCGTTTGGCACCCCCAATGATTGAAACGCCTGCCCACGCACTGAGCCGCCGCCACCGGAATAAAACAGAAAGTCAGGCGGGATATCGACAAGATCAGCCCCCATGACCGACCCAAAGAGCGCACGCCCGGCGATGACGCTGCGCGCGCCCAAGGCACGATAAGCGCGAAAATCGCCGGTGGCGCGGATGCCTGATTGGCTATCTCCCACGCCGATGAAGGGCTTGAGCTCTAAAGCGCCATAAACGCCTTCGCGCGGATTAAGCGGATCATCGCGCAGATCGCGCACGGCATCGGCTGACAAGATCACATGGGAGAATTCGCGCGTTCCGAAACTGTCGGTGGACTCCGAAAACCGAAACCCGATCTGCGCGCCCACGGTGAGCGTTTCGCTCACCTGCCGTGCCCGGCGCACTCCCACTTCAAAGAGCCTTTCTTCGAAATTTGGCTCGTCGAGACGTTCGAGGGCTGCGCTGAATTCGAGCGTGTCATCGGCGCGGCGAAAGCCGGGGACACGCAAAAGCATGCCCAGCGCATAATCGACGCCGCCGGAACTGCCCGCGATGCCGCTGACGCTGGCATCAAAGCGCAACCGTTCCGCGCCGCCGAAGTAATTCCGGTGGAGCCAGAATGCCTCGAGCGACAGGCCGTCCGTGCTATCGATCTCGGCCCCAAAACCCAGGCGGCGCGGCTTGGCGGCCTCAAGTTCGAGCGCGATGTCGAGCGTGTTAGCGGGTCCTGGGGTTTGTGCTTCGCGCGCAACGACAGAGCTGAATGCGCCCGTTGACACAAGCCGCGCGCGGGCTGTCTCAACGGCCTCGGGCGTGAAGGGCGCGCCCGTGGGCAGGCCCGCGATCTTGCGCACACGCTCGGCGCGGACCGGTGTATCAGAGGGGATGACAAGATCGCCGAACGTGAGCGCAGGGCCCGGCGAGATGCGCAACACAACGTCAAGCTCGCCCGGGCCATGGCGCGCGACGATCTCCTGGCCGGTGATGCGCGCCTTGGCGTGGGAAGCTCCGCGCCAGTCTTCGACCGCGCCGCGCGCCGCCGCGCGGATCGCGCCCGTGCTCGCGGGCTCTCCGGGCGCGAACCCTTCTACTTGGCTTGCATCAGGCGCAAGCGGCGCGATTTCTGCGCGCCCATAGGTGAACCGCGGCCCCAGATCGACATCAATGATCACCGGGCCGGTCGCAGGCGGCGGGCGAAACGCGCTCAACGTTGAAGCCTCGCGCCCGGCTACACGGATTGAGACGCGCGCTCCGAAATAGCCTTCGTCATAAAGCGCGGCAATCAAGCGCTCGTAGTCGCCCCTTGCTGTCGCGATGATATCGCCCGCGCTCGCCGTTTCATCGGCCCCGAGCACAAGCGCCTCGCCGCGCAGCCTTTCAGCCACGGCCTCATTGGGCGGGCTGACACGCACCTCGCCCGATTGCGCCGCGAGCGGCCGCGCGAGAACCAAAACGGCCAAAGCCATGATCCAAAAGGCGGGGCGAACAAGGACAAACATTGACATCTCACCGATGAAATGGTGCGCGTAGGGGCAAAAGCACGGCGGGCGTTACAATGCAACGCGCAAGCCTCTGGCCCAAGCAAGGACCCGCGCATCTCAACGGTCTGGCTCAGCAAAGGGAGAAAGATCTTGGCAAATCAAGACGATTGGTGGCGCGGCTCGGTGACCTACCAGATTTATCCGCGATCTTTCATGGACAAAACCGGCAACGGGATCGGCGATCTCAAGGGCATCACAGAGCGGCTTGATCATGTGGCCTCGCTCGGCGTTGATGCGATCTGGCTTTCGCCCGTCTTCACATCGCCGATGAAGGACATGGGTTATGATGTCTCCGATTACACCGATATCGACCCACTCTTCGGCGACATGGATGATTTTGACGCCATGCTCGCGCGCGCCCATGCGCTCGGTCTCAAGGTGATCGTCGATCAGGTCATCTCGCATGCCTCCGATCAGCACCCGTTCTTTGAAGAAAGCCGCAAAGACCGGAAGAACCGCAAAGCGGATTGGTTCGTTTGGGCCGATGCCAAGCTCGATGGGTCACCGCCCTCGAACTGGATGAGTGTCTTCGGCGGCCCCGCCTGGACATGGGACACGCGCCGCAAGCAATATTACATGCACAATTTCCTGAGCTCGCAGCCGGATTGGAACTTCCACAACGAGGATGTGCAGGATTACCATCTCAAATGCATGGAGTTCTGGCTCAAGCGCGGGGCCGATGGCTTCCGGCTTGATACGGTGAATTACTATTTTCACGATGCGCTTTTGCGCGACAACCCCGCCAATCACCTGCCCTGGGGCCCGGACGCGGCAAAGCCGGTGGACATGCAATATTGCCTCTTTTCCAAGAGCCAGCCCGAGAACCTCGGCTTCCTTGAGCGGATCCGGACGTTGATGGATAAATACGACGCGCGCACGACCGTGGGCGAAGTGGGCGACAATCACAATTCCATCGCGTTGATGGGCCAGTATACGCGCGCCAAGCGGCTTCACATGGCCTATTCGTTTGAACTGCTTGGGCCAGACTACACGCCCGATCATTTTCGCGAGCGCCTGGAGGCGTTCTTTACCGGCGCGCCGGATGGCTGGCCCTGCTGGGCTTTTTCAAACCATGATGTCCCGCGCCATGCCGGGCGGTTTATGCCCCATGCCAAGAGCCAAGACGCGATCGCCAAGCAATCAGCGGCGCTGCTTTTGTGTTTGCGGGGCTCCGCCTGCCTTTATCAGGGCGAAGAGCTCGGCCTCATCGACACCGAGCTTGACTTCGAAGAGCTGACCGATGTGCAAGGTATCGCCTACTGGCCCGAGCCTGTGGGCCGCGACAACAATCGCACGCCGCTGCCCTGGGTGAAATCAGCTCCGAATGCGGGCTTTTCGGTTGCCAATAAGACATGGCTGCCGGTGAAAGAGCCCGCCCGTGCGCGCGCCGTTGATCAACAGGAAGATGATCCCGAGAGCGTGCTCAACTTTTATCGCAATATGATCAAGCTGCGCGAGAGCCGCGATGATCTGCGTCTGGGCGAGCAACGTTTCTTGGACCTTCCTGACCCGATTATCGGGTTTGAGCGCGGTGAGAAGGTGATTTGTCTCTTTAATCTGTCGAAAAAAGCTTCAAAAGCGAAGCTGCCCTACCCGATCAGCCCTCTTTTGGATCGCGAGGTTGCAATCAGCAGAGATAAGATCACCATGGGAGGCAATGGACTTCTTATCGCCGAGAAAAAAGACTAGCGCGGCGCGCTTTGCGG
>JBCCTH010000167.1:0-6393 GCA_039198835.1 Pseudomonadota bacterium | reverse complement strand
GTGGATTTTGTCGTCGATACCGGCGCGACCGATGTTGTGCTTTCAGATGCCGATGCGCGCCGCGTTGGGCTCGACGTGGATAATCTTCCGTTCTTCGGGCAGGCGATGACGGCCAATGGCCCCGTCGATATCGCGCGCGTGACACTTGAGCGCGTCGAGCTCGGTGCGTTCCGGGATGAACGGGTGCGCGCCTCGGTCAATAGCGGTCAGATGACCACATCGCTCCTCGGGATGAGCTATCTCAACCGATTTGAGACGCTTCAGATCCAGGATGGAAGACTAACGCTCATTCGTTGACGGCCAGCGCACCGGAAATTGAAAATTTCCGGGCCGATTTCTTTTCAAGAAATCGCGGGCCTGCCGCGCTTCAAGGTCTCAGCTTTCAGGCTTTTCAGCTTTCAGGGTCCAACGGCCCCCCTCTTGCGCCCAGTATTGCGCCGCGACCCCGGCTTGCGTCAGGGATTTCCATTGTACCCGCGCGCGCGCCACCGCCGCTTCCTCGCCGCCATCAAACAGAATGAAAACGCGGTCTTTGTCCCGCGCCTCCTCGGCCAAGATCTCTGCGCCGTCGATGCTCATCAGGCAGTTCGGCGCATTGGCGGCCTCACCGGTGGTGAGCAGCACGGGCTGGGCGCCATCATGGGGGCCGCCTGCGATCCCGTGGGGCAAAAACCCCTCATCCGGCCCGAGCCAGAGCTTTTCATCAAGCCATTTGAGCCGTTCAAGGTCTGTGCCCCGCACCGCCACGCGCCACCGCGCCGCGAGCGCTTTTTCAAGGAGCATGCGGCACGTCTGATCGACGCTGCTCTGCGTCAGGTGATAAAAGCGCGCCGTGCTCATGCGCTTTCGTAGTGATCGGCGATGAGCCGATTGAGCGCGCGCACGCCCCACCCGGTCGCGCCTTTGGGGGCGAAGGAGGTCTCTGATTTCACCGAGGCCACACCCGCGATATCAAGATGGGCCCAAGGCGTCTCATCGAGCACGAAGCGCTGAAGAAACTGGCCCGCTGTGATCGATCCGGCCGGTCGGCCGCCCACATTCTTCATATCGGCGATCTGGCTTTTGAGCTGCTTGTCATAGGCTGGTGCGAGCGGCATCCGCCATGCGCCTTCACCCTCTTCACCGGCGGCGGTCAAAAACTTCTCGCTCAACTGGTCACTGTTCGAGAACACCCCCGCCATCTCATGGCCGAGCCCGATGATGATCGCCCCCGTGAGCGTGGCCAGGTTGATCATCCCGCAGGGCTTGAAGCGCTCTTGCGTGTACCAAAGCACGTCGGCGAGAACGAGCCGCCCTTCAGCATCCGTGTTGATGATCTCCACAGTGTCGCCCTTCATTGACGTCACCACATCGCCGGGCCGCGTGGCATCGGGCCCGGGCATGTTTTCAACGAGCCCGACGAGGCCCACCACGTTCGCGCCTGCCTTGCGCAGCGCGAGCGCTTTCATCGCGCCCGCAACGACGCCCGCGCCGCCCATATCCATCGTCATGTCTTCCATGCCACCAGCGGGTTTGAGCGAAATGCCGCCCGTGTCGAAGACAACGCCTTTGCCAACCAGCGCGAAGGGCGCTTCATCGCCGCCGCCCTTCCATTGCATCACAACGACCTTCGAGGGTGCAGAAGACCCCTGCCCGACGCTCAGCAACGTGCGCATGCCGAGTGTTTCGAGTTCGGGCTCGTCGAGCACCTCGACCTCAAGACCGATCTCGCGCAGCTCCAAAAGCGCGTCCGCGAACGCCACCGTTGTCAGATGATTGGCGGGCGCGTTCGTGAGATCACGTGTGAAAAACACGCCTTCGGCGACAGCAAGGGGCGCGGCCGCCGCCGCCGATACATCGGCAGGCTTTGAACACATGACAGTGACACCCCCCGCCGGCTCGCCCGGTTCGCTTTTCATCTCGACATACTGGTATGCGCGAAGAACCACGCCTTCGATGATCGCGGCCGTCTTCTGGATGTTGCCAGCAAGCAAGAGAAGCGCCCCCTTGCCCTTTGCTTTGCCAATCGCGGCCCCTGCCTTGCGCGCCTGCGCGATCTCCGGACGTCGCTCAAGCTTGGCCACAATCACGCCCGTTGCCGCAAGCCCGGCAGGATAAGCCAATTCGCGCGCATCGCCGGGCGACATATCCGCGAAAGCCTCACTTTCGGCAAACCTCTCGAGCGCGCCTTTGGTCAGCCGGTTCACACGGCGCGCTGTTTGGTCAAGCTTGCCCGATGGCTCAACAAACACCGCGATCTGACCTTCGAAAGGCTCGATCTGGTCGAGGTCTGTTTCGATAAACTCAAAACTCAAAGGGGGTGTCATCATCGTGCTCCTTGCGCCTGCGCGCTGACCCTAGCGCTGGCGTTTGGCAATGGCCAGAGAGCGCGGCGCGCTTCGTTTGAGTTCTCTTTCACGGGGGCGCAAAATGGGCTAGCTTGTGGATAACGAAGGAAGATGAGGCAGGATCGGCATGGCGCGGTTTGACAGATATATGCTGTCGCAATGCCTACAGCTCTTTGGGTTTTTCGCGCTCCTGCTCGTGCTCGTCTACTGGGTGAACCAGGCGGTTATTCTCTTTGATCGGCTCATTGCTGACGGGCAGACAGCTTTGGTTTTTCTCGAATTCTCGGCGCTGACGCTCCCCAATCTCGTGCGCCTGGTGCTGCCGATAGCGGCCTTTTCAGCGGTCCTTTACGTCACCAACCGGATGTCGGCGGAAAGCGAGCTGACCGTGATGCAAACGACCGGCTACAGCGCGCGCCGCATGGCGCGGCCCGTCGTTTTCTTTGGCCTCTCCACATCGCTGATGATGGCGGTTCTGATGCACTTTCTCGTGCCGGTCTCCCAAGAGCGCTTGGCGATACGGCAGGCCGAAGTCAGCGCCAATGTCACCGGCCGTCTTCTCAGAGAAGGCACGTTTACACATCCCGGTCGCGGCTCGACACTTTACTTGCGCGACATCACAGAGAATGGCGAGCTGCTCGATGTCTTTCTCGCCGAGGCCCGGCCCGGCCAACGCGATCAGATTTTCACGGCCGAGCGCGCCTTTCTGGTCCGCACAGATGAAGGCCCGCGGCTCGTGATGATCGATGGGATGTCGCAAACGCTCAACGCCGAAAACCAGACGCTCTTTGTCACCAATTTCAATGACCTCGTTATTGATATCGCCTCGCTCGTTGACCCCAGCGATGCGCGCAAACCGGCGCTGCGCGAGCTCAGCACATGGGCGCTTCTGAACCCAACCGCACGCGCCTTTGAACGCACCGGGCAAGGCCGAAACGCATTTGCGCAAGAAGCCCATGAACGGCTCTCTCAGCCGCTTTTTCCGCTCGTGGCGGCGCTCGTTGCGTTTTCGATCCTCATGTCAGCGGGCTTCAGCCGCTTTGGCATCTGGAAACAGATCGTGGCGGCGGTGATCATCCTCGTCTTTCTCAAGGCGCTTGAAGGGGTGGCCGCAGAGCGCATTTTGAGCGACCATCGCCAATGGCCCTTCGCGTATCTCCCGAGCGTGATAGGGCTTTCCATCGCGTTTGGGTGCCTGCGCTATGCAGACCGGGTGCGCCGACGCCCGAAAGCCACCGCCGAAGGTGCGCCATGACGCTGCATCGATATTTCGGCCTGCGTTTCCTGAAGACATTCCTGGCGATCTTCGCGGTCTTCTTTGGCCTTGCGATCCTGTTTGATCTGACCGAGCAGGTGCGGCGCTTCGCCGGCGCGGATGTGGGCTTTGGCGAGATCGTCCAGCTCACCTTGCTTTCAGCGCCGGTTGGGTTTTACCGCCTGATGCCGCTCCTCGTCATCATATCCACGCTCACGCTGCTGATCTCGATGGCGCGCTCATCTGAGCTTGTCGTTGCGCGGGCCTCGGGGCGCTCAGCGCTGCGGTCGCTTTACGCGCCCATGGTTGTGGCGTTTTTGATCGGGCTTGTGGCGATTATGGTCTTTAATCCGCTCGTGGCGGCGATGTCGAAGGAATATGAAAGCCGATCAAACCAGATCAATGAGGGCACGGCATCGATCCTTTCGATCTCCGATGAAGGGCTTTGGCTGCGTCAGGGCGGGCCAGAGGGCCAGACGGTGATCCGGGCGCTGAATTCAAATCTTGATGGGACGACGCTTCAATCGGTGACGTTCATGTCATTTGCGCCCGATGGCGCGCCGACGCGGCGCATTGAGGCGCGCAACGCCACCCTTGAAAGCGGCAACTGGGTTTTGCGCGAGGCAAAGGTCTGGCCGTTATCCTCTGCGCCCAACCCCGAGCAATCTGCCCAGGCCTTCGCGACGCTCAGCGTCCCCTCGACCCTCACGCGCGACGGCATCCGCGACAGCTTCGGCACGCCCTCGGCGATCCCCATCTGGGAGCTTCCCGCCTTTATCGCCCAGCTAGACGGCGCGGGCTTTTCGGCGCGCCGCCATGCGGTCTGGTTTCAGATGGAGCTCGCGCTTCCGATCTTTCTGGTGGCCATGCTGCTTGTGGGCGCGGGCTTCACGATGCGCCATACCCGCGTCAGCAATACCGGGCTCATGGTGCTTTATGCGATCATGCTCGGCTTCGCGCTCTACTTCATTCGCAATTTTGCCCAAATTCTCGGTGAGAACGGTCAAATGCCGATCCTACTCGCAGCATGGGCGCCGCCGCTTGGCGCGATTGGGCTGGCCCTCGGGCTTCTCTTGCATCTGGAAGACGGATGACGGCGCGGTTTTTCCTTTTCGCGTGCCTTTTGGTGGTGCCGTCTTTTCTCGTGGCGCAAGACGCCGCGACGCTTATCGCTGACCGTGTGAGCGTGGGCGAAGATCGTGTGCTGCGCGCTGAGGGGAATGTCGAGATTTTCCAGGGCACAACGCGGGTGCGCGCCAGTCGCATCAGCTATGACGGCGCGGGCGGTACGCTCCTGATCGAAGGGCCCATCGAGCTGCGCGATGGCGAAAGCACGGTGATCCTGGCCGATCAGGCCGCGCTTTCGGAGGGTCTGCAAAACGGCATTCTCAAGGGCGCACGCCTTGTCCTTGACCAGCAACTACAGCTTGTAGCCGTTGAAATGCAGCGCATCGAAGGGCGGTTCACCCAAGGGTACCGGGTCGCGGCGACATCATGCCATGTCTGCGAGAGCGGACGCCCCCCGCTCTGGCAGATCCGCGCCAAGCGTGTGATCCACGATGTCGAAGAGCGGCAGCTTTATTTTGATGAAGCCCAGCTTCGCGTCATGGGCGTGCCCGTGCTTTATACCCCCCATCTGCGGCTGCCCGACCCGACGCTCGAGCGCGCCTCTGGCGTGCTTTTCCCGGTTTTTGAAACGTCGAGCCTCTTGGGATGGGGCGTCAAGATACCCTACTTTTTTGTTTTGGGTGATCATGCGGACCTGACGGTCACCCCGTTTCTGACGACCAAAACGCGCACCGTTGAACTGCGCTACCGGCAGGCCTTTCAGGCGGGCGATATCGATTTCGATGTCTTCGTGAGCGATGATGAGATAACCGGCGACGACATCGAAATCGGGATCCTGGGAGAGGGCGTGTTTGATGTCGCGCGGGGCTATACACTGCGCTTTGACGTCGAACAGGAAAGCGACCGCGGCTACCTCTCGGATTACGACTATTCCGACAAAGACCGGCTCGACACTGCGCTGTCGCTCGCGCGCACCCGCGCGGGTGATGACACCTTCATTGAATTGGTCGGCATTCGCAGCCTTCGAGACGGTGAAGGCACGGATACCTTCCCCGCACTCCTCTTTGATGCGCGCCACGCCGCGCGCCTTGGGGCCTATGGATTGGCGACATTCGATTTTCAGGCCCATTATCGCGGCTCGACATCAACCGCCGATGCCGATGCCGATGGCGTCTCTGACGGCCTCGATCGCGCCCGCCTCGGGCTTGAAATCGATTGGCGGCGCAGCTTTCTTTTGCGGCACGGTTTTGTCTTCGAGACCAAGGCTCAAGCCGCCGCCGATCTTTTTTTGCTCACCAAAGATCCCGCCTTCGATGAGAGCCTCACCCGCGGCCGTGGCGCGGCGGCGATCGGGCTGCGCTGGCCCTTGGCGCGGCTGAGTGAAACCGGCGCGCTCAACGTTCTTGAGCCGCATATCCAGCTCGCCTTTTCAGACGCCAGCGCAGCGACCTTGCCCAATGAAGCCAGCACGCGCGTCGAGTTCGACGAAGGCAATCTTTTTGATCTCAACAGGTTTCCCGGCCAAGACCGGGTGGAAATGGGGCTGCGCGCGGATATCGGTCTCACTTGGCGCCGCAAGGGCCCCATGGGCTGGGATAGCGCGCTCACGCTGGGCCGCGTTGAGCGGTTTTCGGGCGATAACGATTTCACCGCCTCCTCGGGCCTGTCCGGCGACAATTCCGATTGGCTGATCTCGGGCTCGCTCGTCACAGGCGACGGGGTCGATATTTCAGGGCGCGTGCT